>CAYUSL010000289.1:0-8063 GCA_964447125.1 uncultured bacterium | reverse complement strand
GTCATCGCCGGCACGTAGGTGATGAGCAGCACGCCCACCGCCAGCACGCAGAGGAACGGGAACGCCTCGCGATAGAGCCGCGTGAGCGGCTTGCCGAACCGCGACGACGACAGAATCAAGTTGAGGCCCATCGGTGGGAACAGGAAGCCCAGCTCCAGATTCGCCAGGAACACGATCCCCAGGTGGAGCGGGTCGATCCCGTACGCCACGGCCATGGGCGCGAGCAGCGGCGCCAGGATCACGATCGACGCGAAGATCTCGAAGACGCTGCCGAGCACCAGCAGCACGCCGTTCAGCACCAACAGGAACACCACCTGCGAGTGGATGTGCGCCTGCGTCCACTTGAGCAGCGCCTTGGGGACCTCGGCCTCCACGAAGTAGCTGGTGAGCCCCATCGCCACGCCGAGCAGGATCAGCACGGCACCCACCAGCGTGGCCGCGCGATGGATCGTCACCGGCAGCTCGCGGGTGGGATGCAGGTCGCGAAACACCGCGCACTCCACGATGACCGAAGCCAGCACCGCGAGCGCCGCCGCCTCCACCATCGTGGCGAAGCCCGTGAAGATCGCGGTCACCACCATCGCGGGGATCGCCACTTCCCACTTCGCCTGCCAGAGCGCGCGACCCGCCTCGCGCAGATCGAACGGCGTGCGCGGCGCGTGCGAACGAGCACCGATGAAGATGCTGTAGGCCGCCACCAAGAGCAGCATCAGCAGACCAGGCAGAAATCCGGCCAGGAAGAGCTCTTCGACGCTCGCGCCGGCCACCACGGCGTAGAGAATGACGGGCAGGCTGGGCGGAAAGAGCAACCCCAGCGAGCCCGACGACGTGACCAACCCGAGGCTGAAGCCCTCGGGGTACTTCTCGTTGAGCAGCATCGGCAGCACCAGCCCGCCGAGCGCCAGGATCGTCACGCCGGAGCCGCCCGTGAACGTCGTGAAGAGCGCGCACACCAGACACACCACCAGCGCGATGCCGCCAGGCATCCACCCGAAGAACGCGCGCGCGAGCATGAGCAGCCGCTTGGACGCGCCGCCCTCGGCGAGGATGTAGCCCGCCATCGTGAGCAGCGGGATTGCCGGCAGCGACGGGTTCGCGACCAGCCGGTAGGTCTCCGTGGGCACCGAAGCGATCGCCGTGCCCTCGGCGAAGTAGAAGAGCATCGCCAGCCCGGCCATCGCGACGAACACCGGCGTGCCGACCAGCATGCCCACGCCGATGGCGATCACTCCCGGCCATACCAGATGCTCGGCGTAGTCCTCGACCTTGCCGAGCCCGAGACCGACGGCGACCCCTGCCAACGCAATTGCCCGCCCGATCCAGTCGTCGCTGGCGCGCCACGCGAAACGCAGGCTGACCAAGCCCATCGCCACCGGCATGATGAGCTGGCTCACCCACTCCTTGATGCCACCGGGCAGCTCGGCGATGCCGGTGAAGTTCATTTGCGACTGGACCAGCCGCGCGCAGGCGTAGCTCAAGAGCGCCGCCACCGCACCGCTCAGCGTGTTCACGTAGATCTGGCTCGCGTAGCGGAACTTGCCGGGCGGGATCAGCTCGCCCGTGGCGAGCGCGAGATGCCGCCCCTGCCCGGTCGCAATGAGCGCCCCCAGGAAGCCGATCCAGAGTGTCAGGTGTTGCGTGTAGAGCAGACCGCCCGGCACGCCCGCCCGGAACATCGCGCGCCCCAGCACTTCCAACACCGGCAGCAGCGTCATGAAGAACACGATCACCACCATCGACCACCGCTCGGCGGTGGCGATGGCACGTCCGGCTGCGGTGGTGGGTTCGGCGTGCGTCGTTTCCACGTGCGTTCTCCCCTCGTCCGAGCGTGCGAAAGGCCGACTGGGCTTGCCCAGCCGGCCTTCGGCGACGATCAGCTCACGCGTCCGTCAGCAATCGACCCGGCTCACTTGCCGCCTTTGGCCCGGAACTCGTCGCGCAGCTTCTTCACCATGTCGAATTGATCTTCGGGTACGACCTTGCCGCGGATGGACGGCCACGACTTCTCGGCAAAGGTGGCCCACTCGGCGCGCTCCGCGTCGCTGGCGTGGATGACCTCCAGACCGTTTTGCTGCATGGCCTTGATCGAATCCGTTTCCAGCTTGCCGACCTCGGCATTGATGCGCTTGCCGAACGAGCGGGCCGTCTCCAGCAGCTTGGGCTGCAACGCCGGATCGACCTTCTCCCAAGACTCTTTCTTCACCAGCGTCGCCGTGAGCAGGCGGCCCCAGGGAATGTCTGGCATGTACTTGGCCTGCTCGTACCAGCGCGCGGCGTTCGCCATGATCGCGCCGGTGGCGAAGCTCTCGATCATGCCGGTGGTGAGCGACGTCATCATGTCGGTGGAAGAGAGCACCACCGGCTGAAACCCCGATGCCTTCCAGGCCTCGACGGCGTTCGGATCGCCTGCCCACGCGAAGATCTTCACGCCCTCGGCATCAGCCGGCTTGTGCAGCGCCTTCTTCGCGAAGAAGTGGATCCAGCCAGTGTCTCCCCACGACAGCACCACGTAGCCCTTGTCGAGGAGCCGCTTCTCCCACACCGGCTCCATCTTTTCCACCACGTAGTTGAACTCGTCGTCGGTGGTGAGAAGGCCTGGCACGCCGGCCGCCTGCGGCGCCGGATCGATGTTGCGCATGCCCACGATGGTGATGGCCGCCGCTTGCACCTGGCCGACGCCCATCTTGGTGACGGTGTCGCCTTCGTTGCCCGTGACGCCGCCCGAGTAGACCTTGAGCTCGACGTCGCCGTTCGACTGTTCCTTCCACTTCTCCGCGAGCTCGAGGAGCAGGTTCTCCCAGGCCGAGCCCTGCGGCGCGAGTGTCGCGAGCTTGATCTTCACCTTGCCGGCGTGAGCCACCTCCGGCGCCGCGGTCAGCATCGCCGCCACCGTCGTCACACCCGCGAGCCAGGCACGAATCGCGCGCTGCATCGAGATCCTCCGCACACTCGAAAATCGAGGGAGAAAGCCCGGAGAGTAGGCGCGGGCCTCCCCACCGTCAACAGCGCGGCGCGACACGCCGCGCTGGCGAGCCGGCGGGCATTTCCCTTGCGCGCACACGCTGTCGCCGCGTACCGTCGTGCAAGCTCGATGGGAGGCAATGGGCATGAAGCGGATCGACGTTTTCGCGATCGGGCTGCTCGTCAGTGGGTTGCTGGTCGCGCCTTCGCGGGCTCGCGCGGCGACCATCGCCGTGACCAGCATCGCGGACGATCTCGCCGTCGGTCCGAACGGCAACTGCACGCTACGCGAGGCCGTGCTCGCGGCGAACGGGGACGTGGCCGTGGATGGTTGCGCCGCCGGCAGTGGCGCGGACGTGATCGAGGTCCCTGCGGGCACCTACACGCTCACCCTGGCCGGCGCGGGAGAGGACGCTTCGCTCACCGGCGATCTCGACGTCACCGGCGAACTCGTCATCGCTGGCGCGGGCGCGGCGACCACGATCATTCGCGCCGGCATCCCCGGAGTCTCTTCCGTGGATCGCGCGATCCACGCGCACGGCCCGGCGACGGTCGAGCTTCGCGACCTGACCATCCGCGACAGCGGCGTGACCACCAGCACGCTCGGATCGGGCGGCGGCGTCCTCAACGACGGCGCCACGCTCACCGTGCGCCGCGTGGCGCTGCTGTCCAACTTCTGCAGCGCCACCGTGTGGTGGAACGGATCGAGTGACGTCGGCGGCGGTCTCGCCCAGACGGCCGGCTCACTGTTGCTCGGCGATTCCACCGTGGAACAGAACCTCTGCATCCGCGGCGGCGGAATCGGCATCCTCGGCGGCACGTTCACGATCGAGCACTCGGTTTTGCGCCGGAACGTCGCCAGCCCCGCTGGCGGTGGGCTGCTGGTCGATGCGTCGGCGAGTGGCTCGATCGATCACGCTGCCGTGGTGCAGAACTCCGCCCGCACCGGCGATGGCCCGGGCAGCTTCTGGCCCGGCGGTCAAGGCGGCGGGATCTTCTCCGCAGGCGCGCTCACCATCGACGAAACCACCGTGGCGGGAAACGCGGTGACCTCCGGTTACCCCGACACCAGCGCGGGCGACGGCATCTACAACGCCGGCACATTGACCCTCACCTACGCGACCATCGCCCGCAACGGATTCGCCACTCCCATTGGGAGTGCCACACGCTATCGCGCCGTGGAGAATGCAGGCGCCTCCGCCACCACGACGTTGCACGGCACACTCGTCGACGACCAATGCGTGGGCGTGGGCTTCGTCAGCGCCGGCTTCAACGTCGAGCCGCACGCTACCTGCAACCTGAGCGACCTCACCGACTTACCGGGCGCGACCACCGCGGTCGGCGCGACACCGCAGCCGTGGCTCGGCACCTACGTGCTCCCGCTGCTCACCGGCTCGGCGGCGTTGGACAGTGCCGGCGACGATCCCGCGTGCCCAGCGGACGACCAAGCGGGCACGTCGCGACCGCTCGATGGCGACGGAGTGGGAGGCGCGAGCTGCGACCGAGGTGCGCTCGAAATGCCCTTCACTGGCGACGGCGATGGCGACGGCTATCCGGACTCGCTCGACGATTGCCCAGGCATCGCGGATCCCAACCAGACCGACTACGACTTCGACGGCATCGGCGATGCCTGCGATCCCTGCCCTGATGCGGACGGGGATGGCTATGGCAACCGGGACGACGTGGTCTGCCCGAACCTGGGCGTGGACTGCGACGACAGCCGCGCGTACGTGAACCCGGGAATGACGGAGATCCGGGACAACGCTCGCGACGACGACTGCAACGCCGCGACGCCTGACTGCACCGACACCGACGGCGATGGCTACCCCGCCACCACCTGCCCATATCCGCCGACCAGCTACGACTGCGACGACACCCGCGCCAGCGTGCACCCCGGTGCCACCGAGATCCCACGCAACGGCCTCGACGACGACTGCAATCCGGCTACGCCGGGAGCGTGCACGCCCGCGCTCGCCGAGGCGGCCGCAGGCGGAAGTGCGGCGCGTGGCGGCTCGGCAGCGCCCTCGCTGGGAATGGTGCTGGCGCTCGCACTCGGGGTGCGCGTGTTCCGGCGCGCGCGGCTCAGATCCTGAGCGCAACACCCGGCGTGAGGAAGCAAAGCCAGGACTCGACCACGCGTCGGTGGAAGATCGCCGTGACGGCGCGAGCGTAGAGCGCCATCTGACCGCGGTAGCGCTCGGCCGCGAGCGTCACCTCGGCCGCGGCCACACGGTCGGTCTTGTAGTCGAGAAGCAGGAAGCCGCTTCGATCCTCGACCTCCACCAGAAGGTCGATCACGCCTTGTACGACGATGCGGTCGTCGGCGCCAGGTTGATCAGCGATCGATGGATGCACCTCGCCCGCGGGAAGGCCGAGGGTGAAGGGCAGCTCGCGTCGCAGGGCTTCCGGTCGCGCGGCGAGCCGCCTGCCCAGCTCCGAGCCACCGAAGGCGACGATGGCGCGGAGATCGATCGCCGCGCAATGTTCGGGTGTGAGCACCCGCCGCTCCACCAACTCCGCAATCGCCGTGGACGCAGCGGTGGCATCCGACCAAGCGGCGGGCGCCAGATGCCGCAGCGCTAGATGGGTGGCGATGCCCGCGTCCACGGCGCCCCGCGAGCCCTTCGAGCTATCGAGAAACCGCGGGCGCTCGCTCATGCGCTCGGTCGCGGTTGCGGTGACGGACGTCGCACCCCCTTCGCTACGGGTGCGCGAGCGAGGCGCGCGACTGCCCGCACGAGCCCGCCCGCGCTTGGGCACCGGCCATTCGATCCGCGACGCCTCCAGCTCGGCGGCGTCCTCGTCCGCGGGCACACCGGCGGCGAAACGCGCCTTGAGCTCGGTCACGCTCATCTTGGCGAATCGCCCGCTGATCGCCGCGCGCGGATACGTCCACGCAAATCGCTTCGCGAGCTCCGCGCACTCGCGCTCCACGGCAGCGCTGCCGACGTGACCGAAGGCCCGTGGCTCGAGTGCCGCTACTCCCGCCCAGTCGCTGGGCACGGCGGTCGACGCTGATGCGGCAGGGCTCGGGACGGAGCGCGCGAGCTCGGCCTTCGTCCAGCACCGGATCGACCAGCGCGAAGGTTCCGCCGCGCGGGCCGCCGCGGGAGCAGCGCCCTCGCCGAGAACCGCTCCGGCCTGCGGGTGGCGAGCCAGCGCCGGGACGAGCCAGTCGAGCGGCCGCGCCGCGCTCGCAACCCACGCCTCGGGCAAACGCTCGGGGTCACGACCGGCGCTCGCGACCCAGCGGGCGCGCTCGTTGGCGAGGTCACGCGCCGAGCCGATCAGCATCAGCCGCTCGCGCGCCCGCGTGAGCGCCACGTAGAGAATGCGCATCTCTTCCGCGCGCAAGCTCGCTGCACCGGCGGCGCGCACCGCGTGGTGCGCGAGCGACGCGAAGCGCGCCGCGAGGTCACGATCGACGACGCGCAGCCCGAGCCCGAGCTCGCGATGGAAGAGCACGTCGCCCTCGAGGTCCCGGTCGTTCCACTCGTTGCCCAGGCCGGCCACGATCACGAACGGGAACTCGAGGCCCTTCGATTGGTGGACCGTGAGCAACCGCACCACGTCGTCGCCGGCGCCGAGGGTCGCGGGCAAACCCAGCTCTTCGTCACGCTCGCGCAGCTTGGCGATGAACGCGAGGAACCGCGCCAACCCCTGGCGTGCGAAGTGGTCGAACTCGCGAGCGCGGTCGAAGAGCGCGAGCAAGTTGGCGCGCCGCTGGGCACCCCCGGGCATCGCGCCGGCGACGTCCACGATGCGGGTCTCGGCGTAGATCCGCCACACCAAGCGGGACAGCGGGCCGCGTCGCGCGGCGGTGCGCCACTCGTCGATGCGCGCGAGCAACGTGTCGAGCCGGGCGCGGATCGGCTCGTCGAGCGTCCCGTCCCCCGACGCGGACGCCCGCACCGCGTCGACGAAATCGCCGTCGCGATCCGCGAGCCGCATACGAGCGAGGTCCACGGCGCGGAAGCCGCCGAGGGGCGAGAGCAACACCCCCGCCAGCGGGATGTCTTGGCGCGGATTCTCCAGGATTGCGAGCAATGCCAGCAGGTTCTCGATCTCGGTGGCCGCGAACCACCCGGTGCCGACGTCGGCGTGGAACGGCACGCCGAAGCTCTGGAACACGCTCACGAACGACGGCGCCCGGTGGCGCGCCGAGCGCATCAGCACCACGACGTCGCCGTAGCGTGCGGGGCGGCTCACCCACGCGCCGTCGATGCGCTCCCACACGCGAGCGGGTGCGAGTCCCGCCGCCGCGTCCCCCTCGACGAGGGTGCGCGCTCGCGTGGCAGCGACGATGGCCTCTCGCTCGGCGGCGGTCGCCTCGGCGAGCCAGCGATCGAAATCGCCCGCCGGCTCTTCGCCGCCGAGAGCCCCGTCGCTCGCGCCCTCACCCTCGTCCGCGTCGTCGGCTGGGTCTGGTGCATCGCCGCGCTCGACGAGATGGAGCTCGACAGGCGCATCCGCTTCCGCCGCGTGTTCACTGGATCCGCCCTGCGCACCCACGCCGGCGAGGTATTCGGCGCCGTAGCGAAGTGCCGCATCGCCGTCGTACGCGATCCCACCGACGCCTTCGCTCATGATCTGGCGAAACACGAAGTTCACCGCGTCGACGATCGTGCGCCTGCTGCGGAAGTTGGCGCTGAGCGTGATCGCGCACCCGGTGTGGTCGTTGCGGTGCGCCGCGAGACGCGCGAGGAAGAGCCCGGGATCCGTATGCCGAAACCCGTAAATCGACTGCTTCACGTCGCCTACGACGAAGCGGTTTGGCGGTGTTTCCTCGGGGGTCTGTTCCAGACCCCCGCCCCGCAAAAAGCGTGGTTTTTGCGGGGCCCCACCCCCAAGCCACTCGCTGCGCTCGTGCGGTGCCGCCGGCACCGGGAGAGATTCCGGGAGGGCGTGGAGACCTTCCGCGGCCTCGGCAGCATCTTCCTCGGGGGTCTGTTCCAGACCCCCGCCCCGGCCGAAGTGAATTCGGCCGGGGCCCCACCCCCAAGTCGCCTCGCTGCGCTCGCGGCTCGCCGCTGGCTCGCGGAGAGATCGACGGCGAGCGTGGAGTCCAACGCGCCAAGCGGCTGGTGGGCCGTCGGTCCCTC
>CAYUSL010000288.1:0-8064 GCA_964447125.1 uncultured bacterium | reverse complement strand
GACTGGCCCGACGTGGGGAGCAAGGACGTCCCAGCTCGGCATCTCGTCGCCCCGTCGTCACGCGCTCCGGGGCGCGTGACTTTGGCTCCCTGTGGCGGGACCGGCTCGGTTCCGCTGCGCGGGCCCCGGGTTCGGCGATCGCGTCACTCGACGCGGTGCCTCGCGGGGCTCGGCGAGGAAGCTGCTTTTGCTTGAGTTCGCGGGCGGTTGCGACCAGCCCGCTCGACCCGAAGACGGGCCGGGATAGCACAGCGCTGGGAGGGCGTCAAACCAACACGGACACCGACTGAGTCCGGTCGAGGCGCGCTTCCGGTGGGGCCTCGTGGATGGACGCGCCGGGCGCCCGAACGGCGCCCGGCGGAGATCGCTCAGCCGACGCTTTCCTTGGCGGTGGGTGCGGTGCGCTCGGCGACCGTAGCCGTCTCCTCTTTGCGACCGAGCGGCTTCACCTGGGCTTGTGCTTTGGCCCCCAGGTTTTCCATCGTGCAGCTGCCCTCGAAGATCACGCCTTCTTCGATGACCAGCGCAGGTGCCAGGATGTTGCCGTAGAGCTTGCCCGGGGCGCGAATCTCGACCTTCTTGCTGGCGTGGATATCGCCGCGCACGAGCCCACGAACGACGATCGTGGTGGCATGAATCTCAGCGGTGACCTCGGCGGTGTCGCCGATCACCAGCGTGTCCTTGGCGTGGATCTCGCCATCCACGCGGCCGTCGACGCGAACGGTACCCTCGAAGTTGAGCTTTCCGGAGATCTTGCTGCCCTTGCCGAAATACGCGCTGACCTCACCCGAGGCCTTCGTTTCCACGGGTTGGGACGCGACCGGGCTGGGCTCGCGGAGCTGCGGCTCGGGGCGAACGGGCTCGGGAGCCGCCGCTCGCGGCGGCGTGATTTCCCGCGAGTCCTGGTCCCGCGCAGTCTTGTTGCGATCGTCCGACGAGCGTCCGAACATGACCATCCTCCTTATCGTGAGATTGAACCTTCTAGCGCTTCCTGCCTAGCTCTGCAAGCGCGTTTTGGAATCAGCAAAAACGCGATCATCCGCGAATAATAAACTAGAGCGATGATCCGGTGACGACCAGACGTTCACGGATTCGGTCGAAGTCTTCCAGCGATCCGTACACGATCTCGACCTTGCCGCCGTTGCCGCGACGAGCGGGCGTGATCCGGACTTTCAGGGTCAATGCCTGCTCTAATTCCTTCTCGGCGGCGCGGATGTCGGGAGACGACGTACGGCCTCGTGTTCGCGCCGGGGGCGCGGTGCGGCGGCCACCCTGCACGCGTCGTTCGAGCTCGCGCACCGAGAGCGACTCGGCGATCGCCACCCGCGCAAGCTCGAGCTGCCGCTCGGCCGACTCGAGCCCGAGGAGTGCGCGACCGTGTCCAGCGCTCAACTCTCCCACGGCGATGTGCGCGCGGATCGCATCCGGCAGCTTGAGCAGACGGATCGAGTTGGTGACGGTGACGCGATCCTTGCCGATGCGCGCGCCCACCTCCTCGTGGCTGAGCGCCGCAGATTCGACGAGCTTCTCGAGCGCCTCGGCCTCTTCGATGGGGTCGAGATCGCTGCGCTGCAGATTCTCGATGAGCGAGATCTCGAAGCTCGCGCCGGCGTCGACGTCCGTGACGACGACCGGCACTTCGGCGAGACCGGCTGCAGTCGCAGCCCGCCAGCGACGCTCGCCGGCGATGATCTCGTAGCCGGTCTCCGTGCGTCGCACGAGGATTGGCTGCAGTACGCCGCGCTCGCGCACGGTCACGGCGAGACTCTCGAGGGCTTCGGGATCGAAACGCTTGCGCGGCTGGTTCGGATTGGGACGGAGTTGTTCCACGGGCACGGAGATCAGGCGACGCCCCGCGGCTTCCGGAGCGCGGTCGCGGATGAGCAAGCCGAGCCCGCGGCCGAGGCCTTGATGGCGCATCTGGCGATCGGGCGGTGTCGCGCTCGTCAGTCCACTCATGTCGATTCCCTCGTCAGGCCGGTGTGGCCGGGTGTGAGCGATTCGAGAGCTCGCGGGCGAGGGCTTGGTAAGCCTGCGCGCCGCTCGAACGCACGTCGTAATAGAGCGCGGGCTTGCCGAAGCTCGGCGCCTCGCTGAGCCGTACGTTGCGCGGAATGAGCGTCGCGAACACGCGATCGCCGAGCTGCGCGCGCAGCTCCTGTTCCACCTGCCGCGCCAGGTTGTTGCGCGGGTCGTACATGGTGAGCAAGACCCCGTCGAGCGCGAGCTCCGGATTGAGCACTTCCCGCACCCGCTCCACCGTGGTGAGAAGCTGCGAGAGGCCTTCCATCGCGTAGTACTCCGCCTGCACCGGCGCGAGCACTCCTTGCGCGGCCGTGAGCGCGTTCACCGTCAGCAGGCCGAGCGAGGGCGGGCAGTCGAGAAGCACGAACGCGTAGCGATCGCGGATCGAGTGGAGCGCGCGCCGCAGCAGCTGATCGCGATCGTCGCGCGAGATGAGCGCAATCTCCGCACCGATCAGATCGCTGCTGGACGGAATGAGATCGACGTTCGCGAATGCGGTGTGCTTGATCGCGAGATGGATCGGATGGAAGCCCAGCATCGCCTGAAAGACGTTGATGTTGGATTCGTCGCGCGCCTCCCCGAGGCCGCTGGTGGCGTTCGCCTGCGGGTCCAGATCGACGAGCAGCACCCGCTGCTCTTGCGCCCCGATCGACGCGGCGAGGTTGATTGCCGTCGTGGTCTTGCCGACTCCACCCTTTTGGTTCGCGATGCAGATCACACGTCCCATGCCCGAGTCGCTCCCCCGCCGATAACAGGGCTTCGTTCGATGGCCAGCGTGCGATCAAGTCGTCACTCCGTCGTTACAGCCACTGTCTACAACATCTTGTGGTTGTACCGCAACTCAACCACAAGAGTCGACTCATCGGATGCAGTGACGAACGACTGCTGGCAGGGCGGGCGTATAGCACACGCCGGCGAGCGCGCGGCAACCGCGCGCTGTTTCACGTGAAACGACACGGATTTCGATCAGCCCGTCGCTTCGCTGCGGGCGAGGCGCCACACCACGATTCGACGACTCGCGTCTTCCACCGGCAAGCGAACCTCGCGTTCGGAGACGAGCTTCCAGCCGTCCCTCGCGCAATCGCCCTCTTCTCCGATCCGCGACGGTCCCCGCATCAACCAGAGCTCACCGCCCCGGGGCAGGAGCAGCTCGCAGCGCGCGAGCGTCTCCGGCACGCTCGCGACAGCGCGAGCCACCACGAGGTCGAGCGCGTCACATCCGCCCGTGGTCACGAAGTCACTGGTTCGCGCCACCGCAAGATTCCGGCGATCCAGGCGCGTGCACACGTGGTGCAAGAATGCGAGCTTTACCTCGCGGGTTTCGAGGAGCGTGACCGCGACGTCGGCCCGCGCGATGGCGATGGGAATCCCCGGGAAGCCCGCTCCCGAGCCCAGGTCCGCAATGCGTGCGTCCAGGGGCAGCCAGGGGGACACCGCCAGCGAGTCCAAGTAGTGACGAACGGCGACCTGGCGGGGATCCACGATCGACGACAGATCTGCACGCCTGCGCCAACGCATGAGCTCTCGATAGTGCACCGCGAGCGCGTCGAGATCGTCCGCAGAGAGGCTGACGCCGAGCAACCGGGCACCGGCGGAGATCGTGTCGCAGACAACGCTCTCGTCGACCGGATCCGCGATGCGGGCTCGGGGCCCTGGGCGCTCAAGCTCGTGCCGCCGCATCTCGAGCTCACGCTTCCGGCGCAGTCGCCGCGCCGCCACCGGTCCGCAAGTGGACCATGAGCGCTTCGATCGCGGCCGCGGTGACTCCCGGTACCCGACGCGCGTGACCGATCGACAGCGGGCGGGTGCGGTCCAGTCGCTCGCGCACTTCGGTGGAGAGACCCGCGACGGCGCCGTAGTCGAGCCCCGCTGGCAGACGAACCCGCTCCCACCCCCGCTGCTCGGCAGCGGTCTCGTCCAGTCGTCCGAGGTAGCGATCGTATTGAGCGAGGATTTCGAGCTGCTCGGCGGCTCGCTCCGACACCGGCTCCACGAGGCATGCGTCCACCAGCGACCGGTAACGAGCGGCTGGCGTCGCCAGCAGTGCCCAGGGCGACGTCGCGCCCTTCGGTACCGGCAGGCCGTGCCCTGCCAGTAGCTCGCGCACGGCGGACGACGGCGTGACACGCCCCGTCTCCAGCCGCGCGCGTGCGGCGGCGATCTCCGCCGCGAGCGCTTCGACCTCGAGCGCACGCTGGTGCGAAACGAGGCCGAGCTGGTGGGCGCGCGGTGTCAGACGCAGGTCGGCGTTGTCCTCGCGGAGGTGCAGCCGAGCCTCGGCCCGCGACGTGAACATGCGGTAGGGCTCGCCGCCTGTGCCGCGGGTGACCAAGTCATCGATCAGCACTCCAGTCAGCGCTTCGTCCCGCGCCAGCACGAAGGGTGGCTCGTCGCGCACGCGAAGTGCTGCGTTGATGCCCGCCACGAGTCCCTGGACGGCGGCCTCCTCGTAGCCCGATGTGCCGTTGATCTGGCCAGCGAGGAAGAGGGAACGCACCGCCCGCGTCTCCAGCGTGTGGCTCAGCTGCGTGGGGTCGACCGCGTCGTATTCGACGGCGTAGCCCGGCGTCAGGAGAATGGCTTCCTCGAGCCCAGGGATGGTCCGAATGAAGCGCTCCTGGACGTCACGCGGAAGGCTGGTCGAGATGCCAGCCGGATAGATCTCCCGCGACGCATAGCCCTCGGGCTCCAGGAAAATCAGATGGCTCGCGCGCTCGGCGAAGCGCACGATCTTGTCCTCGACAGACGGGCAATAGCGCGGCCCCACACCCGAGATGCGCCCGGAATACATCGCCGAGCGGTGCAGGTTCTCGCGAATGATGCGATGGGTGGCGTCGGTGGTGCGGGTCACGTGGCAGGGAATCTGGCGCCGGTCGATCCGCCGCGTGGCGAACGAGAACGGTCGCGGGACTGTGTCGCCGAGTTGTGGGGCAAGCTCGTGAAAGCGGATCGAGCCTGCATCGAGCCGCGCGGGAGTGCCGGTCTTGAGGCGATTCAGGCGCAAGCCGAGCTGACCGAGGCTCTCTGGCAGCGCCGTCGATGGCGCCTCACCGATTCGCCCCGCGGCCCAGCTCTCCTCGCCGACGTGGATCACCCCGTTCAAGAAAGTTCCCGGCGTGAGCACCACCGCTTCGGCTGTAGCCGTGCCCGCTTTGGCGAGATGTACTCCGCGCACGACGCCCCGCACCACCTCGATTCCGAGAGCCTCGTCCTCCACCACGATCAGGTTTGCCGAGGAGGCAAGCCGCTCGATCATCGCAGTCAGATACGCACCTCGGTCCGCCTGTGCGCGCGATGCCTGAACCGCGGCTCCCTTCCCCGTGTTCAGCCGACGGAACTGGATCCCAGTGGCGTCGATGTTCTGCGCCATCGCGCCGCCCAACGCATCGATCTCCCGAACGAGCTGCCCCTTGCCCGGCCCACCGATCGACGGGTTGCAGCTCATCCGCGCGATCTGGTGACGGCGCTGGGACACCAGCGCCGTCGGCACGCCCATGCGAGCCGAAGCCAGCGCGGCCTCGACCCCGGCATGTCCGCCGCCGACGACGATGACGCGTGGCACGGTCGCCTGTTTCACGTGAAACAACCTCGCCAGCGGATTGGCATGCGCATCAGAGACATGCCCATCACTTCCCGATACAGAAGCGCTGAAACACGCGATCCAGCACGTCTTCGTTCGACACGCTCCCCAGGATTTCCTCCAGCGCAAGCTGCGCCGCGCGGACATCCTCGACGGCAAGCTCGAAGGCACCGCGTGCCAGATTCTCGCAGCCCCGCCGCAGCTCGGCAGCGCCACGCTCGAGCAACGCGCTCTGGCGCGCGCTCGTGACTGGGGTATCGAGTGTCTCCGCGGTGCGTAGGCTGCGTGCCACCTCCACGGCGAGCCGGCGCCGCAGATCGTCGAGCCCGGTCCCATCCACCACCGAAACCGCAAGCGGTGGCTCAGCTAGACCGAGGAACTCGACGGCTCCGTCGTTCCACTGCCGCCCCAGATCACACTTGCTGGCGACGGCAATCACGGCTTTCGCGCCGACGCGCGCGGCGACGGCAGCGTCCCAGCCGGCGAGCGGGGCACTCGCGTCGAGCACCAGCACGACCAGATCCGCAGCCGCAATGCGGGCCTTCGCCCGGCGGATGCCCTCGATCACCAACGCGTCCTCGCTCGGCTCGAGCCCGGCCGTGTCCACGAGCCGAACTAGCTGCCCGTCCAGGTGCAAGCCGGCTTCGATGGTGTCGCGGGTGGTGCCGGGAAGCGGACTCGTGATCGCCCGATCCATCCCGAGTAACGCGTTGAATAGGCTCGACTTGCCCGCGTTGGGACGACCGACGATCGGAACCTCGATGCCCCCCGCGATCCGCCCGCCGAGTGCCTGGGTGGACGCCAGCATGGACAGCTCATCGGCGAGGGATCTGAGGACGCGCAACCCCTCTGCTCGAGCCCATGCTTCGTCCTCAGCGGCGTCGTCCGGGAACTCGATTGGCCCCTCCAACAAGCCAGCAGCATCGACCAGGCGGTCGCGGAACGACCGATAGCGATCCGAAAGCTCGCCGGAGAGGTGACGTGCAGCAAGCTTCGCGGCCTGGGACGATTGCGCGAAAGTCAGCTCGGCAACGGCCTCAGCCCGGGCCAGATCGAGCTTCCCGTTCGCCAAGGCGCGGCGCGTGAACTCGCCAGCGCGCGCCGCACGGGCGCCAGCCCCAACGAGGATGCGAAGCGCCTCGGCAACCAGCCACGCGCTGCCGTGGAGGCTGAGCTCGGCGAGGTCCTCACCGGTGAACGACCGCGGCGCGAGGAAGAGGGTCACCAAGACTTGATCGAGGCGCGCCCCGTCAGCTGGGTCGACGAGCCAGCCCAGCGTCGGCCGCCGCGCGGCGAGCGACGCGGATGTACCTGCGGGAAACCAGAGCACACGCTCGAGGATGCGGCGCGTGTCCGCACCGCTGATGCGAACGATCGCCAACGCTGCGGGCGGACCCGCTGACGTCGCTACGGCGACGATCGTCTCGCCGGAGCGCGAATTCTGAAGCACGTCAGACCACGTGAATTGGAGACGGCCGCGATAACAGGCCGTTCGCAAGTCAACGACGCGGAATGATCATCAGCTTGCGATCGTCGTCCTCGCCGACGCTCCGCGTCGTGACGCGCGGATCGTCGAGCAACGCCTGGTGGATGATCCAGCGATCGCGAGAGCTGAATTCTTCGAGGGTGACCGGCTTCCCTGCGCGCAAGGCCTCGTCCCGGTACTTGTGCGCCAGCTCCTCGATCTTGCGGCGGTACTTCTCGCGATAGCCTTCGGTGTCCAGGTAGATCCGGCCACGCGCGGCTGCGCCCGGCAGGACCACGCGATTCACGAGGTATTGGATTGCGTCGAGCGTCTGCCCTTGGCGCCCGATCAGCAGTCCCCCCACACCTTTGTCGGCGAGGATTTCGATGTTGACGTTCTCGCCTTCGAGCTTCGTTTGCAGCCGAGCGGTGAATCCCATGCGGGCTAGCAGATCGCGGAGAAATGCTTCCGCGCGCTCGGCGAGAATGGCCGGCGTTGGCGAATCTCCCGCTTCTGTTCGCGGCTGCGATCCGCGTTCACCACGAGCGGCTGTGGGTGCGTCGGCTACCACTGCAGCGCGAACCGCGCGTTCGGGGGCAGGTGACGTAGGCGGCTTGGCTTGGGGGCGCCGGAATCCTTCCAGGATCGCCGTCTCGTCGCCGCCCTGAAGCGCCTCGGGGAGCCGCACTCGAATCTCACATCCGCCGGGCGCGCCAGCCACGCCGGCTCGCGTCACGAGCTCGAGCACCTCGACCGATTCCGTCGGGCACCCGAGGTCAGACGCTGCTAGCGCCAGCGCTTCGTCCTTCGTCGCGCCCTGATAGGTCCTCGTGGTCGCCATTGACCCTGCGCTTCCGTGTTTCGCGGGTGTTCTGCCCTGCGCTTTGCCGAGCTGTCTCAGCCTCGAGCGCGGCTCACGACCGCTGGATGTACCACTGGGTGCCGATGCTGACCAGGTTCGAGAACAACCAGTAGAGCACGAGACCCGAGGGGA
>CAYUSL010000287.1:0-8079 GCA_964447125.1 uncultured bacterium | reverse complement strand
CGAAGCTCAAGGCCAAGAGCCCGGCGATCTTGCGGCTCGGCCTCGAGGCGTTCTACGCGCAACAGGACATGGCGCTCGAGGAGGCCCTGCCGTATCTCGAGAAGATGCTGGGGCGCTGTTTCGAGACCGAGGATTTCCGCGAGGGCGTGGCGGCGTTTCTGGAGAAGCGCGCGCCACACTGGAAAGGGAAGTGACGGAATGCGCTACGACGTCTTCGGTGTCGGCAACGCCATCGTCGACCTGCAGCTCAAGGTCGACGACAAATTCCTCGATCACATCCGCGTGGCCAAGGGGCTCATGACCCTGGTGGACGCGGACCGGCAAGTGGAGATCCTGGGCACTCTCGCGGACCAC
Source organism: uncultured bacterium (assembly GCA_964447125.1). Lineage (GTDB taxonomy): Bacteria > JADJOY01 > JADJOY01 > JADJOY01 > JADJOY01 > JADJOY01. The sequence goes on along the minus strand of CAYUSL010000287.1, from coordinate 7,725 downwards.
GCGGTCTCGCGCTGCTCGGGCGGCTCGGCGTGCAACACGGTGGTGGGTGTCGCGCACATGGGCGGCACCGGCGCCTACGCGTGCAAGACCGGCAACGACGATCTCGGCGAGTTCTACGTCAGCGACCTGCGCCACCTCGGCATCGCCGTGCCGGTGGCCGCCGCCGACGGCATCACCGGCACGTCGGTCATCCTCATCACCCCCGACGCCCAGCGCACCATGCTCACGCACCTCGGCATCTCGTCGAAGCTCGACGCGGCGGATCTGCCAGCCGACGAGATCGCGCAGAGCGAGTACCTGTACGTGGAGGGCTATCTCTTCCCCGGCGAGGAAACGCGCGCCGCGGCGCTCAAGGCGATCGAGATCGCGAAAAGCCGCGGCGTGAAGGTCGCGCTCACGCTCTCGGACGCGTGGGTGATCGGCACCTGCCGAACGCTCTTCTGGGAGCTCATCCGCGGCCCCGTGGACCTCTTGTTTGCGAACCGCGAGGAAGCGCACGCGCTGGTCGGCACCGACGATCCCATCGAGTGCGCGCGCACCATCCATCGACACGCCACCAACGTGGCGCTGACGCTGGGCGCCGATGGCTCGTTGCTGATGCACGGGAACGAAGTGTTCCCGATCGAGGGCGTGCACACGCACGCAGTCGACACCACCGGCGCCGGCGACATGTACGCTGCGGGAGTTCTCTACGGCATCACCCACGGCCTGAGCTGGCAGCAGGCGGGACGGCTCGGCTCGCACGCCGCCGCCAAAGTGGTCGGCCAGATGGGCGCGCGCCTGCCGCGCCCGTTCACCGAAGACGAGATCCGCGCGATGGCGGGCTGACGGCGGCGCCTGCGCCCCCACGAAAGGAAGCCACCGATGACGACCCTGAAGGAGCTGCTCGCGAACCCGGGAGTGCGGCTCGCCGAGGTCACCAAGCACCTCGACGGCCTGAGCCGCTCGGAACGCATCCTCGAATGCATGACGCTCGGCCGGCGTGCACAGGAGCGCCTGTGGCAAATCGCCGAGCACAGCCAACCGCTCGACCTCGACTATCTCGTACCGTCCGGCGCGGCGCCGCTCGATCCCTATCCCTTCGAGGGCAAGAACTCCCTGCCGGTGTTCACGCGCTTCCAGAAGGTCTTCTACAAGACCCAGGAGGGCACGGTCGGCGGCTACAACAACTCGAGCGTCGGCCCGGTGGTCGGCCCGGGATACTACGTGACGCACCTCTGGGATACGCGCCCCGGTGAGCTCGCCGTCGACTACCTGCAGGTGCCCAAGTCGAAGCCGGCGGCGTGGCCGCCGATCAAGCCGAACGACGTCGCCATCAGCCAGTTCGTCTATGGAGGCATGGTCGACTTCCTGCGCTGGGTGAGCGACGACGTGGTGATCGGGCGTGCCTACAAGAAGGGCCAGGACCCGATGCCCAACTGGTTCGTGCTGTGCCGAACCCGGCCGCGCGCCTGAGGCCGTCGCCGTGCGAATCGCCGCACAACAACTGGTTCGCTTGCCCGAAGCCGAGCTCACGCTGCGCATGCGCGCGGGTCACGCACCGCGCATCGACTCGCTGGTGGAATGGGAGTTTCGCGGCTTCAACGTGCCGGCGGTGACCGGGCTCTTGGGCTTCCAGAAGTTCAAGAAGGGCTTCTATCTGCGCCCGGACGAGGACGCATCCGCGGGACGCTGCCACGGCTACAACGTGGTGGTGCTGCAGAACGAGCTGCATCAGCCGTGGCTCCCGCGGCCGTCGGAAGCGAGCCCCAAGCGCCACGGCTTCTACGACGTCGGCCCCGTGCCGGCGACCGGGCTGCATCGCCTCTACCCGAACGCGCTCTTGATCGACTACGGCGTTCGCGAGAACCACTCCCTCAACCCCGAGCGTCTGATTCGCGACTACCTCGTCCAGCCCGATCCCGACGATCCCGACGTGCTGCTCGGCTACGCCACCGTCGCGCTGGGATTCACGATCGTCCAGTTCGGCTTCTTCGTTCTCGATCGCGATCAGCCACCCGTCGGTTTCAGCCCACCGAGTCGCTGACGAACTCGCGCCGACACCGCTAGCGGCGTCGCATCGAACGCCGGCCGGACAGGAGCCCGGCCCGCCGCGCATGCGGCACGCCTGGCGGCCCGTGAAACGCCGGTGAGTCCCAGCGTCACTGGTGCGGGGCACTGGAAGAGCCCCCCGCGGAAACCAACGCCGTCAGCACGTGGTCACGCCACGCGCCGCCGATGAAGAGGTAGTCGCGGGCGTAGCCTTCGACGACGAAGCCGAGACGCCTGAGGAGCTGCGCGCTGCGCTCGTTGGCAGGCTGGTAGTTCGCCATGATTCGGTGGAGCCTCATCTCCTCGAACGCGAACGTGATCACTCGCGCGAGCGCCTCGTGCATGAGCCCCGTGCCCTCGCACGCGCCATCGACCTTGTAGCCCAAGTGGCAGGCCTGAAAGACGCCGCGGACCACGTTCGAGAGCTGCACCTCGGCGAGCACCGGCCCGCCTGGGTCGCCGCAATCGACGCCGAGCAGGAGCAAGCCGCGGTCCTCGCGCCAATCCGGCTCGGCGCGGGCGATCCGGCGGGCCACGGCCTCGTCGAGGGAGAGGTCCGGAGGAGGCGGGCTGAAGCGCGCGAAATGCGCTTCGTTCCGCCGCGCGAACGCGAGTAATCGCGGATGGTCGCCTGCACTCGGCACGAAGAGCCGAAGGCGGGGCGTGGCAAGCGTGGGCAGACTGCTCACACCGCCAGGTGCTTCCGCCGAAACTCGCTCGCCACGAGCGACAGCAGCGCGAAAGTCAGCAAGTTGAGCCCGGGGACGAACATCGCCGCGGCCCAGAGCACGGTGGCGCGGGAACCGACCGCTCGTGCCACGCGCACGGCAGCACCGAGACCAGCGAGCGCGAACATGATCGAGACGGCTGCCAGCGCACCTCCGGCGAGCCGCGGCTCGACCGCATCGAAAAGCAGCGCCGGACTCTGGAACGCGAGCAGCGCGGCGATCGCGACCAGCCATTGAAGCGCGAACCACACTGCGAGCCGGCGCTGCTCGGCCCGCAAGCTCGCCAGCGAATCGGTGCGCTGCGTCGTGCGCCGTCGTTCCAGTTTGCGGGTGAGCTCTTCGTTCACCGCCGGCGCGCCTTCCGCGGCGGCTTGGCCAGATGCCGGAATTCGTTCACGACGCTCTGGTACACGGCGCGCTTGAACGGCACGATGAGGGCCGGTACCTCGTCGATCGCCACCCACTTCCACGCGGAGAACTCGGGGTGGGCGGTCTCGAGATCGATCTCCGAGTCGCTGCCCGTGAAGCGCATGGCGAACCACTTCTGGCGCTGCCCGCGGTAGCGGCCGTTCCAAACCTTGCCGAGGAGCTTGTCGGGCAGATCGTAGTCGTACCAGCTCGCGGACTCGCCGAGGAATTCCGCGCTGTCGGTGCCGATCTCTTCGATCAGCTCGCGCAGCGCCGCCTCGCAGGCCTCCTCGCCTTCGTCGATACCGCCCTGCGGGAACTGCCACGCTGGCGTGTGCTGATCGGCGCGCCTGCCGACGAACACGCGCCCGGCGCGATTGAAGAGGACCACGCCCACGCACATCCTGTACGGCAAGCTCTCTCGCTCGATCGACCTTCGCATCGCCCGCCCCCGGATGGCCGAGGCACCTCGAATCGCGCCGCGCCCTCGCATGTATCCTACTCACGCGCGCACCGTCGATCGCCACCGCCCACCGCCATGGACATGACCCTGAGCCTGCCGCTCGACTTCGAGCGTGCCTATCCGCCGGCGGAGCCGCCGCGTGGCCCGGCGCATTGGCTCATCTTTCGCGGCGAAGAGCTGGTGGTGAACGAGCGCGGCACCACGGTGGAGGTGCTTCACGGCGACGCGCACGGCGCGGGAATCGGCACCGAAATCCGAGACGTCGTCCATCTCGGCGGGCTCGCCGGCGTGCCGTGCCTCGCAGGCAGCATCCCCGGTGATGCGCACCTCGACGAGGGTCTGCGCACGATGGATCTGCGCACGCTCTTCGAGCATCTGCCGGGCGATCTCTACGCCGTCGCGGGCTACGCCTACCAGATCGTGCGCTGGCAGCGAGCGAGCCGCTTTTGCGCCTTCTGCGGCGGGGGCACCGGACCGGTCGAAGGCGAATGGGGTCGTCGCTGCGGCGCCTGCAATCACACCACGTATCCGCACGTCAGCCCGTGCGTGATCGTGCTGATCCACGACGGCGGCGATCGGCTACTACTCGCGCACCGCCGTGGGCGCGGCGCGATGCGCAGTCTCGTCGCGGGCTTCTTGGAGCCGAGCGAAAGCCTGGAAGCGGCGCTCAGGCGCGAAGTACGCGAAGAGGTCGGCCTCGAGGTCGAGGACATCCGCTACTTCGCGAGCCAGCCGTGGCCGTTCCCACACCAGCTCATGGTGGGTTTTTTCGCGCGCCACGCGGGCGGAGAAATTCGCGTGGATGGCCACGAGCTGGACGAGGCCGCGTGGTACGACGTCGACGAGCTGCCGACGCTGCCCGGTCCGATCAGCATCGCGCGGCGACTCATCGACGCGTTCGTGGCCGAGCGCCACGCACTCCGCACGACTGGACGCGGCGAGTAGAACGCGTTTCACTTTCGCGACGTTCGTGCGCCACGCCGAGGGCGAGTCCGCCCCGGGATCGCAATCCCTCACGCCGAGGTCGAAGCATGAAGGTCGCCGTCACCGGCGCCGCAGGGCACGTCGGCGGGAACGTGGTGCGCGCGCTCCTCGCGCGCCAGCACCGGGTGCGCGCGATCGTCTACCAGGACACGCGCGCCGTCGACGGGCTCGACGTGGAGCAGGTGCGTGCGGACGTCCTCGACGCCGACCAGGTCCGTCGCGCGTTCGACGGAGTGGAGTGGGTCTTCCACCTCGCCGCCAAGGTCTCGATCGAAGGCGATCCCGATGGCTCGGTGCACCGCACCAACGTGCTCGGCACTCGCCACGTGGTCGAAGCGTGCCTGGATCGCCGTGTGAAACGCCTCGTCCACTTCAGCTCGGTTCACGCGCTTCGGAACGATCCCTACGACGTTCCCATGGACGAGCAGCGCCCGCTCGCCGACGAGGGACACGCCTTCGCGTACGATCTCTCGAAGGCTGGCTCGGAACGCGAGGTCCAGGCGGGCATCAAGCGTGGCCTGGACGCGGTGATCGTGAATCCCACGGCAATCCTCGGCCCCCACGACTTCAAGCCCTCGCGCATGGGACAGGTGTTGCTCGACCTGCACTTCCGGCGCTTGCCGGCGCTGGTGGCCGGCGGCTTCGACTTCGTGGACGTTCGCGACGTCGCCGAGGGCGCCGTCGCTGCCGCCGAGAAGGGCCGCACCGGCGAACGCTATCTGCTCGGCAGCGCGTACCGATCGGTACGCGCGCTGGCGACACTCTGCAAGGACGCCACCGGCCTCAGGCCGCCCGTCTTCACCTCGCCGCTCTGGCTGGCGCGGCTGGGCGCGCCGTTCGCGGTCGCATGGGCGAGCGCCACCCACACGCGTCCACTCTTCACTCAGGAATCACTGCACGCGATCGCAGGCAATCCGAACGTGAGCCACGACAAGGCCAGCCGCGAGCTCGGCTACCTCCCGCGGCCGCTCGCCGCCAGCGTGGCCGACACCTACGGCTGGTTTCGCCAAGCCGGCATGCTCAACGACGAATGAGGCGACGATGACCGAGCAGCAGCTCTACATGTGGGTGGTCTGGATCTGGCTCGGCCTGGCCGCCTTCACGTTCATCTCGCTCTTCTTCTTCACGGCACCGTACGGCCGCCACGCGCGTGGCGGCTGGGGGCCGATGATCGAGCGCACCAAGGCGTGGATGATCATGGAATCGCCGGTGGTGTTTCTGCCGCTCATCCTGTTCCTGGCGAGCGATCGCCACGCGCTCGTGCCCTACGGCGTGTTTCTGGTGATCTGGGAGTTCCACTACCTCCACCGCACCTTCGTGTTCCCGTTCCGGTTGCGCGGCGGGCAGCCCGAGATGCCGCTCTCGATCGTGGCCAGCGCGATCGTGTTCAACGTCGGCAACGCCTATCTGCAGGCGCGCTGGATCTTCCACCTGCGCGAGGCGTATCCCGCAGATTGGCTCGCCGACCCGCGCTTCGCGATCGGGCTGGTGCTCTTCGTCATCGGCTTCGCGATCAACTACCACTCCGACGCCATCACGCGGAATCTGCGCAAGCCCGGCGAGACCGGCTACAAGATCCCCTACGGTGGATTCTTCCGCTGGGTGTCGGCGCCCAACTACTTCGGCGAGCTGATCGAGTGGACCGGGTGGGCGATCCTCACCTGGTCACAAGCGGGCGTGATCTTCGTGATCTGGAGTGCCGCGAATCTGGTGCCGCGCGCGATCTCCAATCACAAGTGGTACCTCGAGAAGTTCCCGGACTATCCGCGCGAGCGGCGCGCCATCATCCCCGGCCTGTGGTGATCGCGGCGCGGCAGACTCGCGACCGCGCCCCTTCACGCGCCGAAGATGGGTAGCGGACCGGGATCCTCGGCGAGGCGCCGCGTCAGGTAGTCCGCAGGCGGGAGTTCCTCGAGGGCGAAGGTGATGCGCCGCGAGGTCACGTCCTCGGCGAGCGTGAGATAGCCCTCGTCGGCGAGCGCGCACAACATCCCGAACATGTGGCTCGGGGTGGACACGGTGTGGCTGTGGGCGTGGGGCACCAGCGGGCTCAGGTCCGCCGCGGTGAACGGCTCGCGGCGCGGTGCCGTGCCGTCGGCGAGCAGGAACTCGTTTCGCAGGATGCGATAGAGCCCCTCGAAATAGCGCTCCGCGAAACGCACCCACGCCATCGGCTCGATGACGGCGAAACGGCCATGGGGTGGCAGCACGACGCGCGGCTGGAAGCGCTCGAAGAAGCAACGGATGCGCCGCAAGGTCGAGAGGTAGCTCTCGAAGCCACGCGAGTAGCCCTGCCCCATCACCGTGAAGATCGGCACCACGAAGTCGCGACTGGCGGGATCCTCGACACGCCCCACGCAGATGATCGTGTCACCGGGAATCACGACGCCGCGCGCGGTATCGAGATAGAGGACGCAGTCGTTGGAATGGCCGGGGCTCGCCAGCGCCACGATCCCGCGCGGTAGCCGTCCCTCGTCCACGAATTCGAGGGCGCTCTTGGGCGTGCGCGCGAAGTAGTGGGCGTAGGGCGCGCGGCGTGGATGCTCGAGCATCTCCGTGCCGGTGAAGGCGGAGAGGTCGATGAGACCGAATTGCGCCCGCGCCTGGAAGATCAGGAACGTCTCGTCGAAGTAGGACGCCGCGGGCTGGGTGAGAAAGCGATAGCCGGCGGAATGGACGTGGATGGGCGCGCGCTCACCCTCGGTGCGGCCGACCCCGGCGATGACGCCCGCCATGCCGGCATGGTCGCCGTGGCAATGGGTGACGAGCACGGCGTCGAGGCGCGTCACGTCGGCGCGCGCCAGCGAGCTCGTGAGGTCGGCGACGATGTCGGGCCGCGCCGCAGGTGCCTCGAAGAGCACGGCGCGGCCATCCCCACGGATCAGCACCGGATTGACGAGTCGCGGTGACGGGTAACCGCTCGCGACCGGATGAACCGAGACCGCGGTGCTGAGGCCGAGATCGGCGAGTGCCGCATCGATCGGCACGAGAGCACGGTGGCGGTCGTCGGACACGGAGAGATTCCCACCTCGGGTCGGCACGCGACTCGACGAGGCTCGGCTGAAACTACGCGATGGCCCACGCCTCGGCGAGAGCATCGGGCGATTCGGT
>CAYUSL010000286.1:0-8081 GCA_964447125.1 uncultured bacterium | reverse complement strand
GCGGGCACGCGCTCCGGCCGCGTCCACACCACGTCGCAACCGGAATCGTCGGGGCGGATGTCGACGCGCACGATGCCGCCCGGGATCTTCGCTTCCGACGTGCCGTGGAAGGCGCTGCGGTAGCCCGAATCGTTCTTCACGACCAGCGAGCGACCCCAGCCAATGGGCGAGATCTCCACGGCCGAGCCGTTCTCGCCGAAGAGCGGCACGCGGCAGATCTGGCGCGGGCCCGTCACGTCGGCTTCGCGTCGATAGATCACCAAGCCGGTGCGGTCGTCGCCGGCGTCGGTGATCGCCACGTACTTGCGGCCGCGTTCGTCGTCCATGAGCGTGGGAGTGGAGCCCGAGCCCAGGTTGATGTTGCCGTAGCGATAGCGATTGCTGCGCAGGTAGGCCTCGCGCCACACCACCCGCGGCTCGAGATCGTCGAGAGCGACCATGTGGTAGAGCGCGAAATCGGTGATGACGTACATGCCCGATTCGTCGGCGGAGAGGCTGTTCTGGATCTCCTCGCCGGCGAAGCGATGCACGGCAGCGCGACCGGTCGCGGGATCGAGGACGCCCACGCGACCGAAGCGCGTCACCCACCAGATGTGCCCCGCGTAGTCGGGCATCACCGAAGTGATCGGATCGCACTCGTCCTTCGGAAACCAGTTGTCGATGTCGAAACAGTCGTGGGGAGCGTAGGGCTTCATGTCCCAGGAATCGGCGACGTAGAGCTCCCACTCGCCGTCGGCGCGCCGACGATGGGCGATGCGCTGGATGCGCTGGGCCGCGTCGGCGAGCACCACCCGGTCTTGATCGTCGAGGTAGAAGTAACTGCCGCCGCTCGTGTCCAAGAAGATGATGTCGAGGTCGAGCTTCACCGCCGCCTCGAAGGTGGAGGGGCGCGTCACCAGCTTGTGCGTGGCGAGGAGCTTCAGCGTGCGCGGCTCGAAGAGATCGATCTCGAAGCCGGCGAACGACGCGCACATCGCCACCACCAGCCCGCTCTTCGCGAACGTGATGGTGGGACAGACGCCGCCGGGAAGGGGCGAGACGCGGCGCGTGACCACCGTGGGGTCGAGGCCGAGCGGTCCTCCAGTGGTGTGCACGTCCGAGTTGTACGAGTTGCCGTGGAGGCCGCCGCCCTCGAAGGCCATGAAGGGGTGCAGGATCTGTTTCGTGGCGAAGCCGGTGAGCGGGGTGGGCGTCACCGGGTAGCGGACGAGCTCAGGGCCGGCGAACGGCTTACTCGCGATCGGCACCGCTTCGGGGGCGGGCGTGAGCAAACCTGCGCGCACGATCCCGAATGCCGCGAGCGCGAGCAGCGCGACGCCGGCGAGGACGATACGAAACACACGCGCCATCCCGATTCCCCCTCTCAGACCCGGCCTCCAGCCGAGCCGTCGACCGCGCGATGGACTCACGCCCGACTGGAATCGTCAATCCCCTTTTGCCCCGGGCGCATCGAGGGACCGATGCGCCTCCAGCCGTTCGATCCCGGTATGGAGGGCGTGCGGTCCCTCGCACGCCGCGGGTGCCTGGCGCGGTTTGCCTGTGCGACCCGACGCTTCACGCACTCCGTGAAATGATCCAGATGGGCGGGTGGCAGTTGACGAGCCGTGCCCGTTTCACTACAGTGAATGACATGTCACTCATTTCTATCAGCGCGGGCGCGACGCGGGCGGCGGAGCGCAAGGAAGCGCGTCGCCAGCAGATCCTGGACGGCGCGCTCGCCGTGTTCGCCGAGAAGGGCTACCACGCCGCAGGCATTCAAGACATCGCCGCACACTTGGGCCTCGGCCACGGGACCTTCTACCGCTACTTCAAGAACAAGCTCGACATCTTCCAGTCGCTCTTGGATCAGATGATCGAGAAGATCCAAGCGGTGCTCGTCACCGAGGATCCTGCTGCACCCAACGACGTCGAAGAGTATCGCGCCCAGACCTTCCGGCTCGCCGCAGCGCTGGCGCAGGCGTTGCTCGTGAATCGCGATTTGACGCGGATTTTCTTGAGAGAAGCGGTGGGGCTCAACGACGAAGTCGACGCCCAGGTCGATCGTGCGATGGAGCTTCTCGCCACCTTCACCAGCGCCTTCATCCGCAACGGCGTCGAGAAGGGCTTCTTGCGCAAAGTCGACGTGGCCACCACCGCGCGCTGCGTGAACGGGATGATCTTCGAAGCCGCACGCGAGGCGCTGAAGCGCCCGGACTCCACCAACCTGGCGCTTTGGGCGCAGACCATCACCACGCTGATGTTCGACGGGCTCGCGAAGCCCGCCGCCTGAATCGATCCCCAGATGAGCGGCACCTTGAACCCAACGGTAGATCCGCTGGCGATAGATACAGAACGACGTGTCATTCCTTGTGTTCGGCCGCACACCCCCATCGTCTGGACCCACACCGGGAGCGAGTCCCCCGTCGCCGTGGTCACCCACGACGACAAGTTCCAAGCACTCGAGGAAGCGATCGAGCGCTCGCGCTTTCTGAACTTCCTCGACTCCCGCTGCCGCCTCGCCACTCGCGCCGATGGCGCACCCGAGCCGCGCTCGCGCGGCGAGCTGCGGATCGCGATCAAGCCCAACCTGATGATGTTCGTGCGCCGCGACGAGCCGGACGTCATCACCGATCCCGCGCTGGTGGAGCACCTCGTTGCATGGCTCGAAGCCCACGGCTTCACCAGCGTGGATCTCGTCGAGAGCCAGAACGTCTACTCGAATTGGTACGAGGGCCGCACCGTCGAGCGCGTCGCGGCCATCGCCGGCTACACACGTCCTTTCGTCGATCTGACCGCCGCCGGCAGCCGCGAGCACGTGTCCACCTTCATGGGTCGCCAGCGCGTGTCCCGTGCTCTCGATCGCTACGACGTGGTGGTGAGCTTCGCCAAGCAGAAGACGCACCCGGTGTCGCTGGTGACGCTCGGGATCAAGAACCTCTTCGGGCTCACCTTCGAGCCCAACAAGTTTCTTCACTACCACGGAGCGTGGGGCAGCTCCTGGTCGCACGCGCTGCTCTCGCTCATCACCGATCCCGCGTTCCCGTACGTGCGCCAGGGAGGGCTCTTCTGCTTCCTGGACGCCACCACGACCTGCGACGGCTTCGCCGGCTTCAAGTCGCAGCGCTGGACGATCGACAATCCCTTCCGTTTCCTCGATCGCCCCGCGCTCCTCGGGCTGCCGATTCCATTTCCTGCGCGCATCGATCTGTCGCGGTTGGGCGCGGTCCACGACACGCGCACGGTGATCGCCGGCCAAGACCTGCTCAAGGTCGAGCGCGTGGCGATGGCCAAGCTCGGCCTCGTCGATCGGGAGTGGGTGCGCCTCAACTTTCCGTTCGGGCAAGTGCGCCGGCTCTTCGGCGCGCCCGAGCTGGGCGACATCCGCATCGCGGCCAGTGACGGCTTGGCGAGCGACCCGCTGCGCCGCTACGACGCGGGCAGCACCGTGCGGATCGCCACACCGGGCTATCGCGAGCAGCTCGGCTCGGCGGCGTTCGAGCACGTGCTGCCGTGGGCGGCGCGGCTGATCGAGAAGCTCTACACGCCGCTCAATCTCGCGTGCAGCACCAGCCCCGCCGATCCGGCGCTCTTCCCCAAGATCCCGATCTTCGCACCGCACACGCTCCGTCTCGGCGGCCGCGTACTGGCCACTGTCGCCTGCCCGGGGCCGCTGCTGCGGCGCTCGCTTCGCGAGTCGCTCGCGCTGTGGCGCATGAATCTGATGCGCCTGGTCGAGCCCGTGACTTGGTGGAACGTCCGCGTGTTCCTCGGCCAGGGAGCCGCTCGTGCGCTCGCCACCGACGGAGCGGTGGCGCTCCAGCCGCTCGGTGCTGATCCAGCCGATCGGCTCGCGAGCACCGCACCGATGGCCGCCGCTACTTCGCGGTCGCACTCAGGCGTGGAAATCGAACCACAACCCTCGTCGTCACGATGACGACAACGGAGGAGGATTCGCCATGGTGCAAGTGGACGTGTTCTGGACGTTCGCGATCGGATCGAGCTTCGCGGCTGCTGCGGCCAAACCATTGGCCCGCATCGAGCGGCCACTCGAAAGCCGCTACTTCACGTACACGCTGCTCTTTCTGAGCGTGCTGTTCGCGCCGTCCGGCGTGTACTTGTTGTGGGCGTTCCCGGGCTGGGAAACGATGTTCATGCTCGATCGCAACGTGCACGCGATCGTGCCCTGTCTCTTCGCGTCCACCAACATCGTGTTCGGCGTGCTCGGCTTCTGGTGGGCGTGGCGGCTGATCCGAGCGGGACGCGCGCGCGACGTCCACAAGCTCTGGATCGCCGGCTATGCGGGAATGCTTTCCATCCTCGGTTTCGGCTTCCGGCGCTTTCTCTACGCCGGCACGAGCGACGACTGGAAGGCGGGCGTCGAGTACCCGCTCGGCGCGTTCTTCTCGTCGCCGGTCTTCTACACGCTGCTGGCGATGGCGGTGGTGCTGTTGCCGGCGATGCTCTACCCGTACCTCGTGTGGACGCGCGACGAGCGTGCGAGCGAGTCCGAAGCCGATGCGACGAGCGGCCTCGCTGTCGCCGGCCACGCGCGATGAAGACACTCTTCACGCCGGTGCGCATCGGTTCGCTCCCGCTCGCCAACCGGATCGCCAAGACCGCCACCTCCGAGACGATGGCGCGCGCCGACGGCACGCTCACCGACTCGTACCTCGCGTTCTACGAGCGGGTGGCCGCGGGCGGGGTAGGGCTCGTCATCACCGGTAATCTCTTCGCCGAGCGCGCCGGGCAATCGACGCCGCTCCAAGCCGGCATCGAGTCCGACGCGCGCATTCCCGGCTGGCGTGAGCTGACCGGCGCCATCCATCGCCACGGCGCCAAGGTGTTCGCGCAGATCAACCACGGCGGACGCCAGGTGTTTCCGAAAGCACTCGGCCGCAGCGAGGCGGTGAGCGCGTCGAACGTCCGCGAGAAGCTCATGTGGACGAAGCCGCGCCCGATGACCGTCGCGGAGATCGAGACCTCGATCACCGCGTTCGCGGAGGCGGCGCGACGCGCCCGCGACGCGGGCTTCGATGGCGTGCAGATCCATTCCGGCCACGGCTATCTGGTGAGCCAGTTCCTCTCGCCCTACACCAATCGCCGCCGTGACGGCTGGGGCGGCAGTCTCGATGCGCGGGTTCGCTTTCTGCGCGAGGTGTATCGACGCACCCGCGAGCGAGTGGGTGCGGATTTCCCCATCATCCTGAAGCACAACGCCGAGGATCGGCTGCCCGGCCGACCGGCGCTCACCCTCGCCGAATCGCTCGACGCGGCGCGGGCGCTGGAACGCGAAGGTCTCGACGGCATCGAGGTGACGTGCGGCATGTACGAGTCGGGGATTCCCATGCTGCGCGGTCGTGTTCCCATTCGCGCGTTGCTCCGCGAAGGCATGGGCGGCCAGCTTCCGTGGTGGTCGCGGCTCGGCGCAGGGCTGCTCGAGCCCTGGCTGCGGGATCGCTTCCCGTGCCCCGAAGGTTTTCAGCGTCCGTATGCGCGCGCCTTCAAGGAGCATCTCTCGATCCCGGTGATGTGCGTGGGCGGATTCCAGACCGGCGCGGCGATGGAGGCAGCGCTCGCGGACGGAGACTGCGACCTGGTGAGTCTGGGCCGCGCGCTGATCGCCGATCCCGAGTTGCCGGCGAAGCTTCGCGATGGCCGGCCCATCGACGAGTGCAATCGCTGCAACGAGTGCATCGCACGAGCCGGCGTGTGGCCGGTAGCGTGCTATCGCGATGGGGTCGTGCCAGCGGGAATGGCGCCGCGCGGCGCGCCACTCGCGCACGCCGCATGAAGTGCGTGGAAATGTGCTCGCGAGTCTCCGCATCGCTTGCGCCGGCGCGATTCCGGCTGGAGGGCGGCCGGTCCCTCGGTCGCCCCCCTCGCTGGGCGAAGCGTCACGAGCGACTGCGACGCCCACTGCGTGTTGCCGGCTGGCCTTCGTGTGGGCCGGCCGCGTCCGCGATGACCGCGCTCTTGCTCGTGATCGCGGCGTGCAACGGTGCTTCGAACGAGCGTGCGCGCTCGGCGTGCGATCCCGTCGCCGGCGCTTGCGCGCGACGGCTCGCAGGCGAGTCTGACGCCATCGGTGGTGGTCGGGCGACGGCGCAAGCCGGCGACGTGCTCCTCGAGAACGCCCACGTCCGCTTCGTCGTCCAGCGCCCAGTGCGCGCCATCGCACCGGCCTCGCAGTTCGGCGGTGACGTGATCGATGCCGACGTACGGCGCGCCGACGGCGAAGTGGGTCGCGATGACTTCGGCGAGCTGGCGGTGCTCGCGAACCTCGCCGGCACCATGGCCACCGAGTCGGTGCAGATTGTCGCCGCAGGCGGCGCCGATACCACGGCGGAGGTGGTGGCGCGCGGTGGGTACGCGCTCAACGGCTATCTCATTCTCTCGAAAGGGATCGAAACGCTGCTCGGCTTCGATCTCCTGGCACTCACGGGAGCGAACCTCGACGAGGCGTGGCCGCTCACCTTCGAGATTCACTATCGGCTGGCGCCCAACGCGAACGCGCTGCGCATCGACGTCACGGTCGCGAACGCCGGTGACGTGGAGGTGCCACTCGCGCTCTTCTGGCTGGCGCAGGCGGGACTCACCCAGCTCTTCGTGCCAACAGCCGCGGCGTTCGATCCCGGCGCGGTGGCGTTATCCGACGTGATGCTCTTCGAATCGAACGATCCTGCTGTGGACGTGGCGTACGGCGTGGTCCCCGAAGAAGCGGACGCGATGCGGCCCATGGCGAGCCTGCTGGGAGTGAACGGGCTGGCGACCCACGGCAAGCCGTCGGAGCTGGTGCTCTTTCCGAAGCGCGCTCCGGATCACGTGCCGGTCGGTGGTTCGGTCACCCTCGGCGGCTGGCTCGTGGTGGGGCGCACGATCGACGAAGTGCTCACCGAGACCCGCCGCATCCGCACCGCGAGCGGCTGCGTCACCGTTGCGGGGCGTGTCGCCGAAGAAGGGACGGGGCTCGCGATCCCCGAGGCCGACGTGACCGCGCTCGCAGGCACCGACGGAAAGGGCGCCGCGCTCAGCCACGCACGCAGCAACACCGACGGCGCCTTCACGCTCTGTTTGCCGCCGGGTCCGTCGTCGCTGATCGCAGGTCAGCCGGGGCGACCGTACGCCGGCGGCGGCCATCACCCGGAAGCGGTGCCGCTGGTGGTTCCCGAGCGCGTCGATGCACCGCTTTCGACGACGCTCACGCTGCCGCGCACGGCGCGCATTCGAGTGACCACCCTCGACATCGCGGACCGTCCGATGCCCGCGCGACTCACGATCCTGGGCGTCGATCCCAGCCCGCCCGACGCGCGCCTCGACGGCGACGGCTTCGATCCGTTGGCGCCGGGCGTAGTGCGGATGCAGGACGCTCGCGACGGTGCCTTCGACGTGTTGGTCGAGCCGGGCGACGTGGACGTGGTGGTCAGCCGAGGTGTGGAGTACGCGCTCTTTCGGGAGCCGCTCCATCTCGAAGCCGGCGACGTGAAGGAGCTGCGCGTGACGCTGCCGCGAGTGGTCGACACCCGTGGCTATCTCTCCGGCGACTTCCACGTGCACTCGAATCCAGGGCCGGACTCCACGGTGAGCTACGTGAAGCGCGTGGTGAACATGCTCGCCGAGGGCGTCGACGTGATCGTTTCCACCGACCACGACTTCTGGAGCGACTACGGCCCCACCATTCGCGCCCTCGGTGCCGAGAGCGAGGTGGCCTCGATCGTCGGGCAAGAGATCACCACCTTCGCCACCGGCCACTACGGCGCCTTCCCATTCCAGCGCAACGGCGCGCCCAACGGTGGTGCCATCGATTGGATTGGGCGCGATCCGGTCCAGATCGCCGATGACGTCTTCGCGCGGAGCCCGCGCGCGGTCCTGCAGATCATGCACCCGCGCGCGATGCCCGCTCCCGGCAACGTGTCGAATTACTTCGTGTCGATCGACCTGCGCTTCGACGCCAACGGTCCGCTTCGCGGTCCGCTCGCGGTGCCGCCGTCGGAGGTGCGCTTGCCCGACGATGCCCAGTGGCTCACGCCGCGCTGGAACGCGATGGAAGTGGTCACGTTCTCGAACGTGCAGGGCCTCGCCGATTGGTCGAATTTGCTCAACGC
>CAYUSL010000285.1:0-8131 GCA_964447125.1 uncultured bacterium | reverse complement strand
TCCCAGAGCGGCACCAGCGCCAGCGGGATGAAGCGGTCGGGCGCCGAGCCGCACCAATCGTCGATGTGCCAGTCGTTGTAGGCCTGGAGACAGGCGAGCGCCAGATCCTTGTCCTTGGCCTTCAGGAAGATCTGGCCCGAGAGACCGGTGAAGGACGGGAAACAGAGCGACGCCAGCACACCGTTGGCGCTCATGTCGCGGACCCGCTCGTGCACGTCGTAGCAGCCGGCACGAAGCTGATCGAAGGCCGTCGGCTCCACGCCGTATTCCTCCGGCGGTCGGCCCGCGACGGCGTTGAGCCCGATGTTGGGAAGCTGCTGCCCCTCGAAGATCCACACGTCGCTGCCGTCTTTCTTGCGCACCACACGCGGCGCGCGCTCGCGCCACGACGCCGAGAGGTGGCGCGCGAAGAGGTCGGCCGGTTCGACGACGTGATCGTCGATGCTCACCAGGATCAGATCTTCGACGCGCATGCGCGGGCTCCGCGGGTCACCACGTGGTGCTGAAGAATTGCTTCATCCAACGACGATAGATCCCGAACGGTCCGTCGCCTTCGACGAGCATGGGCTTGGTGAGATAGGCCTTGTTCTCCCAGATCGGGATGTCCTGGTGCATCTGCTTTTCCAGGTCGCGGATGATGGCCGCGCCCACGCCGTGCTGGTCGCTGGCGCCGTCGACGGCGTGCACCGAGTACGCAAACGTCACGTCGGTGGTTTCCTCGTCGACCGGGGTGGCGGTGTTGACCATCCAGGTCTCGATGATCCCGGTGAGATGCACGGTCTGGAACGCAGGGCCGTAGTCCGTGGTGTCGATGCCGCCGGCGATGTCACCCTTGGGTGTGCCGAGCTTCATCCGCGACTGGCAGCGCAGGATGGGACCCTCGGCCTCGACGGTGCTCTGGGGCATGGTGTGGGCGCCGTGGACGTACACGAAATGCGCGCGATCCACCGCGTTCTCGTTCATGTCGAGCCAGCGGCTTCTCACCTGCCAGCGCAGGATGCGGTAGGGCGTCCAGTCGGCTCGGCCGTAATGCGGTAGATCGGGCAGCTCGAAGCTCGGCGGTGCGTCCTGGTCGTGATGCCAGATCAGAACGAGGCCGTTCTTCTCGCAGACCGTCCAGGCGCGGATGCGGGCGTTGGCCGGCAGCCGATCGCTGTACGGCACCTTCCGGCAGGCGCCGTCGGCACCCCATTCCCAAGCGTGGAACGGGCAGCGAATGCGATCGCCTTCGACGATCTTGCCGCCCACGCCGAGGTGGGCGCCGAGGTGCGGGCAGATCGCGTCCAGCACGTGAGCCTGGCCCGCCGAATCGCGGAACATCACCAGGTCGCGGCCGAGGTAGCGGGCCGAATGCAGCTCCCCCGGCTTCAGGTCCTCCGTGTAGGCGACCCGGAACCAGCCGTTCGCGTAGGGCGGGAAAGGGAAGCGGCTTGCCATCGATTCCTCACGCGGCGGGGATCGTTCAACGGTTTTTGACGAATCGTCAAAAACCACCTTAGCCCTGGAAAAGAGGGGGCGCAAGCGGCACGCGCAGTCCCGCTCTCGTCGTCCAGGGACCCACCGTGAGTCGCCCGGACCGCGTGGTCGAGGTGCTTAGGTGTCGATCTCACCTTCGCGATCATTGATAGTCAATGACAATCGAACATCACACAAAAATATATTGGACCAATCACAAAAGCGGACGCATGTTGGGTCGCGTCGAGCGGGGCCGCGGTGGTCCCGCCAAGCGAAACGAAGGAGGTCGTCATCATGTATCCGAGCCCAAGCCATCTGCCCGAGGTTGCCCGTCGCGAGTTGTCCGAGACGCTCAACGCGCGTCTGGCGGACGGGTTGGACCTCTTCAGCCAGATCAAGGTCGCGCACTGGAACATCAAGGGGCCGCAGTTTCCGGCGCTGCACCCGCTCTTCGAGACCTTCGCCGTGAGCCTGGCGAATCACAACGACGCGATCGCCGAGCGCGCGGTCACGTTGGGCGGGAAGGCGTACGGGACGGCGCGGCGCGTGGCGCGCTCGTCGCACTTGCCCGAATACCCCGAGGAGACCACCCGCGACATGGAGCACGTGGCGCTGCTCGCGGATCGGATCGAGCGCTATCTCGTGGGACTGCGCGAGTCACGAGCCGTCGCCGAACGCGCTGGTGACACCGACACCGTGGACCTCGTCACCGGCATCGTCACCGAGTTCGAGAAGCACGCGTGGTTCCTGCGCGCCTCGCTGGCGAGCTGAGCTGCGGCGAGATGCGAGGGATCGCCTGCTCTCTCGGGCGATGGGAGGCGGTCCCTCGCGGCGGGCTCCCGTCCGATGCGCGCCGCGCGGCTCAGCCGACGAATCGCTCGCACGCTGCGCGCGTGATGTCGTCGAGGGGGTAGTAGGCCTCGATGCGCAGCTCCTGGACGAGGACATTCTGGGGCGCACTGAACGCCGTGAGCGTGGTCAGGAAGCTCAGCACCTCGTCGCCGGCGGCGAGACGCACCGTGAAGCAGGGTTGCGCCGGCTGCGAGAGATCGGGCTGACGCCATTCCTTGGGGATGTCCGGCAGTGCCAGCAACCGGCCGAGCAGCGCCGACACCGAGCCGTCGTCGAGCTCGCCCAGCGCTTCGCGATGCAGGCGATCGAGGGTGAGCCGCGCGGTCTGCTCCCAGTTGAGGATGTACGGCTTGAGCTGGACGGAATCGAACATCGCGTCCAGCAGATTGAAGGTCGAGGGGTCTGGCAGCGCCGGCAGGATGCGCGCGAGCAGAGCAAATGCGCCGGCGTTGGCATCGATGAGATCGTAGGTGCGGCTCATGATCACGAGCGGGAAGGGCTCGTGCTTGGCCTTCATCTGCTCGAGGGTGGTGCGGATGAGATCGGGCAGCTCGGCGCGATCGGCCTCGCCGAACTCGGCGTCGAAGCCCGCCGCGCGCAGGAGCGCGTTCTGATCGCGCAGCGGCACGTCCAGTGTGGCGCCGAGGCGCAACACCATCTCGCGGCTCGGCCGGGCGCGGCCGGTCTCGAGAAAGCTCACGTGGCGCGCCGAGACTTCCGCGGCGAGCGCCAGGTCGAGCTGGCTCAAGCCGCGGCGCGCGCGCCAGTGCTTGAGGAGCGCTGGGAAAAGGCCGGCGTTGGTGGTGGCTCGATTCGTCATGGCGGCAGGGTCGCTCCCTGGCGTGCGGTCGTCACTTACCTCGCCAGGTCGTTGCGCCGGGGGCGAGTCGCGCGCACCTTGTCGCCACACCGCTCACGAGGAGGAACGCACCATGACCACGCTCACCGCGGCGGACGTCGGCACCGCGCTACGCGCTGCCGAGGTTGCGCGCATCGACGTCGGAAACGCGCGACTCGCCCATTGGAAGCTCGGCTCGGGGCCGGACTTGGTCTTCGTCCACGGCTGGCCGCTTCACTCGGCGACGTACCGTGCTGTGGTACCGGCGCTCGCCGATTCGTTCACGTGTCATCTCATCGATCTGCCGGGAGCGGGGCGATCGCAGCACGATCCCAGCAACGACTCTTCGCTGCGCGGGATGGCGGCTTCGCTGCGCAGAGCGCTCGACGTGCTCGGCCTAGCGCGCTACGGGCTCGTCGCCCACGACAGCGGCGCGGGAATCGCGCGCTTCGTGGCGGCCGACGACGCGCGCGTCGCCGGCATGGTGTTCGGCGACACCGAGATCCCCGGGCACACGCCGTGGCTCATCGCGCTCTATCGCACCACGCTCGCCATCCCCGGTGGCGTGGGGATGGTGCGGGCGCTGCTGAAGGTGCCCGCGGTGCGTCGTTCGCCGCTCGGCTTCGCGGGTTGCTTCCGCGATCCGCGCTTCGTGGACGGCGATTTCGACGCGTGGTTCGTACGGCCGCTGCTCACCGATGAACGCTACCTCGATGCTCAGCTCGGCTTGCTGCGGCACCTCGACGCGAGCGAGGTGGGACAACTCCGCGACGCGCACGCGAAGATCCGCGCGCCCGTGCGTCTGGTTTGGGGCACGGACGATCCGATCTTTCCCATCGCGAAGGCGCGCGCGATGCAGAGCCAGTTCGCAGGAAAGGTCGACTGGATCGAGATCCCCGGCGCACGCGCATTCCATCACGAGGACCACGCCGCGCAATTCGCCAGCCACGTGCGCGACCACTTCGCTGGCGTCTTCGCGTAGCCCGCATCACGCCGGTCGCGCGCGCTCCTGGTGGCGACGGGCGAGCGCCACGAAGCGCTCGAAGTCGGCGGTGCTCGCGAACACCCTGCGCGGGATCGCGTGCGCCGAGATGTTCGACGTGTAGACGTAGACGCCATCGGCGTCGTCTTCGATGCGCTCGATGGCGGGCCAGCGGATGCGTGCGTCGAAGAGTGGCGCCTCCACCACCAGATGCTCGGGCGCCACGTGCATCCGCCGTGGACCCACCAAGCCGAGATTCGCGCCGCCGGCGAGCGCTCGCTCACTTTGCTTGCGGACCGCGCTGCGGAAATAGCCCGGAAAGAGCAGCGTCACGGCAGCGATGACGGCACCGCCCACGGCGATGCTCGCGAGCGACGGTGATCGGCCCGAGTCGCGCGCCGGCAGCACCCACACCAGCCAGGCAACGAGGAAGATTATGAGCCCAGTCGCGAGCTGGGTGCGCCGGATCACCTGGCGAGCACGCGGCGTCTCGGTCTGCGCGCGCACCAGGTACGTGACCACGTCCTCCAGCGTCGCGTCGAAGCGCACCTCTACGCTCTCGCCATCCTCGCCAAAGACCACCGTGCCCTGGCCCGTTGGGCTCGCAGGGGCCGGCGCCGAGTAGAGATTCGTGGGCGATTCCATTCCAGAGGCCATTCAGCGGAGACGTCGTTCCGTCACGCCTCTTCCGCTCTGGCCTGGTATCGCCTGGCCAGCGCCACGAACGCTTCGAATTCGGCGTCATTCGCGAACGCGCGTCGCGGAACGATGTACGCGTTGGGGGCGGACGCGTGGATGTAGGCAGCGTGGTCGTCACTCGAGATGCGATCCACCGCCCGCCAGCCGACGCGGACGTCGCTCCAGGACGCGCTCCAGGCGAATCCGTCTGGCGAGCAGCGAACGCGTCGAGATCCGAGCACTCGCCAAGCGGCGGGTCCCGTGACGGATTTCATGTATCTGGATCGAAGCCGGTCACGCCAAGCGTAGGGCAGCAGCAGGACCGCAGCCACTGCGACCAGGCACGCCGGCGCGAGCGCTGCCGGGATCGAAGCATCGTCGCTCAGCAGGTGGAACACGAAGGCGAGCGCGACGATCCCCACCATTGCCGCCACGAACGTTGCGAGCTGTTGGCGGCGAAAGAAGCGCCGAGTCGCGGCCGAGCGTAAGCCATGCTCCACGTACACCTCGTGATCGGCGCTGGTGATCTCGAGCTCGACGTCGATGGATTCGCGCGGCTCTGGGCCGCGGCGCCCGCTCTCGCGGCTGCGCTGCGAAGACGCCTCGTCGCGCGGCGGCGTGTAGGGATTCTCGTCCGGCTCCATCGTCAACGCGACTCGCCGCCGCAGGGATTCCGTCACGCCTCTTGCGCGGCGGCCTGGTACTTCCTGGCCAGCGCCACGAACGATTCGAACTCGGCGTCACTCGCGAACGCGCGTCGCGGGATGACGTGGGATCGGGCCGAGGCAATGTAGAAGTACAGGTGATTCTCGGTCTCGAGCACGCGCTCGATGGCGGTCCAACGGAAGCGTTCGTCGGTGTGCGGGCCCTCGGATCGCACCGCTTCGGGAGTCAGCGTGACCCGGCGCGGACCAAGCATTCCAAGACTTGGAGAATCAACGAGGGCACGTCGCACACTTCGCCGAGCGAGGTGAGCGAGGATTCGTGGGTAAACGGCAATCAGACCGAGAAGCACGATGCTCATCCCAGCGTAAAATCCGTCGATTCGATGCTGATCCATCCAGATCTGGATTGCGTAGATCGCGACGACAGCGAGATAGATCGCGAACATGACGCGAGAGGCCCGAACTCCGCGGCGACCGGCGCGCGATCGGGTCTGGTGGAACGCCGCGCTGTCTGCGAGGTCATCCGCGGTGACGTCGATCGCAACCTGGGCGCCACCGAGTCCGGTGTTCCCGTTCGGCGGCGGAACCGGTGTGGGCGCGAAAGGGCGCGCGTCTGGCGGAGCGTACGGATTGCTTGCGCCGAGAACGCGCGCTGGTGCTTCGCCGTCGCTCACCGCGGCAGGCCGAGGACGCGGGTGGCGATGATGTTGCGCTGGATCTCGGAGGTGCCGGCGTAGATGGTGGCTGCGCGCGACCACAGCGCTTCGTATGCCCAGTAACCGTCGTCGATCGCGAGCTCGTCACCGCGCCGGACCAGCGCCGCAGGTCCCAGCAGGTCCACGGCGAACTCTTTCACCCGCTGATCGAGGCTCGACCACAGGATCTTGAGGGTCGAGCCCTCCGGTCCGGGCACGCCGTGCTTTTCGATGGTGCTGGCGTTCCGGTACGCGGTCATGCGCAGGATCATGTTCTGCGCCGCGAAGTCCATGAGCTTCTGGCGCACGAGGGGATCCTGCGCAGCGGTGGTGCCGTTACCGCGGTCGAGGTGCTTGGCGATCTCGATCAGCCGCTCCACCTCGGCGGCGAGGCGCGCGTGCTGCGCCGAGCTGCCGCGCTCGTGGGCCAGCGTGTGCATCACGATGTCCCAGCCGCGGTTCACCTCGCCCACCACGTTCTCGATCGGCACTTCGCAGCCGTCGAAGAAGACCTCGTTGAACCACGCCTCGCCGGTCATCTCGACCAGCGGGCGGATGGTGATGCCGGGGCTCTTCATGTTCACCAGCAGGAAAGAGAGCCCCTTGTGTCGCACCGAATTCGGCTCGGTGCGCACCACGAGGATGCACCAGTCGGCCTGGTGGGCGAAGCTCGTCCACGTCTTCTGGCCGGTGACCACGATCTTGTCGCCGCGCACCTCGCCGCGGGTGCGCAAGCTCGCCAGGTCGCTGCCGGCGTTGGGCTCGGAAAAGCCCTGGCACCAGATCTCCTCGCCGGTGAGGATCTTCTGCAGGAAGCGCTCTTTCTGCCATGGCTTGCCGTGGGCCATGACGGTGGGGCCGACGAGCGCCGTGCCCACCGAGAGATTGATCATGTTGGGCGCTTCGAGGCGGGTGTATTCCTCGGCCCAGATCAGGTACTCGATGTGCCCGATGGCGCGGCCGCCGTATTCCTTCGGCCAGTTGAGCCCCGCCCAGCCTCCGTCGTAGAGCTTGCGCTGCCAGCGCTTCAGGAACGCGACTCGCTCGCTGGCCTCCTCGGGCTCGCGGACCTTTCCGTCGAGCCATCCCGCGGGGAGATTGGCCGTGAGCCAGTCGCGCACTTCGCGGCGAAACGCGGCTTGCTCGGGTGTGTCGCGCAGATCCATGGCGTCTCCGATCGTGAGCGGCGAGTGCGCCCAACGATCGCCCGCCGGGGCGCGGCGATCAAGCTCTTGGCTGCTCGAGGCGCGCCGCGCGTGGGCCGGTTCACGGCACCGGCGCCGTCGATCGCAGCAGTGCGTCGAGACGATCGATCACCGCGCGAGCCTGGTCCGCTTCCACGGCCTCGCGCTCGCGGTTCGGGCGAGCGATCAGCGCCAACGTGGTCTCCGGCTCGCCGCGTTTCCCTGCGACGAGCGACACCGGATCGTACTGGAGAGGGCGGAAGAGCTCCGCCATCTGCGCAGTTCGCGCAGCGACGATCGTGTGCACCGGCAGCATTCGGTCGAGCGCGGTGCGCGCGAGCTCGATCGTGGCCGAGAGCTCGGCGCGAGCCGGCGCATCGAAGCGCGGCTCCGCGGCGAGGTTGCGCTCCAGCGATCGCGTCGCGCTGGGTATCCACGCCCACTCCAGGCCGCCGCCCACGGTTTCCCGGAGCTGGATCGCCGAGGAAACCCGGAGCGCGAGCGCCAGCATGTGGGAGTAGTGGGCCGTGGCCTCGCTCGCGGCGCCCCGTTCCTCGGCCGCGCGCCCCGCGATCGAGAACCACTGCGGTACCGCGGCCTGCGCCAGCGTCGGCTCTGGCGACATCGCGCCGCCGCTCGGGACCGCGGCCGTGAGCTCGCGGGCCGCGAGCGCGCGCCGTGCCATGTCGAGGCAGTCGGCTCGCTCTGCGAGCAGCGCGTCCGCTCGCTTCCGCTGCGCTTCGGTCCAGCCCTCGTCCCGGCGCTCGAGACCACGAACCAAC
>CAYUSL010000284.1:4452-8199 GCA_964447125.1 uncultured bacterium | reverse complement strand
GCGCCGCCGAACGCGAGCAGCGCGAACGTGCCGGGATCATGACCGCGCTCGACGCTCACCTTCCGCAACGCGCGCGCCATGCTCGCCTCGACCACTCGCGCCACACCCAGCGCTGCCGCGGCCACGTCGAGGCGCGCGCGTCGTGCAAGCGTGGCAATCGCGCTCTGGGCAGCGTCCTCGTCGAGCGGCATGCGGCCGCCGAGGAAATGCCGCGACTGGATTCGGCCCAGGACCACGTCGGCGTCGGTGACCGTGGCCTCGCGGCCGCCACGCCCGTAGCACGCGGGCCCGGGCACGGCGCCAGCGCTCGCGGGACCGACCATCAACGCGCCGCCCTCGTCGACGCGTGCCAGCGAGCCGCCGCCGGCGCCCACGGTGTGGATGTCGAGCACCGGCATGCGCACCGGCAGCCCCGCGATCTGCGTCGCGGATGCGAGTCGCGCCTCGCCGTCGATGAGCGACACGTCGGTCGAGGTGCCACCCATGTCGAAGCTGACGAGTCGCGCCACGCCGAGCGCGCGGCCGAGCGCCTCCGCAGCGGCCACTCCTCCCGCCGGACCCGAGAGCACGGTTTCGATGGGCCGCTCGGCCGCGTACGCGGCGGTGGTCATGCCTCCGCTCGAATGCATGATGCTGAGCTGCGTGTCACCGAGAGCATCGGCGAGGCGGCCGAGATAGCGCGCCATGAGCGGCACCAGCGCGGCGTTGAGCGCCGTGGTCGTGGTGCGCTCGTACTCGCGGAACTCGGGGCGTAGCCGCGACGAGCAGGTGATCGGCAAGCCCGTCGCGGCGAGGATGCGGGCCGCGCGTTCTTCGTCGGAATCGTTCGCGTAGGAATGCAGGAACGAGATGGCGATCGAGCGCGCGCCGCTGCGGCGCAGGCGTGGAACGAGTTTTCGGAGCGCGCTCACGTCGAGCGCCTCGACCCGCTCGCCCTGGGGGCCGAGGCGGCCCCGCACGCCGAAACGCAATTCCGGTGGCACCGGAGACTCGGGGCGCGTGACGAACGGGTCGTAGAGATCCGGCCGGTCCTGGCGGCCGATCTCGATCACGTCCTCGAGCCCGGCGTTGGTGACCAGCGCCGTGGGCGCGAGCTTGCGCTCCAGCACTGCGTTGGTGGCCACCGTGGTGCCGTGGATCACCTGCGGGGGAGCGGTGCCAGCGGCGAGCTCGTGGATGCCGGTGGCGATCGCCACCGACGGATCGTGCGGGGTCGACGGCACCTTGTGGATGCGAAGCCGATTGCCTTCGAGCAGCACCAGATCGGTGAAGGTGCCGCCCGTGTCCACACCGACGACGCGTGTGCTCATCGCTCGCCGAGACGACCGGCCCCGCGCTGACGGAGCAGCGCGCTCCACCGCGCGGCGGCGCCGGCGCCGGGAAAGAGCGACCGCGCGCGTGGAAACCGAGCGCTTGGTCGCACCACGCTTCGTCGCTCGCGTCACGGCGAGCGCTCAGCGAGCGACCTGCAGCAGCACCTTCAGCACTCCCGGTGCCATCGCGCGCTGGAACGCTTCGGCGCCGCGCTCGAGCGGGAACGTGTCGCTCACCATTTTCGAGACATCCACGCGCTTCGCCGCCAGCGCCTCGATGGCCGGCTCGAAGCGCCCACAACGCGACCCTTGGATCCGGATCTCGTTGATGACCGCTGGCGCGAGATCGAGCGATGCATTGCCGGCGACGGTGCTCTTCAGAAACACGGTGCCGCGCGGTCGCGCGATCGCGAGCGCCGTCGCGAGCCCGCTCGCCGTGCCCGTGCACTCGGCGACGACGTCGGCGCGAAGCCGGCCGAGATGATCGAGGAGGCGCACGCGCGCGCCGCACTTGCGCAAGGTGCGCAGCTTGTCCTCGTGCTTGCCGATCGCGGTGACTGCGTAACCCGCTTGGGCCAGCACTTGCGCCACCAAGAGCCCGAGCTTGCCATCGCCGAGCACCACGGCTTCCCGCCCGGCATCGGCGGGCATCTGCTCCAGGATCTCGAACGCTGCGGCCACTGGCTCCACGAAGACCGCCGCCTCGTCGGGCAACGATTCAGGCACGCGCCTGAGATTCGCGACGGGTAGCATCAGGTGATCGGCGAACGCACCATCGCGGCCGAGGATGCCGAGCACCGTGCGTTTCGGGCAGTGGCGCGAGTCGCCGCGCCTGCAGCCGTCGCATCTGCCGCAACCGGCGTTGATCTCGCCGACCACTCGCTGGCCCACGAGCTTCGCAGGTCCCTCGACGACGCGCCCCACGAACTCGTGACCGGGCACACCCGAGAAACCCATGTAGCCGCGCGCCAGCTCCAGATCGGTATTACAGATGCCGGCGACCAGCACTTCGACGCGCGCTTCCCCTCGCGGAAGCCGCGGCTCGCGGCGATTCGCGCGATAGTGAAGGCCGTGATCGAGCACCAGGGCGCGCATGGCGAGCTATGGGTTCACTTCGACCGAGATGGAGCGGTCGAGTCGCGTGGGTCTGGGGACCCGTCGGCGGGCACGGCTCGCCGCCACTCCATTCCGTGGAACCGGCGGCTCACCTGCGCCGCGGCTGCACGACTGGGGCTCACTCCCCACGAGCACGACCGGGGAGCGCAACCGCGGAGCGCCCTTCGACGTGCTCCCAGCCCCTCGCGCCTCGCGCGAGTGCCACACGAACGTGAAGCCCGAGACATGGCGACACTTATAGCATCGCGTCGCGCGGCGACCGCTCGCAGCGGCGCGCGTTTCCGGCCAAGCTCGGGCCGTGAACGGGCGCATTCTCCCCGGCCTCGCGATCCTGCTTGCGTTTCAGCTCGCGGGTGAGGCGATCGCACCGCACCTGCCGATCCCCGTACCCGGCCCCGTGGTGGGCATGGTGCTGCTGCTCGGGGCGCTGGTGCTCGGCGTGGTGCGCGTCGAGTGGGTGCGCGGCGCTGCCGACGCGTTGCTCTCGCGACTCGGGCTCTTCTTCGTCCCCGCGGGCGTGGGTGTCATGGCCCACGGCGGACTCTTGCGCGAGCAGTGGCTGCCGATCGTGGCGGCGATACTCGTGAGCACGGTGGCGGTGCTCGCCGTCACCGGCTGGACCGAGCGCTGGCTGGCGGGAAAGCGAGCGCGTGGTGCCGGCTGAGCTGGTGCGATCGCCGCTCTTCGGTGTGGCGCTGACACTCGCCGTGTACGCGCTCGCCGAGCGCCTCTACCTCCGCGTGCGCACGCCGCTCGCCCATCCGGTGGCGGTTTCGATCGTCACGATCATCGCGACGCTCGTGCTGCTCGCGATCCCGCACGACGCGTACGCAGTGGGCGGGAAGCTGTTGCTCTTCTTGCTCGGGCCGGCGGTGGTGGCGCTGGCCGTGCCGCTCTACGACCAGCGCGCTCGGCTCGCGGGACGGGCGCTGCCGATCTTCGCAGGCATCCTCGCAGGCGCCTTCACTTCGATCGTGACCGCGGTCGGCACCGCCAGGCTACTGGGTGCGAGTGGCGCCGTGGCGATGTCGCTGGCGCCCAAATCGGTGACCACGCCGATCGCCATCGCCCTCGCCGAACGCGTCGGCGGCATTCCGCCACTCACGGCGTGCGTGGTGGTGCTCACGGGCTGCCTCGGCGCGGTGGGCGGCCCCGAGCTCTGCCGCGCGCTCGGGATCCGCGAACCGGTGGCGATGGGGCTGGCGATGGGTACCGCCTGTCACGGGATCGGCACCGCGCGGATGCTGGAGATCGATGCGCTGGCGGGAGCCGTTTCCGGCCTCGCGATCGGCCTCAACGGGATCGCCACATCCGTGAT
>CAYUSL010000284.1:0-4352 GCA_964447125.1 uncultured bacterium | reverse complement strand
CGGGAGCCGTTTCCGGCCTCGCGATCGGCCTCAACGGGATCGCCACATCCGTGATCCTGCCGCTGGTGCTGCGCGTCATCGGTTGAATCGGCTCACGGCGCGTTCGGCAGATCGGCCGTTCCCCTCACGACCACTTCCAGTCTTTGTAGCGTTCGCGTAGCGCCGCCTTCAGGAACTTGCCCGTGGAGGTGCGCGGGATCTCGTCGATGAACACGAAGGCATCGGGGATCCACCACTTGGCGATCTTGCCTTCGAGATACGCGCGCAGGTCGGCCTCGCTCAGCTCGCGCCCAGACTCGCGCACGATCACGGCCAGCGGGCGCTCGTCCCATTTCGGGTGCGGCACCGCGATCACCGCCGCCTCCTTCACGTCGGGATGGCCCATGAGCGTGTTCTCGAGGTCCACCGAGCTGATCCACTCGCCACCCGACTTGATCAAGTCCTTGGTGCGATCGGTGAGCTTCACGTAGCCATCGGCATCGATGGTCGCGACGTCGCCGGTGCGGAACCAACCGTCCTCGGTCCACTTCCCCTCGACGTCGTCGAGGCGGAAATAGCTGCCGGCAACCCACGGTCCCCGCACCTGCAGCTCTCCCATGGTCTTGCCGTCCCACGGTGCGGCGCCGCTCTCGGCGATCACCCGACACTCCACGAACGGCGCGGGAATGCCCTGCTTGGCACGATACGAATACTGCACGTCGAGGGGCTGATCGAGGAGGTGATCCTTCACGTAGCCGATGGTGCCGAGCGGTGCGGTCTCGGTCATGCCCCAGGCTTGGATGAGCTTCCAGCCGAGGCGATCGAAGTCGCGGATCATGGTCTCGGGCGGCGCCGAGCCACCCACCGCCATACGGAGTCCGGGCTGGGTCTTCCAGCGGCCGGGATTGCGATTCATGGCGTCCAGCATCCCCATCCAGATCGTGGGCACGCCCGCCGACATCGTGACCTTCTCCTCTTGGAAGAGATCGAGCAGCAGATCCGGCACGAGGTGCGGACCGGGAAACGCGATCTTGGCGCCCACCATCACCGCGGTGAACGGCAACCCCCACGCGTTGGCGTGGAACATCGGCACCACCGGCGTGATGACGTCACGCTGGCAGAGCGCCAGCGTGTCCACGAGACCCGCGGCGAAGGTGTGCAACACGATTGCGCGGTGCGAGTAGAGAACGCCTTTCGGCTTACCGGTGGTGCCGGACGTGTAGCACATGCCCGCCGCCTCGTTTTCCTCGAGCACCGGCGGCGTCCAGCCGGATGTGGCGCCTGCGATGAAGTCGTCGTACGCGATGGTGCCCGCGGGCACCGGCTTGCCCGTGAGCGGCACCACGATCACGCGCTCGAACGCGTGCTTGTCCTTCCACGCTTCGTAGATGGGCCAGAGCACGTCGTCGACGATCAGGAATCGATCCTCGGCGTGCTTGGCGATGTACGCGATGTCGTCGGGATGGAGGCGCAAGTTGAGCGTGTGCAGCACGCCGCCCGCCGCGGGGATGCCGAAATACGCCTCGAGATGCCAGGCGTGGTTCCACATGAGCGTGGCCACACGATCACCACGGCCGAGCCCCGCGCGGGTGAGGGCTTCGGCAAGCGCCAGCGAGCGGCGGTGGAACGCGGCGTAGTCGCTGCGATGGATCGTCTTGTCCGGCATGCGCGAGCAGATCTCGCGACTCGCGAAGAGCGCACCCGCGCGATCCAGAATCGCGGTGAGTGTGAGCGGGAAGTCCATCATCTGACCGCGCATTGCGTGTTTCCTCCGTTGGCGAATGGCCGGCGCGTGTGTCGATCGAGCGGTGCCGGGCCGGCGCTGGATCGTAGCGCGTTTCCGGCTCGGGTCTCGCGCGCTCGGCGCTGCGCTCGAGCCCCGAGCGGCGAGCGTCACTGCAGGAGAGCGCCCTCGCGTCCGCGCGCGACACCCAGGCTCGTATCGCGCGAACGCACGCGCAACAGGCTTCGGGCGCACGTAGCGATCCTCCTCTCGCTACGCACGGTGTGCAGCGATGGATTTCGGCGCTCGCGCAGCGCTGGTTTGCGCGGCGCGTCAACGCCTGCTTTGCTGAACGCGTCATGGGTCGAGTCAGCCGCTCGCGACGCGCGGCCACCGCATTGGTCTTCGGTGTGGTGTTCCTGGGCGTGATGGTGCTCACCGCCATCCAGATCACCCACAGCTCGATGTCGACGAGCGCCGCGCTGATCACGTCGCATCGCTTGCTCGGTCAGATCTCGTGGACGCGCGCGCTCCTGATCCAGATCGACGAAGGAGTCGAGGCGTACCTCTTGACCGGCAGGGGCGACTCGCTCGCGCCCTACGAGACCGGGCGACGCGAGATCCTCCCCGCCCTCGACGAGCTCGGCCAGCTCGCGCCGCACCGCGAGCGTGACGTAACGCAGCTCCGGTCGCTGGTGGATCAGAAGCTCGCGCTCACCGGCCAGCTCGTCCAGGTGCGCTCCACCGCCGGTTTGGATGCGGCGCGCAAGCTCTTCGTCGACGGCAACCGCTCGGACGTGACCCTGGCGCTCGACGCGCTGCTGAACCGACTCACCAACGAGGAGCGCGCGGCCGCCGAGCATCGAGCCGCGAGCCGAAGTTTTCGCGCCCAGATCGAGATCGTGGTGGTGGTGCTGTGCGGCGCGCTGTCGTTTTCGCTGGTGGCGCTGGCGGTGCACCTCTTGCGTCGCGAGATCGCGGATCGCAAGCGCGCCGAACGCGCCGTCGAGGAGAACGTGGCGCTGTTGCGCGCGGTGACCGATGGCACCGCCGATCTCGTCTATCTCAAAGACCTCGAGGGGCGCTTTCGCATGGTCAACTCGGCGTTCGCGCGCTCCGTGGGCGCCGCCGTCGACGACGTGGTCGGACGCCTCGACCGCGAAGTGATGCCGAGCGCCGCCGAGGGCCACGACTCGCGCACCAGCGACGTCGAGCTCGCGCGCACCGGCCGCGCCGCGTCGTTCGAAGAGACGCGTGTCATCAGCGGCTACGCGCGCACCTTCCTCTCCACCAAGACCGTGCAACGGGACCCCGATGGCCGCTCGGTGGGCATCATCGGCATCGCCCGCGACATCACCGATCGCATCCGCGCCGAGGCCGAGCTGCGTGACAGCGAGCAACGGTTCCGCGCGCTCAGCAACGCGTCGCCCACCGGAATTTGGCGCTGCGACAGCCACGGGCGCTGCACCTACACCAACCCCCAATGGCAGCGCATGTCGGGGCTCAGCTTCGAGCAAGCCCTCGGCGACGGCTGGATGCGAACGGTTCACCCGGACGATCTGGACGCGGCGCGGGAGCGCTTCCAGCGCGCCGCACGCGATGGAGCCGAGTTCGTGAGCGAGATCCGCTTCATGCGCGCCGACGGCGAGGTGCGGTGGGTGCGGGTGCGCGGCGCGCCGGTGATGGGCCCGGCAGGCGACATCACCGGATACGTCGGCACCAGCGACGACATCACCGATCGCCGCCTCGCGGAAGAGAGCCTGCGGGCCGCGAACGCACGGCTCGAGCGCCAGCAATCGGAGCTTCAGGTGCTGAGCGAGATGGGCGAGTTCCTGCAGGCCTGCCAGGGCTCGGCCGAGGCGTATCCGATCGTGGAGAAATCACTCGCCAAGCTCTTCGCCGGCGCCAAAGGCTGGATCGCGATGATCTCGGCATCGCGGAACAGCGTCGACGAGGTGGCGGCGTGGGGCGAGGGAACCTCGCGAACCGAGTCGTTCGCCCCCGACGAGTGCTGGGCGCTCCGGCGTGGAAAGCTCCACGCGGTGCTCGCGCCCGGTGACGGGCCACGCTGTGCCCATCTCGGCGAGTCGATCGTCGAGCGCTATCTGTGCGTGCCGATGATGGCGCAGGGCGAAGCGCTGGGCGTGCTCCATTGCCGGGTCGACGACGAGCGGCACGACGCCGTTGCACCGGCGGGCCGAATCGATCTCGACCCCACGCTGGTGGTGAATGCGGCCGAGCACGTGGCACTGGCGCTCGCCAACGTGCACCTGCGCGAGACCCTGCGCAACCAGTCGATCCGCGATCCGCTGTCGTCGGTCTACAACCGCCGCTTCATGGAGGAGTCGTTGGATCGCGAGGTGCAACGCGCGCAGCGGCGCGGCTGGCCGATCGGCCTCATCATGCTCGACCTCGACCACTTCAAGAGCTTCAACGACGCCTACGGTCACGAAGCGGGCGATGCGATCATTCGCGCGCTCGGGGGGTTCCTCCAGTCCCGGGTGCGCGCCAGCGACATCGTGTGCCGCTACGGAGGCGAGGAATTCGTGATCATCCTCCCCGAGTCCGCAGCAGCGCAGACCATCGAGCGCGCCGAGCTTCTGTGCCGCGACCTGCGCGGCACCAGCTTCAAGGTCGACGACCGCGCGCT
>CAYUSL010000283.1:7498-8200 GCA_964447125.1 uncultured bacterium | reverse complement strand
GCTGATCGCGCGCAGCGTTCTCGACGCAGACGGCGCTTTCGTCGGGTTACGGAACTACGTCCGCTACTTCTCCACCCCCGCACTCGCCGTCGCCATCCATCACAGCCTGGTGGTGGCGTCGCTCGCCACGCTGGTGACACTGCTCTCGGCGCTCGTCTACGCCTACGGGCTCGTACGCACACGCATGCCGGGTAGGCCGTTCTTCCGTCTCGTCGCGCTGGCACCGGCGCTCGCGCCCTCGCTCTTGCCCGCGATCTCGTTCGTCTACCTCTTCGGCAAGCAGGGGATCCTGCGCGCGTGGATGGGCGATGCATCGATCTACGGCCCGATCGGGATCGTCGCGGGGCTCTCGTTCTACGTGTTCCCGTCAGCGGTGATGATGATCGCCACGGCGCTCTCGGCCGCCGATCAGCGGCTCTACGAGGCTGCCGAATCGCTGGGCGCTGGGCCGATACGAACGTTTCTGTCGGTGACCTTGCCCGGCATGCGCTACGGCCTGGTGAGCGCAGCGCTGGTGCTCTTCACGCTCACCATCACCGACTTCGGTGTCGCGAAGGTGATCGGTGCCAGCTACGGCGTCCTCGCCACCGACATCTACAAGCAGGTCGTGGGCCAGCAGGATTTCCAGATGGGCGCGGTGGTGAGCGTTGTGCTCTTGATGCCGGCCGTGTTCGCGTTCGTGCTCGATCGCGCACTTCAGAA
>CAYUSL010000283.1:0-7488 GCA_964447125.1 uncultured bacterium | reverse complement strand
CCAAGCGGCGCTGGTCTCGGCGCGAGCGGTGCCGTACGAGGCGCGGTCGAATCGCGTGCGAGACGCGGTGTTCTGGGTGGCGTGCGCGTTCATCGCGACGGCGATCGTGAGCGTGCTCGCGGCGGCGGGCTACGCATCGTTCGTGCGGCTCTGGCCTTACGACCTGAGTTTCGTGCTCGACAACTACCGCTTCGACCTCGTCGACGGGGGCGGATGGGCGGCGTTCCGCTCGAGCCTCGAGCTCGCCGCGTGGACCGCGGTCGTCGGCTCCGGCGTGATCTTCGGGGGTGCCTATCTCGTCGAGAAGGCGCGCGGCTTCGAAGGCCCACGCGCGCTGATCCAGCTCCTCGCCGTGATCCCGCTCGCGGTGCCGGGCGTGGTGCTCGGTCTCGCCTACGTCTTCTTTTTCAACTCGCCGGCGAATCCGCTTCACGGTCTGTATCGCACCATGCCGCTCTTGGTGATCTGCACGGTGGTGCACTTCTACAGCGTCGGCCACATGACTGCGGTCACGGCGCTCAAGCAGCTCGATCCCGAGTTCGAAGCCGTCTCCGCCTCGCTGCAGGTGCCGTTCTACCGAACGCTGTTGCGCGTGACGGTGCCGCTCACGCTGCCTGCGCTCCTCGACATCGGCATGCTGCTCTTCGCCAACGCGATGACCACGGTGTCGGCGCTGGTGTTCCTCTACGGACCCGACACCCAGCTCGCGTCGGTGGCGGTGCTCAACATGGACGACGCCGGCGATACCGCGCCCGCTGCCGCGATGGCGATGGTGATCGTGGCGACCTCGGCCGCTGTGCGCCTCGTCCACGGGCTGGTCGCGCGCTGGCTCGTGAACCGAACGCAAGCCTGGAAGGCCCGATGAAACACGGCTCTCTCACTTCGCCAGAGTCCGATCGCGCGGTGGACGTGGACCACGGCTCGCCGCGCGATCCGTGGCTGCTCACGCCCGGGCCGCTGACCACGTCCACCTCGGTCAAGGCGGCGATGCTCCACGACTGGGGCTCGCGCGACGACGCTTTCATCGCCATGACCGCGCGGGTGCGAGCCCGGCTGCTTGCGCTGGCCCAAGCCACGACCACCCACGAATGCGTGCCCATCCAGGGCAGTGGCACGTTCGTGGTGGAGGCAACGCTGGGCACGCTCGTGCCGCGCGACGGCAAGGCGCTGGTCCTGGTGAATGGCGCCTACGGCAAGCGGATCGCCGAGATCCTGATGCGCATCGGTCGCACCGTCGCGCGGCTCGAATGGTCGGAGTCCGCCGCCGTCGACCCGGGGCGAGTCGATGTATCGCTCGCCGCCGACGCGCTGGTGACTCACGTCGCCGTGGTGCATTGCGAGACCACCACGGGCCTGCTCAATCCGCTGGCCGAGATCGCCGCAGTGGTCGCGCGCCACGGGCGGCGGCTGGTCGTGGATGCGATGAGCGCATTCGGGGCCATCGAGGTCGACGCGCGACGCGTGCCATTCGATGCGTTGGTGGCGTCGTCGAACAAGTGCCTGGAAGGAGTACCGGGGATCGGTTTCGCGCTCGTCGATCGGCAATCGCTCGCATCGTCGGCGGGCGAAGCGCATTCGGTGGCGCTCGACCTCCACGCCCAGTGGCGGGGGCTCGAAGCCAACGGCCAGTGGCGGTTCACGCCGCCGACCCATGTGCTCGCTGCCCTCGACCGCGCCCTCGAGGAGCACTTTCTCGAAGGTGGCGTGGCGGGGCGCGGCGCCCGCTACCGCGCCAACTGCGAGCTGCTGGTGGCCGGCATGCGCGCGCTCGGCTTCGAGACATTCCTGCCGGACGCATTGCAGGCGCCGATCATCGTGACCTTTCTGCGGCCCGCCGACCCGCGATTCGAGTTCGAGAAATTCTACGAACTGCTGCGGTTGCGTGGTTTCGTCATCTATCCCGGCAAGCTCACCGAGGCCGAGACATTCCGAGTGGGTTGCATCGGGCGCATCGGTCCAACCGAGATCCGCGGCGCGTTGGAGGCCGTGCGCGCGGCGCTCGCCGATCTCGGCGTGACGAGCGCGCGGCCCTGAACGCAAGCTGCTTCCCATCCGTGACGGAAGCGTCGTGCACTGGCCGCGGAATCCTCACCAGCGCCGTTCATGCTGGAGATCCCATGAGCACACGTGACTACCGCGGTCCGGTTCGGGCCGTGATCTTCGACTGGGCGGGTACCGTGGTGGACTTCGGATCACGCGCGCCTGCCATCGCGTTTCAGCAGGTCTTCGCGGCAGAAGGCGTGCCGATCAGCCTGGAAGAAGCGCGCGTGCCCATGGGCATGGGCAAGCGCGACCACATCCGTGCGGTGAGTCAGCTCGCGGCGGTGGCAGAACGTTGGCGCGGCGTCCACGGTCGCACGTGCGACGAAGTGGACGTCGATCGAATGTACGCGAGCTTCGTTCCGATTCAGATCGCATGCTTGGGAGCGCACGCCGAGGTGATTCCCGGAACCCTCGAGACGGTGGCGGCGCTGCGAGGGCAGGACATCCGCATCGGCAGCACCACCGGCTACAGCCGCGAGATGATGGACGTGCTCGTTCCCGAGGCCGCGCGCCGTGGCTTCGCGCCCGATGCGATGGCGTGCGCCAGCGACGTGGTGGTGGCGCGCCCGTCGCCGCTCATGTGCTACCGCGTAGCGCTCGATCTGGGAGTGTGGCCGCTCGCGGCGTGCGTCAAGGTCGATGACACGATTCCCGGCGTCGAAGAGGGCCTGAATGCGGGCATGTGGACGGTGGGTGTGACACTCACGGGCAACGAGCTCGGCCTCGGACCCGACGAGGTCGCGAGGCTGCCGGCATCCGAGCTCGACGTGTGGCGGCACCGCGCCGAGCGACGGATGCTGGACGCGGGCGCACACTTCGTGATCGACGGCGTCGCCGACCTTCCGCGCTGCGTCGACGAGGTGGCGCGGCGCTTAGCCGCGGGGGAGCGACCATGAACGATGCTTCGCGGATCTCGGCGGCGATCCGCAATCTCTTCGTCGAGCGGGGATCGGCGGCGTACTTCGGCGAGGACGTCACCCAGCTCGATCACGCGCTGCAGACCGCCTGGCTCGCCGAGTGCGCGGGTGCGTCGAGCACGCTGATTCTCGCTTCGCTCTGTCACGATCTCGGCCACTTGCTCCACGATCACGGAGAGGAATGCGCGACTCGGGGAGTCGACAGTCAGCACGAAGCCATCGGCGGGCGCTTTCTGAACGAGCGCTTCGGCCGCGAGGTCGCGGAGCCGGTGATCCTGCACGTCGCGGCGAAGCGGTTCCTGTGCGCGAAGAGCCGCGAGTACCTGCGCTCGCTCTCGCCGGCGTCGCGGACCAGCCTCGCGCTACAGGGTGGCCCGATGTCGCCCTGGGAAGCGGAACGATTCGCGAACAAGCCATTTGCCGGTGACGCGGTCGCGCTGCGTCGTTGGGACGATGAGGCCAAGATCGTCGGGCTCGCGACGCCTCCGCTCGACCACTTCTTGCGCCACGTCGAGGTGTGTCTGGCAGTCTCGGCCCACGGCAGCGGTGCGATCCGCACGAGCGCTGCCGCGCACCCTGACTCGTGTGCGTCCGGTCACGCTCGTGAGCGGATGTCCGGTGGGTAGACGAGGGCTGACTCGATGCGGAGGTCACCGCGCGGTGTCGCGGTGCGTGATCTCACCTCCGATGGGCGTACTCGTATTTCACGCCGAAGCGGAAATTCTCAATGACGACGAGGCACGACGACGGCTCGGCGTTTGCGACATCCGTCGGGCTTCGGTGCACGTGCGGGGGAGACGATGACGAGCGCGAAAGAGGGATCGAAGAGCGACGTGCGAGCGGTGATGGAACGAAGCGATGCCGCGATGGGGAGCATCGAGGACACGCCGCTCGCTCGCGACGAGCGGTTGCTGCGCGCCCTCGAGTCGGAAGTGCACAAGCTCGTCGACGAGTTCGAGCCGCTGCTGCCGCGTAGCGTGGTGGAGATGGAGTTCACGAGCTGTGTGCGCACTTTCGACAGCGCGCGAATCCGGATGTACGTGCCGGTGCTGAGCTATCGGAACGCGCGCCAAGCGCTGCGTCAGATGGCGATCGACGTCGCGAGCAAGCCGAAGCGGGCGGCCTGACACGCCCGCGATCATGCCGCGGCGCCGCGAGCGACCGCGACTTCGCGTGCGCGAGATTCACCACGTCGGCGTGATCGTTGCGCCGATCGCGGGTTCCCGCTTCGCGCTGCACGTCCGCTCCGTGTGGGGGGCCGCGCAGGGGCCAGCGCGCTTCCGGTGCCGCGCGCTGGTCCGATGGCGCCAGATGTCGAGTCGAGCACTCCCGAATTCATGGACGATTTTGCGGGCGCACCCCTTGCATCGACCTCGGGCTCACGCAGTCGAGGAGCGGCACCATGAACACCATGCACCGACACGACAGCGCACGATCCTCGTTCGACTACTTCCGGGTATCCGCGTCCTGCACAGGATGCGGTCGCACCGACGACGCCCACACGATCCGCACTTGGTGGATCGCTCCCAACCGCACACAGGGTTGGGACGCGCCGACGACCTCGGGCGCAACGCTCGCAGTCGGCGCCACGCTGCCACGGCTCGGCAGGACGCCCACGGACTACCGTGGCGAGTCGCGATGCTCGAGCTGCGGCCGATCGTTCGCGTGGGCGATTCGATCCGCGCGCGGTCGCGTGCTGGCGATTCGCCCGGCTGCGCGCGCGGCCTGAGCGCTCGCACCCGCCACTTCCCCGTCGTCGACCCGCGTGGCGCGTCGCTGCGCGACGTCGCTCACGGTGCGACCAGTGGAACGCTCAAGTAGAGCCCGAACTCGGTCAGGAAGCTCACCGACACGCAGGCGTGCACGCGTCCCTGCTTGTCGTCGAAGGTGAGCCGTTCCGCGACGGGAAAGAGCGGCTGGTGCCAGACGCCGGGATCGATGTGGACGCCATGGCGGCCATCGAATCCGAACGCCACGAAGTCCTCCGGGGCGATGTCGTCTCCGGGCTTCGCGAGCAGCGCCACGAACGGATGGCGTCCGCGTGGCACGAAGACCTGGCCGCCGTCGGGGTGGTAGTTCGCTTCGTGGGTGTAGAGGCGTGTGGTGCATCTCGCCGTTCGCGAGTCGCTGGCGTCAGCGGGGTCGGCGAACCAACCGGTCAGGTAGCGACGCTCGACGGCGTGATTCGTGGCCCACAGCCGTTCGCCTCTGCGCTCCATCTCGAAGGCGCCGGACACGATACCGGCTTCTCGGCCGGTGCCAGGCACCAACGCTCGCCAGCCGTTCACGGGCCACGGCACCAGCTCGACGTCGGCGGTTTCGAGATCGTCGACGAGGTGGCCGTACGCGGCGAGGGACTCGGGCGTGGCACGCCGCCATGGCACCTCGTGGATGTGCGCCTCGCCGCGCTCGATCGAGGGCAGGGCGTCGAGGTCGACGCCGGCAAAGTTGGAGAGGGAGCAGGAGTCCACCGTTCGCGCTCGGCGATGCGAGGGAGAGACCCAACGTCGCGCAGCGCAGTGGCGCTTCCGTGCGGTTGCGGCGTCGCGACGGTGACCGAACGATTTCCTTCGGACGCCCGATCACGGCGAGCGCCGCAGCGGTCGCGGGGCGGCGCCACGCATTCCTGGCCCGCCGGTCACGGAGACGACGCAGTCCCGCTACTGCGCTCGGCGATTCTCCGCCGCCCTGGCGGGTCGCCGTTCTTCTCGATCGAAGAGGAAGTTCCACGTGAGTCGCAACACGGCAATCACGATGGTGGGTGAGATCGTGGAAACGAGTGTTTGCATCGCCGCCCGTTCCGCCGAGGAGGCGAACGCGGTGGCATTGGAGGCGGCCGTGAAAATGTGGGTGAGCTTGGTGCGCTTGCGCGCACGCCTTCGCCACGAGCGAGACGACGGTGCGCGGCGCGACACATTGCGATTGATCCGCGGCGGTGCCGCGCAGCCGGCCGAAACCGCGATCAGCGCGGCGCGCGGGCTGCCTCCGGATCAGCCGGCGGTGCGCCGCTCGCGAGCTGCGGGTGGTACGCAGCTCTGGGTGATCCGCGGCGGTCGCGACGGCGGTGTTCGACCGTTGCGCGCGCCGGATCCGGATCCGACGGAGCCGAGCGACGTTCTGGAGCGCCGGCCGTGGCGCTGGTTGGCGGCTCGCGAATAGCCCCACTCAGCAAAACGGTGGCCGCGCGCCTGCTCGCGATCGCTCACAGCACGCCGCAGGTGCCGGTTTCCGGCGCGGTATCGACGGGTCGCGGCTCGCCGTCGTAGCTCCAGGTGGCGGCACAGGTCGTCGGCACCTTGGGCTTGCCTGCGTCGAGCTCGCGCACGGTGCCGGAGCCCGCGTCGAGCTCGAGGAGCGTGAAGTTGTCGTCGTCGTAGCGGGTGGCACCGATCAGCGTGTGCCCGAAGCCGTAGTAGCCGCTGAGCGGGATCCAGCGGTGGGTGTGTCCCGAGAACGCGTGCTTGACGTTGGTGTTCCGTGCCACCAGCGACAAGAGGTCGGGATGCGATGTGCCGGGTGCCTCGCCGAGCTCGGTCACCAGCAGAGGATGATGGGTGAGCACGATCGTGGGCAGGCCGTCCGCGATCTGGGCTTCGATCCACGCGAGCTGCGTCTCGCCGTACGACGCGAGGCCGGTCTCACAGCGTGGATTCCCGGGTTCCCACGTGGGGCCGAGCATCCCGTTGGCGAGCACCAACCGCCAGCCCTTCTCCGTGATGGCCTGGTAGGGCGGCTGGTGGAAAAACTCGGCGAAGAGCTGTGCCGAGAACTCACGCGAGAACGAGTCGCTGCCCGAGCATTCCACCGAGTAGTCGTGGTTTCCCCACACGAAGTACACCGGCATCTCGAAGCCCGCGTAGAGCGATGCGGCCCGCGACCATGCGGTCTCGGTGTTGCGATAGGGCTCCAGGTCGGGGAAGACGTAGCCGTCGTGGGTGATGTCGCCGAGAACGATCGCCAGGTCCGGGCGCGGGCGGATGGCGTTGATCTGGTCGCGCGCCCGCCCGATCCGCTCGACGGTGCGCATGATGCTGTCGTTGTCGAGCGTGCCGTTCTCGCTGCAGCAGACGTATTGCGGACCGATCACGTGAGAGTCGGCGAGCAGGACCAAACGTAGCGGTCCGCTGGGGCTCGACGGATTGCCGGAGCAGCCGGCGGCGACGAGCACCGCCAGTGCGGAGAGCGCTCGCGCGTGGCGGGGGGAAGCGCAGAAGGTCATCGGGTCCTTCCCAGGACGGCGGCCGAGCGCGCGCCGATTCGATCACCTGGCCGTCGCACGTTCGTCGCGGTTCGACACCGCCTCGTCACCGTGGCCGCGCACCCTTGCGCGTCATCATGCGACCAGCGTCCACGAAGGCTTCCGTAGCGAAATCGCTCTTCATCGCCATGGCGTTCCTCGCCGCGTGCGGCGGCGGTGACGGCAGCGACGGCACGGCCGCCGTCGGCCGCGGCGGGTTGCCGGCGTTCACGGGTGTGTGGGTGATCGTGTTCGAGAACCACGGTGACGTGTACATGCTGAATCACGCCG
>CAYUSL010000282.1:0-8216 GCA_964447125.1 uncultured bacterium | reverse complement strand
CGCCGAAGAACGCGACGTTGTAGCAAAAGGAGCACCGAAAGGGGCACCCCCTGGAAGAGAACACGCTGAGCGTGCGGCCAAAGCGGATGCGGCGCACGTAGCGTTCCAGGTCGAGCAGCTCGTACGGCATCCGCGGCAGCGCCTCGGCGGCGAGCGGCGCGCGCGGACCGGCACCGACCGGCACGCCGGCCGGCTTGTGCCAGAGCCCACGGATGCCGGCGACCTCACGCCGATCGGCAAGCGCATCGCAGAGCTCGGCGAAGGTCTCTTCGCCCTCGCCTTCGACGACGTAGTCGAAGGCCGGATGCGCGAGCGTCTGCGCTGGAAGGAGGCTCGGATGAACGCCACCGGCGACGACCGGTGTGGGACCTGCTGCCTTCACGCGCTCCGCGACGTCGATCGCATCCAGGATCTGCTTGCCCGTCATGGTGGTCACGCCGACCACCAGCGGATGCCGGGCCAGCGCTCGATCCAAGAGCCGGCTCCAGTCACGCTCCACGCGCTGGTCGATCACCGTGACGCGGTAGCGATCGACGAGCGGCGCCGCCACCGCCAGCAACCCGGCGGGGATGGTGCCGTCGCCGATGAAACGCCAGCCGTGTGGATTGACGAGCACGATCTCCGGGCAGAGATCGGGCGGCGTCCGGGCGTCGAGTGCAGGCATGAAGCGCCGAGCTACGGGCGCGAGCGAGGGGACTCGGGCGACCGGATGGTAGGATGCCGGTCTTTCCCCTGTCAAAAGCCGCATCCCGCGGCGACCCCGATTCGTCGCGACGCATGGACAGGAACCCAAGCCGCGCGTGGCCCGCGGCGTCCGCGCCGATCGCAACGTGGCTCGCAGGTTTGGCCGTGCTGGTGTTTCACGCGCCGCTGCTCTCGGGCGGCGTCCCCAGCGGCTTCGACGTCGTCAACGAGAAGCTCTTCTGGCGCGAATGGACGTTCGAGCGC
Organism: uncultured bacterium; assembly: GCA_964447125.1. Taxonomy (GTDB): domain Bacteria; phylum JADJOY01; class JADJOY01; order JADJOY01; family JADJOY01; genus JADJOY01. Next base: position 7,268 of record CAYUSL010000282.1, on the reverse strand, counting down.
CTGCGCCACGGCGAGTGGCCGCTCTGGAATCCCGCGGTGCTGGGCGGGTATCCGATGCATGCCGATCCCGTGCAAGCGCTCTTCTACCCGCTCGAATGGATCCATCTCGTCCTTCCCCACCCGTTCGCGATCGGCCTGTCGTTCACGCTCGCCGGGCTCATCGCCTGCGCGGGTGCAGCGCGGCTCGCGCGTGGGCTGGGCGCCGAAGCTTGGGGAGCGGCGGTGGCCGGCGTGGCCTATGCGACGAGCGGCCTGGTCGCGGGACACATCGCGCTGGGCGAGATGCCGCATCTGCACGCGATGGCGTGGACTCCGTGGTGCCTGGCTCTCGCGTACGAAGGGCTTCGCGGGCAGCGGCGCTCGTTCGCGTGGTTGGCCGGCGCGATCGCGCTCACGATCCTCGCCGGTCACGTCCAGTACGCGTATCAGACGCTGGTCGGCCTGGCGCTCTTCGTGATCGCGGCGTGCGCCTTCGATCCGGCCGCGCGGCGTAGCTGGGCACGTGGCCTCGGCCAGGTCGCCGCGGCGACTGCGCTCGGCGTCGCTCTCGCGGGAATCACGCTGATTCCGGCGCTCGCGTACGTGAGCGACTCGAACCGTGGCGGCGGCCTCGATTGGATCGCCACCACGATGGGAGCCATTCATCCCATCGAGCTGATCCGCGCGGTGGTGCCCGGTTTCTTCGGCACGGCGAACGAGAGCCAGTACTGGGGCGGTTTCATCCGCGAGATGTCCACGCCGTATGTAGGCCTGGTTCCGCTGGTGGCGCTGCCGTGGGCCGTCACGGGTCGTCTGCGACGCAGCGCGCTGATGCTGGCGCCGATGGGACTCTTCGGCCTCGCCGTGGCATTCAGCGCGTACACGCCGGTTCACCATTGGGTTTATTCGCTGCTGCCTGGATTCGCCTTCTTCCGCATGCCGGTGCGCTGGCTCCATCTCACCGTGCTCGCACTGTCGGTGTCCGGTGGGCTGGGCGTGTCGTCGGCGTTCGCCCCGCGCGTCTGGAACGCGCTCGCCTGGCATCAGGCGCTGCGTGCAGCGCTGGTGCCCGCGGCGCTGACCGTCTTCTTCGTGATTTTCTTCGTGCATCGCCAGCCGATGTGGTCCGAGCGCTTCTGGCAGCTCGAGCACGGCCTGCGTTCGCGCGTGGATTCGTTTCTGGGAGCGGAGCCCGAGCGTCGCGATCCCGGCTGGGAAAATGCGCGGCTGATCCGTGTGCGAGATGCCGAGCGGGGAACGAAGCTCGCGCTGGGACTGGCGAGCGCCGCCGCGTCGTTGCTGCTCCTCGCTCGAGATCGATCACTCGCATCGCAGGTGGCCGGATTCGGATTGCTCGTTCTGGCTTCCCTGGATCTCTGGCTTTGCGGACACACCTCCGTGAGCACCCTGCCCCGCGAACGCCTCGAGACCCCAGCGCCAATCCGCGAACGGCTCGCGTCGCAACCTCTCGGCCGTACCCTGACGCTGTTGCCCGGGACGGAGGTCTCGCGGCCGGGGTTCTTCGACGAGAGCTATCCCGGCTTCAACCGCTTCTCGCAGTCGTACCAGCACCGCGCGATGGCGGAGGGCTGGCGAAACGCCGCGGGGGTGTTCTTCGTGGTGCCGTCCGCGTACCGCGCGCTGGTGGGCGTGAGCTCGAGCTTCGAGCACGAGACCGTGCGTGATCGAGCGATCCTCGATCTGCTGGGTGTGCGGTGGGCGGTGCTGCCCGCGCATGATCCACCGCCCGAGGCACGGCCGCTCGGCGATTGGATCGAGCGTGGCGACTTCGACGGCCTGCGGGTCCTCGAGAATCCCACGCCGGGCCCACGCGCCTTCGTGGCCGAGCGAGTCGAGATCGTCGACGACGTCGCGAGCGCCCGCGAGCGGCTGGTCACACCCCAGATCGCGCGCACGACTGCGGTGCTCGTCCGCGACGATCTCGACCCGCAGCTCGCGCGATCGCTGGCGCTCGAATCCCGTGGCGTCGCCGCAGGCCGCGCGTCGCTCCGCGACGACCGCGACGAGTGGCTCGTCATCGACGTCGACGTTCCGAGGGACGCGTTGCTGGTGGTGTGCGACAGCTTCGACCCCGGCTGGAACGCCAGCATCGACGGCCAGGACGTTGCTGTGCTGCGCGCCGATCTCGCGTTGCGCGCGGTGCCGATTCCGACAGGCCAGCATACGGTCGTGTTCCGCTATCGCCCGCGCTCCCTGGCGGCCGGCATCGCAGTCACGTTCGGCGCGCTCGTCGCATGGTTCGCGTGGTCGAGCCGGGTACGCGAGCCGCGACCTGGGAAGGGGTCGTGACGCCGGGCGCACGGCCTCCTCGCCGCGGCGCTGCCGAGATGCAGCCGCTGCGACGCGCCCGCTGGATCGTGCTCGTGGTGGCGTTGGTGCTGGCGCTCCTGGAAGCGCTGGGGCGAGCGATTCCAGCACCACCGATCCGTTCGGCCTGGAGCATTCCGATCCTCCTGGAAAAGCGCGCGTTCGTGGAGCGCGATCCGTTGCTCTTCTGGAAGCTGCCCGGCAAAGCCGAACCGCGCTTCGCCGCCGGCGCGCGACATCGCGTGTTGTGTCTCGCCGACTCCGTCACCGTGATGGACGACGGCCACGGCTACCCGGAGATGCTCGAGCCGAATCTGGCCTCTCGCCTCGACGGCGGCGTCTCGGTCTGGAACGCAGGCGTCCCCGGCTACACCACCGAGCAAGCGTTGCGCTACCTCGAATCGTACGGCGCGGCGGCCATGCCGACCGTGATCACGCTCCAGCTCGCGTGGAACGACCACTCGCCGGCGATGGGCGGATCTCCCGACCACCAGGTGCGTCTCCCCCCCGCGTGGGTGCTGCGCACGCAGGCCTTCCTCGACGATTCGGGTCTTTATCAGCTCGTCCGGCGGGTGGTCGGCAAGGGCCGCTACGTGCCGGGCCCGGGGCTGCGCGTGCCGCTCGCTCGCTACCGCGCCAACCTCGAAACGCTGATCGAGAGCGCCCACGCACGCGGGGCGATGATCGTCTTACTCACCTCGCCGTACCTGAGCGATCACGAGCCCTACTCCGCCGTGCATCGCGACTACAACACTACGCTCCTGCAAGTCGCGGCGGCTCACCACGTGCCCGCGCTCGACGTGACGGCGCCGTTCGTCGGACATCCCGAGCTCTTCCTGCGACCCGAGAGTGACCACGTCCACTTCAACCCGGCGGGAAGCCGCCTGATCGCCGAGCGGCTCGCCGACGCGATCGTGAGCGCGCTCGCGCCCGACGCGAACGCGTCCCACCCCTCGGCGCGGGTTCCCGAACCCGATCCCGCTCAGTGAGCCCGCATCGCGGCGATACCCAGCCAGGCGACGCGCACCAACGCCGCGCTAGCGATCGCGGCGCTGGCCGCGAAGAACGCGAGCCAGGCCCGCCGGTCCGAGGCGCTGCGATCGGTCGCCGTGGCGGCGCACAGGCTCGCGTCGAGACGTAGCGTCGTCGAGACCATCAGGTGGGCGCTGGCCACCACCGCGAGCCACGACGCCAGCAGCTCGATCACCGGAATCGCCTGCGAGCCCAGTCGGGGACGCGCGTTCGACCACAGCGCCGTCCCGTCCACTCCAAACACGAGATCGTTCAGCCACACCAGCGTCCACGCACTCATCGACACCACGAACCAGCCGATCGAAGCCAGCAAGAACGCGCGCAACAGCCACGCCGAACGCGAGCGGGCGCGCGGTTCCGCTGACGATCGCCCGGTCGCCTGCGCCTGCCCGAGCCAACGACCGCGGTACGCCTGCCTGCCCGCCATCACCGCGACGGCGGTGAGCGCCACGGCTCCCACCGCCGACATCACGCCGTTCACGTAGCGCCCGTGGTGGAACTGCAATCGCTCGTAGAGGATCCACTGGACACCCCGTCCGTAAAGAAGCGGTAGGCCGCTCGGCGCCAAGAGGGTGGCCGCGAGATCGGCGAGGACGACCGCCGTGAGCGCCGACGCCGCGAGCGTCACCGAGCGGCGCTCGATCCAGTCGATGCAGAGCCGAGCCGCCAGCACCGCCTCGACGACGTGGACGAAGCGCGTGGGCACGTCGAAGTGAACCTCGCCGCCCATGCTGGGGATCGTGAGCAGCGGTGCGCCCCAACAGGCGACGAGCGCGATCCGAACCCAACACGGCGCCACCCTCGGCGTCAGCGACTCGCCTTCACTCCCCGATCCCGCTTGCGATCGATCGAAGGGAGTCTCGGAAACGGTGTCTTCGGACCCACGATTCGCCGCGAAGCGTGCCGCCACGACCGCAACCGCAAGCGCGAGAGCGGCCAGCAACGCGGGGCTCACGAGATCGCGTGCCCAGGGCTTCGCGAAGAAGACTCCCTCGCCGAAGCGATCCGCGTAGATCTCGGGAGCGAGCACGTCGCGCAGCCCCGACACCACGCACGCCGCCGCGAAGAGCGCCGATACACGCGCGAAGCCGACGCCGTCGCCTTCGATCGCGCGGCGCGAACCGTGGTGCTCGCGCCACAGCGTCGCCGCCGCCTCCAGGAACGCGAAGCCGAGAAGCGGCACGTTCATGGTGAAGCCCCACGACAGCCAGATGCTTCCCACGGATTTTCCCGCGTGCACGCCGACGTAGTAGAGCGCGTTGAAGGCGTGCAGGAAGGGCGCGTAGCCGACCATCAGGATCCCCAGCGCGACGAGGAGTCGCGCGAGCGAGCGCCGCGCGGCAGGCAGCGTGAGGCTTCTCGCGCGCTTCACGGCGACGCCCGCCCCGCGAGCGCCGCTTCGAGCTCGACGCGGTGCAGCTCGCCGTCGCCGAGGCTCGCGATCCAGAGCCTTCGTCGGGGAGCGTCCAGGACCGCAGCGCTCGGCTTCCGCACCTCCACGCGACGCACGATCGCGCCGCCTTCCACGTCGACGGCAAACGCTGCGTCGCCTGCCTGCGACACCGCCCACACCTCGTCGCGCAGGGCATCGAAGAACAGCGCAGACGGCGGCTCGGGCACGGCCAGGCGGCGGCGCACCACGAGCGAAGCGGCGTCGATCTCCACGAGCTCACGCCGCTCGGCGTCTGCGATCCAGAGCACGTGTCGCTCCGGCAGCTCCACCAGCGCCAGCGGCAAGCCGCCCACCGTGACCTCACGCCCCCGCACCAGAGTCGGCCATGCGATCTCTATCAGCGACGCCGACGAGGGCCGCAGCAACCAGAGCGGTCCCGCTGCGCCGTGAGGCAGCCCGAGCGGCAACGGATTGTGATCGTGGTACGTGCCGATCAGATCGACACCGGGCTCGCTCGTCGCCAGCTCGTGTCCGTCCCAGTCGAGAGCCGTGACCCACGCGAAGTCCTTGTGGAAGCCCACCCCGGAGCCGATGTGTCCCGCGATCGTCACCAGCTTGCCGCTCGCCTCTTCGAGGGCGAGCGTCTCGACCTGCCCCTCGAGCCGGCCTTCCGGCACCGTGAACGGCGAGTGGCGCGCCTCGCAGCGCAACCAGCGCCGCTCCTCGGGTGTGCCGCCGCCGGGGCAGAAGCAATCGGCTGCCTCGTGCGCGTGAGCGGCGCCGTCCCGCACGGCACACACGTGATCGCGGCTGTAGCAGACGAAGAAGAGCGTGCGGTCGCTGGCCGAGAACGCCAGCGCCGCGGGACGATGTCGGGATACCACCGTGTCACCACGAATCGTGCCCGGCTCCTCCGTGACCACCACCCGCTCGTCGTTCCACAGGCCGACGAAGACCCGCCCAGATGCCTCGTCGAGCGCCAACGTCGTGGGACCGCCTGCGGCGCCGAGCCGTTCGGCGTCGATCCAGCCGCGCCACGCCACGATGCGGCTGGTCGCGAACCCGATCACCAGCACGGCCAACCAGAGCGCCAGGGCGCTGCGATCACGCCGTGTCGTGGTGGTGGTCCCGGATTCCGCGGGAATGATAGATAGCGGCCGTTCGTTCACGAGGCCTCGAAAGTGTCGATCTTATCGCTGCTCGCCGACGCGCTGTTGCTGGTGGTGCTGGTACTGTTGCTTCGCGACGGCGCGCTCGCGCGGCTTCGCGCCCGGCTGCGGCGTGCGCCGCGCGCGGCACCTTCGCCGACGCGCATCGCGTTAGCGCTCCCCGGCGCGACCGCGATCACCGTCGAGCACGTCGCGACGCGGGCGTCGTGGCGCGTCGATCTCGCCGCACTCGGCGAAGGCGAACGTGTGCTCATCGCCGCCTCCGGCGACACGTTGGTACTCACCTCCGCCGGCGAAGATGGCGCTAGGGCGCGAGCGGTCGCCTCCGCCGGCGCTGGGTCCGTCCTCATCGTGTTTCGCGGCGACGGCGACGGTGACGCCACCTCCGCCGCCACCCGCGCGCCCTGCTGGATCGTGCGCGCGTGAGCGCACCTGCCGCATGGCGACACAAGGCGCTCACGGCGTGCCATGCCACGGCGCTGGCAGCGCTCGCCGGGCTGGTGATCGATGCGCTCGCGCAGCCCGACGCCGACGGTGGCGGCCGGGTCGCGCTGTTTCGCACCCTCGCGATGCCGTTCGTCGTGGCCATCCGGCTGATCGGTGATCGCGCGCCCCGAGCGCTGGTGCTGGCGGGTGTCGCGCTTCTGGCCTCGACGGGCATACGCGTGCTCGCGCGCGGTCCTGCACTGCCGAAATCGGTGCGCAGCGGTTTCGTGCCACTGGTGCGCGAGCTCTATTGCTGGCTTCACGCGCTGGCGTTGATGCCGGTGCTGTTGCTGCTGACGATCTCGGAAGCGAGCCGCGTGGTACCGGTAGCGATCTTCTTTCTCTACGTGTCGCATCTCGTCGCGTCCGAAGGGCTCACGCCCTTGGTCCGCGCGAGCCGCGTCCTCGCCAGCGCCGGCGCCTTGCTGCTGCTCGGCTACGTCGCCGCGGTGTTGTGGGGAATCGCGCCGAGCCTCGCGGTGCTCACCGTGGCAGCGGCGATGCTGGCGAGCGCCGACGCCACCCACCCCGCAGGCGGTACGTGCGGTGTCCGCGCTGTGTGGGCCATGGGAGCGCTGCTGCTCGCGTGCTCGGACCAGTGGAACTTCGTGGTCGCGGGCGCGTTCGACACGTGGGTGGCGTGGCGGCTCGGGCTCTTTCGCCACGCCGTCACACGCACCATGCGCGCCGCACCGCTGGCGGTGCTTCTCACCGGGCAGGTCCTCGTCGGGCGCGGCTTCGCGTTGGTGATGGGATTTCAGCCCGCGAACCGGTGGTGGATCGAGCGTCAGGACGGCGTCGAGGTGGTCTTGCCGTATCCCGGATGGCGCGATTCGACGCTCGGCGAGCACATCACGCTGGTGGCGCCCGCTTGCGATGGC
>CAYUSL010000281.1:0-8248 GCA_964447125.1 uncultured bacterium | reverse complement strand
TGTCCAGCGTGCGCTGACGGGCCGACGGGGCGGACGAAACTGTCCAAACTCCAGGCGGGGGGCTGGAACAGCCCCCCGTATTACTCATGCAGCGTCAGCGCGCCGTCTTCCCATTCCGCAACGATGCGGCCGTCGTCGTCGGTGAGGACGATCGCTTTCACGCCGTCGGCGTCCAGCTCGGCGGCCATGGCGCGCACGGATTGGCGCTTCGCCGCGCTCGACATCTGGAACCAGCTCGCGGCCACTTGCGCCTCGAATCTGCCGGATTGCCGGGGGAGGATCTGCGCCAGCTCGATGATGCCGTGGAACGATTCCACGGTCTGGTGCCCGCCGCGCAGGTTTGCTCGCTCTTTGCCGCGCCCGAGTGCCATCCCGCCGACCACCAGCGCCGCTGCGACGAGACCGCCGAGCGCGATCGTCGGTAGACGCGAAGGTGAGCTTGCCTGGGCCTCGGCTGCGCCGCGGGCACGCACCTCGGCGGTGCGGGTCTTTCTACCTTCCTTGTGCTCGCTGGCCCGGCCCGTGCGGCGCTCGTAACGCGGCGGCTCGTGGTCGCGCACAGTCGCCGTGCCTTTGCGTGGCGCTGGTGTGGCGGTGGGATCGTGCGGGTCGAGTGCGAGCGAGTCGCCGGAGAGCAGGCGCCGTGTCGCCTCCTCGAATGCGTCTTGCCGGGTGCGGTACGCCTTGGGGGCAGGCGATTCCGCGGCGCCGGAGTGGCTGGAGGAATTCGCCGCTTGCGCAGGTGCGGGTGCAGCCGCTGCCGGTGGGGGCGGCGCCGCCGTGACGGCCGGTTTGGCAGCGGGAGGCGGTTCCGGCAGTTGATAGCTCACGACGGCGGCTGCGGGTTCCGGCCGCGCGTCGGCGTTCTTGGCACTCGTGTCGACGACCCCGATCACGTCCGCAAGTCGCAACCGGATCACGCTCGCCAGCAGCCGGTCGCGGCTCAGCGGCAGCGCCGCCTCCATCTGGCGCACGGAGGTGCGGCCGTTGATGAGGGTGAGCAGCATGCGGTCGGTGTCGTCGAGGTGCGCGCTGCGGTTGGTGTTTTGGGGATCGAAGGTGGGAATCACCTCGAGCAGCGCCGACTCGTCGTAAAACGGCAGGTCGTCGTCCCACAGCACCACGCCGCGGCCCACGAGCTTCAGGATCACGCGCGCGACCGAATCCTCCGCGAGCCCGCCGAGCTCGGTCACCTGTGCCACGGTGTGGCGGCCCGAGATCGTGGTGAGGACCACCCGGTCGTCGGGCTCGAGCTCGAGCTTCATCCACTGGTAGCGCGGATGGAGCGTCGGCACCTTGTTGCGCAGGACCTCGGGGTCGTAGAGCTTGGTCGAATCCATCAGGGGCTCACGCGCCGCGCATCGAGCGGCACTCGACGGATATAGCATGCTGCTCGCGTAGGCCGCATCGGTTGCGGCTCGCTCGCGGGGCGATGCGTCGCGGTTTCGACGCCACCACACGCACGACGAAGGAGGTCGCCATGCAGTTGCGCGAAGTGCGCTACGAAGCGCGCGCGGGAGTGGCGCGGATCACGATCGATCGTCCCCAGCGGCTGAATGCCGCCACCGCGCTCACGGTCCACGAGCTGGCGCAGGCTTTCACCGAGGCGTGGATGGACGACGACGTCGGCGTGGTCGTGCTCAGCGGGTCCGGTGATCGCGCGTTCTGCACGGGAGGAGATCAGACCACCCGCGAAGCCGGTGGGTACGCCGGCGAAGTCCGAACGCTGCCGCTCGAGGTCGGCTGGCAGGTGGTGACCCAGCTCATCCGGTCGATCCCCAAGCCCGTGATCGCGCGAGTCAATGGGTACGCGATCGGCGGCGGTCACGTCTGGCACGTGGCGTGCGATCTGAGCATCGCGTGCGAGCGCGCTCAGTTCGGTCAGGCTGGACCACGGGTGGGCAGCTTCGATCCTGGCTACGGCACCGGCGACTTGGCGCGGCTGGTCGGCATGAAGCGCGCGAAGGAGATCTGGTACTTGTGCCGGCGTTACAGCGCTCGTGAGGCGCTGGCGATGGGGCTGGTGAACGCCGTGGTGCCCGACGATCAGCTCGACGCGGAAGTCGACAAGTGGTGCGCCGAGCTTCTCGAGAAGAGCCCCACAGCGCTCAAGATGCTCAAGTACGCGTTCCACGCCGAGGTCGATGGCACCGTCGGCGTCACGAACCTGGGTGTGGGCGCCCTCGGCCTCTACTACGACACCGCGGAATCGATGGAAGGCCGGGACGCGTTCTTGGAGAAGCGCAAGCCGGACTTCCGCGGCGTGCGCAAGCGCAAGAAATGACGCGCGCCGATGCGAGCGCAGCAACGAGCGTTGTGGCGTGCGACAGACGTGGGTGAGGGTGCCTGGTACGCTTCGGCGCGGAGACGCGGGATGAAGATCCTCCTCGTCGAAGATCCAGCACGCACCCATCGCGATTGGCAGCGGCTTCTCGAGTCGCTCGGCCACGAGGTCGTGGCGCCGAACGGCGTCGCGGACGCGTGGGATCGCTTCCAGAGCGGCGAGTTCCCGCTGGTGCTCGTGGACTTGAGCGTGCGCCTGGCCGCCGCGACGTCGCTGGTCCGTCAGATCCGCTCGGTGCAGCTCGGCGAGAGCACCGTGGTGCTGATCGCTGCCGGCCGCGATCAGACCGATCTCATCGCCTCGGTGATCGCCGAGGGCGCCGACGACTACGTGCGCACGCCCGTGGACGCGGTCGTGCTCGGTGTGCGCCTCTCGCTCGCCGCTCGCCAGGCCGCGCAGCGCAACGAACGGGTCCGGTTCGAGGGAGAGCTCCGGCGGCGCCTCGACCCGATGCGCGCGGTGTACAACCTCGCGGACGCATCGAGCCACGCGCGTCCGATCGAGGAGCTCTACGCCGAGGCGATCGAGGGCACCGAGCGGGCGCTGCACACGCGCCGCGCGGCGATCTTGCTCTTCGACGCGAAAGGCGTGCTGCGGTTCCAGGCCTGGCAGGGCATCTCCGAGCGGTACCGCCAGGCGGTCGAAGGTCACTCGCCGTGGACGCGTGCCGACTCCCACGCCGCGCCGATCGTCGTGGAGGACGTCGAGCGCGACGAGCGCGTCGCGGCGGTGCGCGAGGCCATCCGCGAAGAAGGCATCCGGTCGCTCTTGTTCGTGCCCATCGTCTATCGCGGCGAGCTGCTGGGAAAGCTCACGGTCTACTACGGCGCGCCCCACGTCGTGACCGACGAAGATCTGCTCTTGGTGCAGGCGATCGCGAGTCACGTGGCGTCGGCCGAGGGGCGCAGCCGCGCGGAGCAGGACCTGCGCGCCAGCGAGGAGCGATTTCGCCAACTCGCCGAGAACATCGACGCCGTGTTCTCGATCGTCGAGCTCGATCGATCGCGCTTGCTCTATCTGAGCCCGTCTTACGCCCGCCTCACGGGTCGCGAGCTCCCGGCACCCGAGCGGGGGCTGCCGAGAGCCCTCGAGGCCGTGCATCCCGAGGATCGGCCCGGGGTGCTGCGCATGCAGAGCCAGGCGGCCCACGGTGAGGTGGGCGAGCTCGAGTACCGCGTGGTGCGCGCGGACGGTGCGGTGCGCTGGGTGCGTGGGCGCAGCTTTCCCGTGCGCGACGAGCTGGGTCGGGTCTATCGCGTGGCCGGCATCACCGAGGACGTGACCCGGCTCAAGCAGCTCGAAGAACAACTGGTGCAGAGCGAGCGGCTTTCGGCTGCCGCCATCCTGGTGGGCGGGATCGCGCACCAGCTCAACAACCCGCTCACCGGCGTGCTCGGCTTCAGCCAGCTCCTGCTGCGCAACGCGGCGGTCGAAGGGAAGGTGCGTGCTTCGATCGAACGCATTCACGAGGAAGCACTGCGCGCCAAGCAGATCGTGGGACGTCTGCTCGCGTTCGCGCGCCACCGCCGGCCGCGACTCGAGCTGATCGACGTGAATGCGATCGTGCGCGGCGCCCTCGACGGCGCTGCCGACGAGCTCAGGCGTGCGGGTGTGGTCGTGGACCTGGCGCTCGCTCACGAGCTGCCGCCGACCACTGCCGATCGCCTGCAGCTTCGCCAGGCGTTCACGAGCCTCGTCACGCACGCGGCGCGTTCGCGCAATGGGATGAGCGAGGCGGGACCCGCGCGAATCCGCGTCACCACCGCCCTCAACGAGCGCGGCCGGATCGAGATCCGGTTTGCCGACGACGGTCCCGGAATTGCGCCGGAGCTGCGGCGCTCCATCTTCGATCCGCCCATGCACGACGGCGCCGAGCACGACGCCCAATCCCTCGGGCTCTCGATGGCGTTCGCGATCGTGCAGGACCACCAGGGCGAGCTCTTCGTCACCGAGTCCGAGCCACCCCCTGGCGCCACGTTCGTGGTGGAGCTGCCGGTGCGCACGGATACCGGGCCGATACGGTCACCGGCGGTATGAGCCCCGTCCGCGAATCGGGAATCTCGTGGCGCGCGCGTGCCGTGCACCGGGCCGGCCTGTCGCTCGCGTGGCTTCTCGCGCTCGTGAGCTGTTCGGGCGGCGGCGGCGCCAGCGAGCAGAGGCACGCGGCCACGCGGGTGGCGATCGTCACGCGCGAGGCCGGCGGCGAAGGTGCGGCGCTGGCGCTGGCCCGTGCCACGGGATTGCTCGCGCAGGCGAGTGGACACGCGGTCGAGGTCGTCGACGACGTCGCGAAGGTGCCGAGCGACGCCGACTTCATCCTCGCGGTCGGCGACGGCGAGCTAGCCGATCGCGTCCTCGACGGCACGAAGCCAGCGGATCTGCCGGCCTCTGCGTACCGCATGGCGCGCGGCGAAGAGGACGGCCGTCCGGTGTTGGCCGCGCGCGGCGCCGATGCGCTGGGGGCGCAGTACGCGATCTACGCGCTTCTCGAAGCGCTCGGCTTCGGCTTCTTCCATCCCGAACAGACCTTCGTTCCCGCGCGGCTCGTCGTGCCGGAGGTTCTCGACGAAACACACCAGCCGACCTACGCGTGGCGGGGATTCCACCTCCACACCATGCACCCCATCGAGCTCATGGACTCGTTTCTGCTCGAGAGCGACGCGCACCTGGCCGAGGCCGAGCGTTACCTCGATTGGCTGATCGCGAATCGCCAGACGTACGTGCAGTGGGTTCTGCAGGACACCGTCGACATCGATGCTTTCCTTCGCCACGCGTCGCGCATCGTCGCCGCCGCCCACACTCGCGGGTTGAAAGTCGGCATCGACACGCCGTTCCAGTTCAATCAGCAAAACGGTTGGGTCCTGGTGCCCGACGGCAAAGCTCCCGGTGAGCCGCAAATCGAGCAACGCATCGCCAAGCTGATGCAAGTGCCGTGGGACGTGATCAACGTCGAGCTCGGCAATGCCGAGTTCCTGCCCAGTGACGACCAAGCCACCTACGATTGGCTCAACTTCACGGCCGCGCTTCTGGACGAGCGCTACGGCGCCGAGCTCCTCTCCAAGGTTCACATCACTTCCGGCCAGACGGCGCCGCATTTCGGTGGCATCAACTTCAACTTCCTGCCCGGAATCGCCGACCCACGCGTGGGCGTGATGCCGCATTCCGTCCAATTCTACGATCTCTTCCGGCCCGCCCCGACCTACGACAATGCAGACTTCTCCGCGCTGCGCACGTTCCTGCTCGGTGAGATCGGTGAGCGGCGCGTTCTCTACTACCCGGAGACGGCCTACTGGGTGACTTTCGACGTGGACGTGCCGCTCTTCCTGCCGCATTACGGCTATTCACGCTGGAACGACCTGCAGCGTCTCGCGGATTCGGGCATGGACGGCCAGATCGATTTCTCGAGCGGCTTCGAGTGGGGCTTCTGGCTCAACGATTGGATGACGGCGTCTTCGGTCTACGAGGCGCGCGAGGACTGGCGGGTGAAGCTCGCGCGCTTCACGCGGATCTTCGGCAAGCGCGCCGAGGCCATGCAGGATCTCCTGGTGCGGGTGATCGACGAGCAGGGCGCCGACCTCCTCGAAGGCAACGCCATCGCCGAGCTGATCGGCTGGGATTCGGCGGACGACATCGGTCATTTCATCGCCGGTACCGAGTTCCAGCCGGTGCGGCTCTTGCCCGAGGAGATCCGTGCCCTCGACGCCGACGGCCTGGCGGCTTACGAAGCCGACGTGATCGCGCGGCTCACGACCCTCGACGCCACCTACGCAGGCTTCGCGGCCGAGATCGGGCGGCTCGCGGGTGGCATTCCCGCCGATGCCCGCCCCTGGTTCGACGAGCTTCGCGATGGGCTCGAGATCACCCGCCTGCGCATCCGTCACGTGTTGCTGCTCGATCGCGGCCTGGTCGCGATCCGGCGCGCTGCACTCGGCCTCGATCCCGGCGGCGATGCCGACGGGCGCGCGCTGTGGCGCGACGCACAGGCCACGCGGCTCGATGCGCTGGAGATCGTGTCCCGCCGCGAAGCCGCGTACCGCTTCCCGGTCGAGCGCATCGCTCGCCGCCGGGAGAACCCGACGTCGTACGAGTTCGGCTATCTCTTCACCGTATGGGATCTCTACTATTGGAAGCGCGACGAAGCGCGAGCCTTCGCCGATCGGTTCTGCATCTGCGACGGCAACCTGGTGAATCTGGTGGACAACTTCCTGGGTGAGGGTGGTCTCGGCGACGTCCTCGAGGCGCTGCCGCCGCTCCCGGGTTGCCTGGACACCTGCGCGCACCCCGTGGACGTGCTCGCAGATCCGGTCGTGCCCGGGCCGTGATTCGGGTCGGTCTGAACGCCTCGCCCCGATCCATTCATGAACGCGGCGTCGAGACACCAGGAATCGCCCCGTGGACAGCTGCAATCGTCGCAAGTATCCGTGGCTCGTGCCCGCGACAGCGCGTCGGCGCCAACGGAGCGGCGCCCTCCATCGGTTCGCGCGTACAAGAAGCGTGGAGGGCCGCGCTCCGTCGCGGCCGCAGCGCGATGTTCGTGAATGATCCAGGCTAGCGAGGGGAGGGGAGGCGTGAAGAACTTCTACCCGTATTACCTCGCGGGCCGCCCGATCCTGGCCAACGAGGACCTGGTGGTCGTCAACAAGTACACGGGCGAGATCGCCGCGCGCGTCGCGCTCGCCGACGGCGAGACCGTGAGCGCGGCGATCGCCGCTGCCGATGGGGCGCGCGATCCCTTCCGGCGCTGGCCGGCGCATCGCCGGCAGGCGGTGCTCGAGCACGTGGTGCGCTCGATGGGGGCGCGTCGCGAGGAGCTGGCGCACGCGCTGGTGATCGAGGCCGGCAAGCCGATCCGCGACGCACGCGGCGAGGTGAGCCGAGCCCTCGACACGTTCCGCATCGCCGCCGAGGAGGCCACGCGCATCCACGGCGAGTATTTGCCGCTCGACATCTCGCCGCGCAGCGAGGGTGTGGAGGCGGTGGTGAAGCGCGTGCCGATCGGTCCGGTGGCGCTCATCTCACCCTTCAACTTCCCGCTCAACCTGGTGGCGCACAAAGTCGGTCCCGCGCTGGCGGCGGGCTGTCCGTTCGTGCTCAAGCCGGCCTCCGCTACACCCATCTCGGCGCTGATCCTGGGTGAGATCCTGGCGGCCTCGGATCTGCCGGAAGGCGTGGTGAACATCCTGCCGGCGAGCCGCTCCGCGGCCGATCGGCTGGTGGAAGACGACCGCCTCAAGCTGCTCTCGTTCACCGGCTCGGCGGAGGTGGGCTGGGCGCTCAAGGCGCGGGCGCGGAAGAAGAAGGTGGTGCTCGAGCTGGGTGGCAACGCCGCGTGCATCGTGGACGAGAGCGCGGATCTGGATCAGGCCGCCGATCGGATCGTGTTCGGTGCCTTCTACCAGGCGGGACAAAGCTGCATCAGCGTGCAGCGCGTGCTCTGCCATCAGCGCGTGTACGCGGCGCTGGTCGAGCGGTTGCGCCCGCGGATCGCGGCGCTCGCCGACGGCAACCTGCTCGACGAGGCGACGTTCCTGGGACCACTCATCACCGAGCAGGACGCCGTTCGCGTCGAGAGCTGGATCGAGGAGGCGGTGGCGGCCGGCGCGCGCGTGGTGGCGGGGGGGCGGCGGGAGGGGCGGCTCGTGGAGGCCACACTGGTCGAGCACGTACCCCACACCGCCAAGCTCTGCGCCCAGGAAGTCTTCGGGCCGGTCGCGACCCTCGAGGCCTTCAGTGATTTCAGCGCGGCGCTGGCGACGGTGAACGCCAGCGACTTCGGTCTGCAGGCCGGGGTCTTCACGCGTGACTTGCACCACGCCTTTCAGGCCTGGAACGAGCTCGACGTGGGCGGCGTGATCGTCAACGACGTGCCGTCGTTCCGCGTCGACAGCATGCCGTACGGAGGCG
>CAYUSL010000280.1:0-8271 GCA_964447125.1 uncultured bacterium | reverse complement strand
CGATCTCGCGGGTGCGCTCGGTGACGCTCACCAGCATGATGTTCATGATGCCGATGCCTCCCACCAGGAGTGACACCGCGGCGATGCTCGCGAGCAGCGTGGTGAGCGTCTCGGTGCCCTGGGCGCGGGCGCTCGCCATCTCCGTCAGGTTGCGGATCGAGAAATCGTCGTCGTCGCCCTCGGCCAGGCGGTGACGGTCGCGCAGCAAGGCCGTGATCTGGCGCTCGGCGCGCATGATCTCGGCGCCGCTGGTGGCACCCACGAACACCACCCCGCCGATGTACTTCTGCAAGCCACCCTGGATCTTCGACTGGTAGGTCGAGAGCGGCACGAACGCCGCGTCGTCGTAGTCCTGACCCGTCGGCGATTGCCCCTTGGCCGCGAGCACCCCGACAACCGCGAACGGCACGTTCTTGATGCGCACGAACTCGCCGACCGGATCGAAGTTGGCGCCGTAGAGCTTCTCGACGACCGTCTTGCCGAGCAGCACCACCTTGGCGCTCCCCTCCACATCCGCCGCCGCAAAGAGTGAGCCGCTCGCCGTGCCCCAGTTCCGGATCTGGAAATACTCGGGCGAGGTACCGGTGATGCTGGTGGTCCAGTTCTGATCCTCGCTCGAAACCGAGGCATTCGTGCGCAGCGCCGCCGCTGCAGCGCGCACCGACGGCACCTCGTCACGAATTGCGTCGAGATCGTCCCAGGTCAAGGTCGGCTGCGTGCCGAAGCCGCCGCGCACGCCGCCGGAGGTGGTCGAGCCGGGAAGGATGATGAGCAGATTCGAGCCCATCGAACTGAAGGCGGCCTCGACTTGCGCCTTCGCGCCTTCGCCGATCGCGACCATCGCGATCACCGCACCGACACCGATGATGATGCCGAGCGTGGTGAGGAACGAGCGCAGCTTGTTCCGCGCCAACGCACGCAAGGCGATGCGCAGCGTCTGCAGCGGGGTCACGAGCTCACCCGTGTCTTTCCGTCGTCGCCAGCCGCATCGCGCAAAGCGGCACTCGCAACCGCTGCATCGGCGGGAGATTGGATGCGATCCGAACGAATGCGCCCGTCCTTCATCTCCACGATGCGCGACGCGAACGAGGCGATGTCGGCTTCGTGGGTCACCAGCACGATCGTGATGCCGGCGCGCCACAGCTCCTGCAGCAACGCCATCACCTCGACACTGGTCCGCGAGTCGAGGTTGCCTGTGGGCTCATCGGCGAGGATGACCCGCGGCTCGGACACCAAGGCGCGGGCGATGGCCACCCGCTGCTGCTGACCGCCCGACATCTGATTGGGATGGTGCTCGGCGCGCTCCGCCAGTCCCACCCGTGCGAGCGCTTCGCCGGCGCGCCGCATCCGCTCGCGGGTGGGGACGCCCGCGTACACGAGCGGCAGCTCGACGTTCTCGAGCGCCGAGGTACGCGCCAGCAGGTTGAAGCTCTGGAACACGAAGCCCAGCGTGCGGTTGCGAATTCCCGCCAGCGCGTTGCGGTCGAGCCCGGACACGTCCACGCCATCGAGCCAGTAGCGCCCCGAGCTCGGCCGATCGAGACAGCCGAGCACGTTCATGAGCGTCGACTTGCCCGAGCCCGACGAGCCCATCACCGCCACGAACTCGCCCCGTGCGACGTCGAGAGAGACCTCGCGGAGCGCGCGCACCTCGACGTCGCCCATCGTGTACGTCTTGCTGACCGCCTCCAGGTGCACCACCGACTCCGCCACCGCGTTCATGACGGCGATCCTCAAAAGCCGGGGAACCGGGGACCACCGGCACGGCGCCCGGACGAAGAGCTCGTGGCCGCCTCCGACGTCGTGGCATCGGTGACGAGCACGTCGCCGACGGCGAGGGCACCTTCGAGAAGCGCCGACACGGTCCCGTCCGAAAGACCCGTCTTGACCGGTACGGCGAGCGGACGCCCACCCTCGAGCTTCCACACCGTGCGCGTCGCGCCTGCGGCGTCGCCGTCGCGCCCGCCCGGGCGCGAGCCGCGCTTTCCTGCGTCACGACCACCGGGCGCGTGAGCGCCCTTCCCCGCCATGCCCTTCGTGTCCTCGGCCGCACCGAACGACGGCGGCGGCCGAAAGCGCAATGCCGCGTTCGGCACCCGGAGCACGTCGTCGGCGTGTGCGTAAACGAACGTGGCGTTGGCCGTCATCCCCGGCCTGAGCTCGAAATCCGGGTTGTCGACGTCGAGCACGGCGTCGTACGTGACCACGTTCTGCACCGTCTGCGGCGCGTTCCGAATCTGGCGGACCGTGCCGACGAAGCGCTTGCTGGGATACGCGTCGACGACGAACGTGGCCTGCATGCCGGCGCTCAACTTGCCGATGTCGGCCTCGGCGACGCTGGTGTCCACCTGCATCTTGCGCAGGTCCTCAGCGATCACGAAGAGCGTCGGTGCCTGCAGCGAAGCGGCAACGGTTTGCCCCACGTCCACCGCCCGCGAGATCACGATGCCGTGGATCGGCGACACGATCGTGGTGTACGCGAGGTTCACCTCGGCCTGGTGGAGCGTTGCCGCCGCCTGCTCGACGGCTGCCGCCGCTGCCGCCACACCGGCCCGCGCCGCGTCCGCCGTGGTTCGGCTCGCGTCCAGGTCCGCCGGTGCGATGAGCTTGCGCGCCGCGAGCGTCTCGCTGCGCGCGAGCTGACGGGCGGCGTCCTCGGATTGAACCCGCGCCTTCGCGAGATTCGCGATCGCCGCCGAGTGATTGGCCCGCGCTTGTGCTGCCGCTGCCTCGAAAAGCTGCGGATCGATCTTGGCGATGACCTGACCGGCCTCGACCGGCGAGTTGTAGTCCACGAAGAGCTGCTGGATGCGACCGGAGACCTGGCTGCCGACCTGGACGGTGACCAGCGCCGAGAGCGTGCCGGTGGCCGTCACCTTGGCCACCACCGAGCCACGATCGACGGTCGCGGTCTCGTAGTGCACCGCAGGCTTCGCCTTCCAGGCGCGATACCCCCACCAGCCTCCACCCGCCGCCGCGGCGACGAGCGCCACAGCGACGATGCGTAGACCGGAACTCGAACGCAAGCTCACGATGCGCACTCGCTCGTGCGCTGCACCGTCGAGACGACCAGCGCCGGCGCGCACACGCGGAAAGAGATCACGAGCAACCGAGCGTCAACCTGGCTCGCCACCCTTGCGCGGCTGTTGTCCGATCGTGAAGAACTGTGAAGCCGCCGCACTCATCGCGTCGTCCGCACGCGACGCTCAGCGCCGGAACACGATCGCGTTCGCGGAATGCGGCGGCAACGTCACGACCGTGGTGGACCCCACCTCGGTGAGCGGGTGGCGGGTGAGCGTGACCGAGGGGGCGCCATCCTCGGGCTCGTTGGTCGAGCCGCCCGTCGGACCAGTCACGATCGCCTGTTCCCCCGAGCTGGGCGCGAAGCCCACCAAATCGATCGCCACGGGCATGGGATCGTCGCTCGATTTGTTGAGCGCCATCACCGTCAGCCGGTCCCCTTCCGGGCTGCGTCCCGCAACCGAGGCCACGGTGTCCACGCGCGTCACCAGGCTCGACACGAAGCCCATGGAAAGCCCAGCGTCGAGACCGACGTGGAAGGCGGGGCTCGTCACGTCCACGGCCAAGCGATCGCCCTCGTCGAGGTTCTCGCTGAAGAGCTTCTGCACCAGATAGGTCGGCCGGGGTCGCGGATTCGGGCTACCACTCTCCCCGGTCTTCAACCACAGCGACACGCCCTGGATTTGCCCCAGACCGTTGTCTTCCTCGTAGAGCAGGAACGTGGTGGAAACTGGCACGCCGTTGCGCACCATGACGTTGAAGAGATCGGCGAGCGACAGTGCCTCGCGCAGGTGGACGTGGCGCGTGATCGCTTCCTGGAAGTTGTAGACGGTGTTGTTCTCGGTGCCGTAGATGGCGTGATCTCCCAGCGTCCCAGCAGGCTCGAAGAGAAAGGTTTCGAGCGTCTGGAAGCCCGCCATGATGACCCGATGCACTCCCGGGTCGTTCTTGAAGTCGACGGTGACCGTGCGCTGCGCCGGTGCCGTCGCCGGCACCTCGTGGAAGACGCGCACGATGCCGCGGTTCGTGAGCCTGAGCCCGATGCGGTGCGTTCCGCGGGAGAGCGCCACTTGCGGCGTGGGCGACTCGTTTCCGGCGATCGTGAACGTCTGATTCACGTTGCCGTCGACGAGCAGCTCGACGACCGGCACCTCGCCCGAGCCCGATGCGTTCACGATGGAGAACGCAAAGGTGTAGGTGGAGTTGGCGGGAAAGTCCTGGGTGTCTTCGACCACGATCCCCGGCTGCGTCATCTCGAAGCCGTAATTGGGAGCGAGCGAGCTCGGTGCGTAGAGGTGCTTGGCCCAGAAATGGAATCCATCGGGAGCGAGATCGTTGATGGTGCTGTACCACTGCTGACTGAACTCGGGCTCGTAATAGGTGCCGAAGCCGATCGCGCCGATGCGGATGGTGGGGTCCACCTTCATCATCTCCACGCGAAAGCTCGACAAGCTCGTGGCGTAGAGATTGATGAAGAAATCGCCCCCTCGCAGCTCGTTGCCGATCTCCCAGTAGCGCACGTCGTAGGGCGCGGGATGACCGTTGGCGGCACGAACCGCGGCCCAATCGGTGCCACCCCGCGGGTTCGACCCATCGTTGGGCGAGTTCATGTACTCCACCCAATCCGCCGCGTTTCCCGGCCCCAGCGCCCAGTTCACGGTGATCATGCCGACCGCGCCGATCTGCTCGCAGAACTGCCCGAACTCGTCGCTGCCGATCACGATGTTGCGACCGCTACCCGAATCCACGGGTCGCGCTTCCATCGGCCCCAGCCCTTGGCGCCAGTCGTAGTGATTGGAGAGCAGCCCGCCTGGGTAGCGCAGCACCGTCGGCCGCATGTCGCGGACCAACGGGACGTACGAGAAGAACTTGGCGCGCGCGGCGGCCGCGTCCTCGGCAGTCGTCACCTTTTCCGGAAGTCCGTTCGACGGACCCGTCCAGAGGATCTGGGTGCCCCACAGATGACGATCGATGGTGCCGGTCACCTGGGTCGCGTCCACCCGAATCCGGGCGCTCGCGCCGGGAACGCCACCCCCGCCACCGCCACCGCAGCCGGCGACGACCCACGCCAGCGCGCAAGCCATCGCCAGCGCCCACCCGCGCACCTGCACGCGTGCGGCACGTCGTCTGAAGAAGCTCAACCCCCTGGGCAAGGCGCACACCGTCTCAGCCCGGAGCGTTCACGAACAGCGCCCTGCGGCCGCGACGGAGCGCGGCCCTCCATGCCCCGTGCGCGAGCGAACCGATGGAGGGCACGGGGCCCGTAGCCCCTGCTCCGTCCGCGCCGACGCGTTGGCGCGCGCCAGGGCCACCTGCGACGAGCGCGGAAGCCAACGGGGCGAGTCCGGAAGTCTCGACAGAGCGCTCATGAATCGATTGGGTTAGCCCGGCTCGCGGCCGATCGAGGCCAGGACGATCGCGGATCGTCGACACCGCGACTTCCGCTGGACGCTGCGCGGTGGCGGGAGCCCCCGCGCCGCGTGTCCGCCTCGCCCGCGAGGCGCCGCGCAACCTAACAGCTACGACGCATCCCGTCGCACGATACCCGCGGCTCCCGCGAGCTGCGTCGGGCGCGCGCACCGAGCAAGGCGATCGCGATCAACACACTCCACGCCGCCGTGGTGGCGCTCGCGTCACCCGCTCGTGCTACGGCACATCCGCCACCCCCTCCTCCACCGCCGCCGCCACCGCTGCGTGAATCGGGCTTCGTGACGACGTGGGTGGCGAGTGGCGCTCCCCCGTTCTCGATGTTCTGCACGAAGTCGACACCGGAGGTGGTCGAGACTGCTTCCACGTTCACGGGTGTGGCCGCGGCGGCGTCTTGGGTGTTGTTGAAGAACTCGGTGGCAAACGGCTTGCCGTAGGTCGAGCGCAAGATGCCCGACACGTTGAAGCCACTCACGAATCCCGCCTGCTCGCTGCCGTCGATGGCGTGGATGAAGACCGAGTAGATCCCAGGCGTGAGACCGGGGATGAAGTAGCTGCCGTCGTGGCTGTCGCCGGTGAAGTAGCCGGCGATCGCTCCCACCGCATCGCCCGTGACGCCATTCACGGCCGTGATGTGCGTGCCGAAGCCGGGATCGCCGTCGGGCTCGGTGATGGCGCCGCGGATCGTGCCGAAGTCGCTGGTGAACGAGGCCTCGGGGTAGACGTAGGAGATGGCGGCGCGATCGTCGGCGGTGAGCGAGCGCTGACCTGCAGGGTCGCCGTAGAAGCCGACGTACGGGAACATCGTGGGCACCTGGCTCGGCGGCACCTCGGGATAGATCGGCGAATGGCCGAGCCCGCACAGGTGACCGATCTCGTGGATCAGCACCCCCTCCAGGTCCGAGTCCGCGGCGAAGCGGGTGATGTTGGGGACGCTGATGACGATGTCCGCGTCCTCGAGGTGACCGTCCTCGATGTCGATGACCGGAAACGCGAGACCGATGACCCCGTTGTCGGGTCCGGCGATGCGGTCGAAGAACACTCCGCTGTCGTCGAAGATGACGTCGATGCGGCCATCGTTCTGGAATGCATCCAGCCGATCGACGTCCGCGACGGTGGTGTTGTGGTCGCCGTCGGCATCGGGAATGAGCCCGCCGTACTCGAAGCGGATCGAGGACGTCGACACTCGCTGCCAGGTGTCGAAGGCGCGCTGCACCAGCTCGACGGCATCGACGCCCGGCACACCGCTGCCACCGGGATCGACGAAATAGCGGATGGGAAGCTGCTCGGCGTTCCAGTGGCTGTAGATCACCTCGCCACCGCTCCCCACGTCAGCGAGCTGCGCGAAGCTCCAGGCCGAGCCCGCGCTCGCCAACACGAAACCCAGAGCACCCACCGCGGTCATCCCGGTGCTCGCACGCCATCCGCTTCGTTGCATCGTCGTCGTCTCCCGTGCCGTCGAATCGATCGTCCTCGACACCGTGCGTCCGCTCAGCGCAGGTAGCCACGCACTTCGGCCAGGAAATCCGCGAGTGGCCGCGTGCCCGTCTGCACCCCGCTCGCCGACGCGCCGCCCTCGTTTGCGACCGTGCGCACGCGCGCACCGTCGGCAGCGTTCGTGATCTCGAACGAGCCCTGGTCGAGCCCGAGCACCCCGCGTGTGCCGTCCGCACGTGGTGCCGTGAGGAAGAGCACGGCCGCGAGGCCTCGCTCGACGCGCGGCACGCCGGCGACGAGCATGGCCTCGCGCCCTGCGCTCCCGCCTGGAATCACCACGCTCAGCTCCCCGCCGATGCCTGCACCTTTCACGACCTCGTCGATCGCGAAGCGACCCACGGTAGCGAGGCGATGGGTGAGCGCGTCGACTCCCGAGGTGACGTCGACGCAACGACCGACCACCACCACGTCGGCACGTTGGCTCAGCGTCGCGAGATTCATGGGCGCCACGGTCGTGGCCCGCACAGCGGGGACGAGCGCAACGGATGCCGCCACCACGAGACCGAGAACGAGTGGTCTCGCGAGCCACATCCCGCTCCCGAAGGTTCTTCGCTGTGTGGCGCTCATCGGCAATCTCCTCGATGGATTGGTTGCGACGGCGCGCAGAATACGGGCCGTGAAAAAAACACGTCAACGCGCGCTGCATCATGGATCCCGAGCGATGCGCGCGGGCCGCGCAACGTAGCGTGTGAGCCCATGGGTGTTTCCTCATTCGCCACGCGGCGTGGGTTGGCGTCGGGTCGGCCTCCACGATCACCCGCCGCGCTGCCGTCCACGGGCGGGCGTGAAGTGCGCCGCGACATGCCACGAGCGAGTCGTTCCAAATCGCGAAATGTGATTTAGATTGAGCGCGCGTCACACACCTTCTCCAGGTTCTCGCTTGGGCACCGGCGTCGCACTCGTCCTCATCACCGCTCCTGCGGGCGAGCCCGCGGCACAGCTCGCGCGGCAGCTCGTCGAGGACGGCGTCGCCGCGTGCGTGAACCTCGTTCCGTCGATCCGCTCCATCTACCGCTGGCAGGGCAAGATCGAGGACGACACGGAAACCTTGTTGATCGTGAAGACCCGCCGGGAGTGTGTCGAGGCGCTGCGCGCCCGCGTGATCGCCCTGCACCCGTACAGCGTTCCCGAGGTCATCGCTTTCGACGTCGCCGAGGGTCACGCGCCCTACCTCGCGTGGGTGCTGGAGCAGGTGTCCGCGCCCACGACGCCGCCACGCGAACCCACCGCATGAGCGTCGCCTCGCCGCGCCAGGGAGGCGAGCCGCGAGTGAAGCGAGTGCCTCGGGGGTGGGCCCCGGCGCGGCTTCGCCGCGACGGGCGGGGG
>CAYUSL010000279.1:0-8275 GCA_964447125.1 uncultured bacterium | reverse complement strand
CGCCCATCACCACCTCGAAGCGATCGTCCGGCCACACGCGCACGATCTCGCACGCCGCGCGCCCCACGTTGTTGATGCGATCGTGACCGCCGTTCTGGATGCCGGTGCCGACGTAGAGCGCACCGCGGTGCTCGGCAAAGCACAGCACCATCTCGTCGTGCGGCCCACGATCGAAGCCGCGATCCGCGACGCAGGTCCAGCGGTGCGGCGGCGGGCCCTCCCCGTCGGTTTTCCAGAGCTGTGCGCCGTGGCGGACGTTGATGGTGCCGGCGTAGAGAAAGCCGTTGGCCACACCGAGATCGAAGATGCCGCGGTTGGTGGGATCACCGAAGAACGGTGGATTCGAGACCTGCCAGCGCCCCCGCACCGGGTCGTCGGTGCAGAGGACCGAGGTGTTGAACGCCTCGTTGCACAAACCGCCGCGCGAGCCCGAAGGCGTGATGAAGAGATTGCCCTTGAAGGGAACGACGCCGCGGTACGAGACCACGTTGGGATCGTCGAGGCCGAGCCCTGGCTCGCTCACCTGCTCGAAGTGCTCGCCATCCTCGCAACGCAAGAGCACCGGGCCCTGGCCGTAGGAGCCGCACGAAGGAATCGTGTAGAGCACCGGCTCGGAATCGCTCTTGCCCTGGAATACCCCCATGTTGCGAAAGCCGTAGGCCACCGGCACCGGCTTGCCGTTGGTTCCCACGGTCATGGGACTCTTGTACACGCGCTGCCACACGTCGGCGTCGACGTCGTAACGCCACACCTCGCCGGCGAGATCGAGGTCGAAGACCGAGGCCGGCATCTTCACCGGCCAGACCTCGGTGGGCACGGTGTACGGAAAACGGGCCTTCATCAGCACCAGCATGTGCCGATTCGTGCCCACGTAGAGATGGTTCTTGTACCAGGCGCAACCCCACGCATACGAGTTGCGACCGTCGCCGAAGCCGCGCTTGGCCACACAGCGGAAATGCCCCGCGCTCAGCGCCAGCGGGCGCGCCGCCCCGTTCGAAGAGGCGGCGGCGCTCGCCGGCACGGGCGGGGGTGATGGCGCGGCGGCAGCGCGCGAGCTCAAGGCATCACCCTCGTGAACGAGATCCGAAGGCGTGAAGGGCGACGACGGCCCGTCACTCGAGGTAGCCGAGGCCGCGCAGCCGCTCCATGATCGCCGCCTCTTCGTCCTCGTCCAGCGATGCTTCCTCGCTGCTCGACGCGCTGGCGGCGGGCGCCACGGGCGCTTGCGCCTGGCGCGGCGGATCGCTCGTCAGGTACTCGGGCTCGTAGAACGCTGCCGGAAACGAGCCCTCGTAGTCCGCGGGAATCTCGAGGCCCAGGCTGTGGAGCAGAAGCTGTGGCACCTCGATGATGTCGCGCACCTCGAGCTCCTGCCCTTCGACGATGCCGGGACCGCGGCCGAGCAGGACACCGTGGGGATGGTGGGTTCCAGCCGGCTCCTCGCGGGGCACGACCTGCGCCTTGCCGTTCAAGATCGAGATGAGGCCGTGGTCACGCAGCGTGAGCGTCAGATCGGGGGCACGCTCCGTGTACGGGCCCGGCCACCAATCCTCGCGCTTCTTGATCTCGGTCACCACCAGTCCGCCGTCCGGTCCCTGAAGCTTGTAGAGCTTCTCGATCAGCTCGTCGCGGACCTGGTTCGCTTCTTCCGCGCTGAGATGCTGGCGGTTGATGTAGATGCCGTTGCAGCTCGGCGTCATGGCGAACGCCTTGGTCTTCTTGAGGTCGATGGCGCTCACCAGGTTCGGCAGCTTGTCGACGAACACCGCCTCCTTCGCGTCTTCGGCGACCTCGCCGCGCCACGTCAGGTAGCCGTGGTCGGCCAGGAACTTGTTCACGTACACGATCTCGGTGGTGACCGTGAAGCCGTGGTCGGAAGCGATGAAGATCCGCGCCCACTTGCCGGCGCGCTTCACCACAGCCCCCAGGAAATCGTCGATCTGCTTGAAATAGATCTTGCAGCGCTCGATGACCTTCTTCTCCCAGTCGAGCGGCTTGTCGGGAATCGTCGAGGGGTCGAGGTAGCGGTAGGCGAGGTGCTGGATCTTGTCCACACCATCGAAGACGATCGCCGTGAGATCGCTCGGCTCGTTACGCATCAGGTGATCGAGGATGCCGTACCAGGCCTTCTCGCGCCGGATGTGCAGATCGATCCATTCCACCCATTGATCCGGGTCGAGCTTCTGCAGCCCCATCTTCTCGATGTTGGTGTCGAGACCCAGCACGTTCACGTCGAAGCCGTCGACGTGCTGGAGCTTGGCGAAGAGGTCCGATGGATGGCTCGAACGCCGCAGGTGCTTGGGCGGCACGAAGCCCGGCATCACGTGGCCGTTGATCTTGGGCGGGGGTGCCGTGCCGAAGAAATTGAGCACCGTGACGCGCTTGCCGAGATCGGAAACGTACTGCCAGATGGTCTCGACGGCGATGGTGCGGTAGTCGTTGACGCGGAAGTAGACACCGTCCTGGGTGGGCTCGTAGCGCAGGAAATCGTGCATGCCGTGGTGACCCGCGCTGCGCCCGGTGGCGAGCGTGGTCCACGCCTGCGGCGTGATCGGAAGCGGCGTCGAGCGCAGCCGGCACGAGGTGGATTCCTCGCGGAACTTCTGGAAATTGGGCATGACGCCCTGGGCCACCATGTGGTCGAGCACCGTGTAGGTCGCGCCGTCGAGTCCGAAGAGAATGGTCTTCATGGTCCTTTCCTCGAGCCGTGGGTCCCGGCGAAGGATCGCGCCCCCGCGCTGCGATCCCGCTTCGCCCGTTGCTCGCGCAGGCGTCTCAGGACGCCTCGTGAGTGAGTAAGCACAACGTGACCGAGTGGGTCTCGGTGGATGTGATCCTTCGATACGCGTGAATCTTGCGCCGCGCCCAGGCTGGGAACGCCTCCGCCATGGCGCCACGCAGCTCGACGGTGATGCGGCCCTGCGCACCGTCGGCGGCCACCACCTCGACGGCGCGCGGCCCGCCCTTCACACCGCTGCCGAGCGCCTTGCCCACCGCCTCTTTGGCGCCCCAAGCCGCGATCAGCCACGAGTCTTGTGACTCGCCGGTGGCGCGTGCGGCGCTGAGCAACAGCGCGCGCTCGGAAGGATTGAACGCGTCGTTCACCAGCGCTACGTCCATGGTGCCGACGGGCTCGACGTCGATGCCGACTCCCGCGAACCGCTGCGGATCGGCTGCGGCGGCAACCGCGGCGAAGCCGGTATGCGCCAGGCTGAGTGCTGGCAGTCGAGCGCCGGGTAGCACGGCACGCGGCGCCCCGTTGGCGTCGTTCACGATCTCGACGTCCGCCATGCACACGTCGAGACCTCCCCAGCGGCGCACTGCATCCTTGGCCACGACGCGGCCGAAGAGCCAGCCCGCGAGCAGCACCGGCGGGCGCTTCAGGCTCTCGAAGGTGGCGCGTTCGGCGCGGCTCAGGATCATGTGCGCGAGCGCCCGCTGCCACAGGTGCTTCACGATGATCGGGCTGCCGATCGTGCCGATCTCCGCGATCAACGCGTGCTCGATCCCTGGCACGCCGGCGAAGAGCGCCGTGACGTCGCGGGTCATCACCGGCTTACGCGGTGCCGAGCCGTAGTGGTAGAGCGCCGTCGGCAGCTCCACGGTCTCGTCGACGCGCCCGATGACTCGCAACACCACGCGGCCGCCGGGCTCGCGCATCTCGACATCCGACAGCACTCGCGTGCCCTCGCGGCCTACGGTGGAGATCGTGGTGAGCGGCGCCCGGGGATCGGCGAGGCGCGCCCACTCCACGCGCCGATAGCCGTTCGGGAAGATGAGCGTGATCGTGGGATCTTCGTCCTGCCAGGGGCCGAGGATCTCGAGGCCCGGCACGTGACCGGCGGTGTCGATGAGCGCGGCGGGGATCGCCGGAACACCCGGCGCTTCCGGCACGAAGAGCAGGTCGGGATCCGGCTGCACCACGGTCGCAGCCACGCCCTTCGAATCGCAGCGCTCCGCCGACACGATGCCAGCGAAGGCCGGTCCGTGAAAGAGCATCCGCCCGTACATGTCCTCGGGGCGGATCCGACCGGGGGCTCTCGCCTGATCCGGTACGACGGGTGCGCCCAGCTCGGGCAACGACGCGCCGAGCTCGACCACGGCCTCGACGATCGTCGCGGGAACTGCTGCGCCTTCGCCGCCCAGCACGCGCCCGCGGGCGCGGCCCTCGCCCTCGCTCACCACCTCGACGCGAATCGTTCGCTCCGGCGGATCGAAGACCAGCCAGCCCGAGGTCTTCACCTCCACCAGCGCCTTCACCACCTGGCCGGGATGGAGCAGCAACGCCGCCTCGGCGATCAGCTCCTCGGACATCGCCAACGCCATGATCGGCAATCCGCGCAGCGAGGGATCGCGCACGGAGAGCTCGCGCCCGAAGAACGTGTGATCGATCAAGAAGCCGAGCTGATCGGAGTCGAGCTCGCACTCGACCAGGATCCGCTGGCCCGGCTCGTGCTCGATGACCCGCGTGACCAGCGGCGCCGCCGTGGCACGACGCGGTGGCGGAGAGGGTTCGGCGACGGTATCGGCGACGCGCGCGGGCGATCGCTCGTGCTCGATGCTCGGCGCCGGAGCGCGCGGCACGTCCTGCGCTCGTCCCCTCCCGAGCGCGTTCTGCATCACGCGCTCCTGGGTATCCAGGAAGAGCCGCATGGTCTCCTGATAGTCGACGAGCGCGCGACGCCGTCCCGACGACGGGCGCGAGGCTCCAGTCGCGACGGAGATCGGCGCATCGCCCGGTGCCACGCCGCCCGCCTCGACCGCCATCGCCTCAGCGGTCGCGTGCGCAGTGGCCGCCGCGATCGGGTGCGGACGTGTTGGAACCGCGGCCACCGCGCCGGCACGCATCAGCCCGCGTACCAGCGGACGCACCGACGACGCCGAGGTGCTGGCGCTGCCGCGATCGACGCGGCTCTGCCGCGGACCGTCGGCGCGCATGGGAGGTGCGACGCGACCGATCCGCTCCTGCACCCGCGCCACGGTCGCATCCGTGAGCGTGAGCTCGGGAAGTGCGAACTCGAGCGGCGGGTCCTCGGGCAGGCGGGGCAGCGGCTCGCCCAATGCCAGCTCACGCGGCACTCGGTTCGCCGTGAGCGCCTCGAGCCTCACGTCCACGCCGTGAGCGACGAGCTGTGCCAGCGCGCGGCAGAGCTGCTCGACCCCGTTCTTGCGGCGCACGTCGAGCGCCACCGCCGCGTGCGGCCGCGTTCCCAACGTGTCGGACACGAAGTTGGTGAGATTGCCGCGCGGGCCGACCTCGAGAAACACGCGAATGCCATCGACGTGCATGGCTTCGATGGTCTCGCGGAAACGGACCTTCGAATGCCATTGCCGCACGGCGAGCTCGCGCACGGCGACGGGCTCGCGGGGGAACTTGGCAGCCGTCGCGCACGACCACAGCTCGACCTGGGGGGTTCCCACGCCGACGGTGTCGTAGTACTCGGCCAAGATCGGGCAGGCGGCGCGAAAGCCCTCGGTGTGATAAGCGCGTCCCCACGGCAACCGCTCGCACAGGCCGCCCTTGCCGCGCAGCCCGTCGAGGGCATCGCGCGTGGCGTCCTCGTCGCCCGAGATCACGAGCTGGCTGGGGCAGTTGTCCATCGCCACCACCAGGCGGCCGTTCGAACGCTCCAGCACCTCGTGCACCGCCACGGGATCGGCACCGCCCACGGAGGTGAGCACGGCCGCTTTGGCCAAGCCCTGACCGGCGATGCGCGTCGCCACGTCGGCGCCGTAGGCGATGGCGCGGACCCGTGCGTCGTCACCCTCGACGACGTACGCGCCGGCCGCTTCGAGCGCCATGAATTCGCCGCTCGAGT
This sequence comes from uncultured bacterium, assembly GCA_964447125.1. GTDB lineage: Bacteria > JADJOY01 > JADJOY01 > JADJOY01 > JADJOY01 > JADJOY01. Next base: position 2,456 of record CAYUSL010000279.1, on the reverse strand, counting down.
GGCCGACGATGGCGTGGGCCGGCACGCCGAGCCGCGCCAGCAGCGCCATGAGCGCGCGCTCCGCAGCGATCACGGTGCCGACCGCTCCTTCCAAGCCGAGGAGCGCCTCCTCGGCCTTCTGCTCTTCGCCGGGCAGCGGGAAGATGAGCGGGCTGACGGGCTTGCCACCGGCCCGACTCGCGAAGCCAGCGTCGGTGACGTCGAACTCTCGGCGCACCTCGGGAAAATGCCGCGCGAGATCGGCGAGCATGTTCACGTATTGCGCGCCCTCGCCGGGGAAGAGCCACGCGATGCGGCCGGTGCGTGCGAGTGGCTGCTGATACCAGAAAACGCCGGTGCGATCCTGGATCTTCTCGCGATCGGGTTGGCCCAAGAGCTTCACGGCCTGCTTGAGCTTCTTGGCGAGATCCGCGCAATCCTTGGCGACGATCGCGAGGCGCGCGGCACCACCGTCGCGGTTGCACGCCGCGGCCACGTCGAGAAGCGCCAGATCGGCGTTCGCCTCCAGCCACACCGCGAGGCTGCCGGCACGCTCGACGAGCGCCGCACGATCCGCCGCCGACACCACCACCAGCTCCACGGGCCAACACCGCTCCAAGCGCTCGAGGGTGCGCTCGTCGCCGCCGACGTACTCTTCCAAGATTGCGTGGGCGTTGATGCCGCCGAAACCGAACGCATTGACACCGGCGCGCCGCGGCGAGCTGCGATCGCCGTGGACCCACGGCCGCGCGCGGGTCGAGAGATGGAACGGCGTGTCTTCGAGCTTGAGTGCCGCGTTGGGCTCGTCGGCGTGGAGCGTGGGCGGAAGCACACGATGATGGAGCGCGAGCGCGGTCTTGATGATCGACGCCGCGCCCGCAGCAGGCAGCAAGTGGCCGATCATGGACTTCACGGCACCGAGGGCGATGGTTGCGCGCTCGCCCTTGCGCCGGCCGAAGCAGGCCACCAACGACTGCACCTCGGTGGCGTCACCGCGAGCAGTGGCCGTGCCGTGGGCTTCGATGAGCCCGATGCTCGCGGGATCGATGCCCGAGGACTCGTAAGCGCGATCGAGCGCCAGCATCTGCCCTTCGAAGCGCGGCGCCAGGAGCCCGAGACCACGACCATCCGAGGCCGTGCCCACGCCGCGCAAGAGCGCGTAGATCCGGTGGCCATCGCGCTCGGCGTCGGCTCGACGCTTGAGCAGCAGGATGCCGCAGCCCTCGCCGAGGAGAGTGCCGTCGGCTTGCGCTCCGAACGGTGCGATGCGGCCCGAATGGCTCGCCGCGTCCAGGTTGCTGAAGAGCAGATGGATCGGCCCGGGCGTCGAGACCTGCACGCCGCCCACCAGCACCGCGTCGCAGCGTCCCGAAGACAGCTCACGCATGCCGTTCTCGACGGCGATCAACGTCGATGCGCACGCGGCGTCGATGGTGTAGGCCGGCCCCATCAGATCGAGGCGATTGGCGATTCGGCCGCACATGACACTGTTGACCAGCCCCGGGACGATCTCGGCGTTGAAGGGCGGCAGCGCCGCCTTCACGTCGCCCTTGATGGCCGCGAGCGTGTCGCCGTCGAGCTCCGGGTGAAGGCGCGCGATGACCGCCATCACCTGGTCCACCGCCCAGCCGTGCGATACCCAGCTCAAGGTGCCGCGATTCACGTAGAGACCGCGCGCCAGGATCACGCCGGTGCGTTTGCGATGAAGCGGTCGGTCGGGGATGCCTGCGTCGGCCAGCGCCTCGAAGGCGCAGCGCAGCGCCAGGAAATGGTCCGGCTCTGCCCCGTCCACGCTCGACGGCATGACGCCGTAACGCGCGGCCTTGAAGCGGCTCAGCGGCCCGAGAAAACCGCCCTTGGTGGTGTAGACGCGATCGTTGGGTTTGCCCTCACCCGAAGCGATGGCAGCGTCGCGACCGTAGCGATCGGGCCACCAATCCGCGGGCGCCTCGGTGATGGCATCCACCGCGCCGACCACGTTCTGCCAGAAGGCGCGGGTATCCCCCGCTCCCGGAAACAGACAGGACATGCCGACGATCGCGATGTCTTCCATGGCTCAGCGTCTCTCGCGGACGATCGTTCGGTGCCGGGGCTGGCGTGTCGGCGCCGCCCCGTCGTGGATCGCGCCGCACCTCATCGATCGCCAGCGGATCCGGCAACTCGCGCCGGGGAACGCTCTCGATCCGCAGCCGGCGGGTCGTCGACCCAGCCACCGGTGCCCACCACCACGCGCACGTCGCGATCCGGCGCGTGCAAGAACTCGAGCCACGCCGCCTGCCGTCCCACGGGGACGCTCACCAGCCCGAACTGACGCGACGCGAGCCGCTCCGCCACCTCGGGTGTGACCATGCTGCCGGCGCCGACCCACGGCCCCCAGTTCATGGACACGACCTTGCCGCGCCAGCTCGTCTGGAGGCGACGTGCCATGCGATTCAGCACTTCGTTGGCGGTCGCGTAGTCCGCCTGGCCGACGTTGC
>CAYUSL010000278.1:0-8277 GCA_964447125.1 uncultured bacterium | reverse complement strand
GGGGGGGGGGGGCGGGTGGGGGGGGGGGGGGGCCCGGGGGGGGGTCGCCGCGCCGCGGGGCGGGGGGCTTGAAAAGCCCCCCGCGGAAAACATCGCCTAGTGGTGTTGCGCGTACGTCTCGTCGATGGCGCGTCGGAATCGCGGAGCGTGAAGAAGATCGAACGTCGCGCCGGACCCCGGAAAGTGGTTCTCGGCAGCCTCGCGCGCCCGCGCCACGAGCTGGTACGACGTGTCGATCTCGAGCTCACCACTGCGAATCAGCGCCAGCGCCAAGTCCACGAAGCGCGTGTAGCGAAGCAGACGCCGATCTTCTTCCCGGACCTCGGGAGGGTGATTCCGCAGGGGATCGCTGCTCGGTGCGTCTCGTTCGCTCACGGGGTACCCAGCTTCCGTCGCTCCTCTCGTGGCTCACGGCCCGAGGGAGTCGAGCAACTCGTCGATGGTGTCGTCGCCGGGGTCGATTGCCCGCGCACGCACGAGCGCCCGGCGTGCGTCGGCACGGTTGCCGGAGTCCCGGTACGCGGCGCCGAGGTCGCGCAGCAATGGCGCTTCGGTGTCACATTGCGAGACCGCCTGCTCGAGCACGTGGACCCGTTCGCTGGGCTCCGCCAGACGTTCGGCTCGTGTCGCGAGCGCATGCGCGCGCCGGCAATCCGGCGTGCGCTCTGCTGGAACCGGTGATGGTGGCAGCGCTGGCGGCGCGGGAGGTTCGATCACGGCACCCGTGCCTGGAGCGCCGGACGGGGCTGGCGCGGGACATCCCGCGTGTGCGAGTGCGATCCAGGCGGCGACGAGCGCTGCGCGGTGTACCCGAGTCATGCGGGGATCCCGTCGCGCCGCGCGAGCTGGTCTGCGCCGCGCGTGCGCAGCGTCCAGAGTAACGCGAGCCCTCCCAGCGCGATGAGCGGGAGGCTGACCACCTGCGACTCGGCCAGCGCGAGCGGCCCCAGGTGGACGAAGCCGCGCGGATCGTTGCGCAGGAACTCGATCGCGAATCGGAAGATCCCGTACACGATCAGCATCAGGTAGAAGAGCTGGCCACGCTTCTCGAGTCGTGGCCGCATCGCGATCAGCAGCAGGAAGATCGCCACGTCGCCGATCGACGACATCACCTGCGTCGGGTAGAGCGGCACGAACCGCGGCGAAAGGCTGTCTGGTGCCGTGATGACCACGGAGAGGGGGAAGTCGGGCGCGACCTTGCCGTGGCAGCATCCGGCCGCCGCGCAGCCCAGCCTGCCGAACGCGATTCCCAGCATGATGGATGGGCTGGTGATGTCCGCCACGCGCAGAAAGCTCAGCCCGCGCACGTAGCAGAACGCCAGGCTGAAGAGCACGGCCCCCAGAAAGCCGCCGTAGTACGTGAGCCCGCCGTTCCAGATGCGAAGGATCTCGAGGAGGTTGTCGCGCCGGAAGCTGGGGTAGCGGAACGCGACGTGCTGCGCCCACCCGAACGCGATCGCGAGGCATACCCCGAGCGCCACACGCAGCCACGGGCGCCGTGCGTCGTGTTGATAGCGGCGTGCGATCAGCGGTATCAGCACGACCAGGCTCACGATCGTGTAGGCGAAGATCTCGACGAGCGAGGCTCCCGACTCACCGCCGCCGAAGCGATGGGTGAGGGCGATCGCGGTCGCGAGCGAGATCGCCGCGAGCCAGACGCCGAGGTGCTGCCAGGCAGTGTGCGGCGACCCGGGAAGGCGGCGCGCCGTGAAGCGCGCGGCGGCGACCCATGCGACGCTCGCCAGCACCGCGAGGACCAGCCCCCCGAGCTCGGCGGCGGTCCCACCGGCCGTCACGTGCTCGGCGATCTGCACGAGTGCTACGCCCCACACCGCGAGCGCCGCAAGCGGCCAATGCGGCTCGAGGGGGCGCGTGTCGGGTCGTACGACGCCGCGTCGGAGCGCGATCAGCATCGCGCCGAGCGCCGTCGCGGAAGCAAAAAAGAGCGGGCCCCCCTCCCAAAGCCGGAGCAGCGGGTGGGGGCCCGAGGTGAACTGTTCGTGGAACACGATGACGTGGAAGACACGGGACCCCGCGATCGAGGCCACGAGGATCCACGTGCACAGGTCGAGAATCGCGTCGACGTCCTCGCCTACCCGCTCGGCTTCGCGCGCCGCCAGGAAGATGCCGACGACGAAACCGATGGCGAGGAAGACTCCGTAGCTGTGAAGGAAGAACCCATCTCCGAAGCGAATCAGGATGGGTCGCACGGCTCGGTCAGGACGCGTTCGAGGGCGGGTCCGGTGGCGGCGCGCGGTGCTCGGCAGCCGCGCGAGAGCGATCGTCCGGGTCCGGATGGCGGACGAGGTCGATCATCAAGATGCCCACGCCGATCACGATGGCGACGTCGGCGACGTTGAACGCAGGCCAGTGGTAGCGGCCACGATAGAAGTCGAGAAAGTCGATGACTTCGCCGAGGCGGATGCGGTCGATCAGGTTCCCGATGGCACCACCCAGCACCAGGCTGAGCGCCGTGACCAGCCCCCAGCGGTCGTCGGGAGCTTTGCGGATCATGCCGACCACCAGCACGATCGCGGCGATCGAGAGCACCAGGAACACCGGCCCGCGCAGGCTCGCGTCCATGCTCGAGAAGAGCCCGAACGCGCCGCCCCGGTTGCGCACGTGCACGAGATCGAAGAACCCCTGGATCACCGGCACGTGCCGCGCGAGGGGAATGCGTGCGTGCACCAATTGCTTGGTCCATTGGTCGAGCGCTGCCGACGCCGCCGACACGCACACGAGCACCAGCCATTTGCGCTTCACGGGTTGCTCGTGTGCCGCGGGCGAGGCGAGGTCGGTGGAGAGCTCGGTGATTCGGGGAGACGTGGACGTTGCGGATTCGCAGCGGAGGTGGCGCGAGCGCGCTTCAGCCTTTCGGCTTGAGCAGCTCGCTCAGCACCGCGCGCAGCACGCCGCCTTCGTGACCCGCGAGCTGGGTGAGCTCGCCGCGATCCAGCCACACGCCGCCGCACCAGCCGCACTGGTCGATGCGCACACCACGAAAACTCGTGTCGGTGAGCTCGTTGCCGCATTTGGGGCAGTGCATCCAATGCGCGAGCCTAAGCGACTCGGCCTGGTCCGCTGCGCGCGCCAGGGCGGCTTCGTCGGCCTGCGCCTTGATCTTCTCCTCCTCGACCTTGGCGAAGTAATCCTGCTCTTCATGGCTCGGCTTTTTGGCTGTCATGGCACGACCTCGAAATCTCCTGGGTGTCCTCGCGATGTCGTTCGGCCGTCGATCCGCGGCGCAGCTCAGTTCGGGTTCTCGTCCATGCCGATCATGGTCTTGCCGTAGACGTCCGGCATGCGCTTCAGCACGCGCTCGACGTAGGCCTTGATGCGCTCCATCACCTCGGGCTCGAGGTCGCGGAATTTGAGTCCCAAGCCTGGGAGCATCGCCGATTTGCGGTCCATGCGCGGCGCCTTGTAGACGACCTCGCCTACCGCCTCGACGGCTTCGTTGATCTCGGGCAGCCGCACCTTCACCTGGACGGGCGTTCCCAGCATGTAGTTGGCGTCGGTGACGATGAAGACACCGCCCTCGCTGATGTCCTTCATCATCGCGTCGCGCGGCTTGTCGTTGCCGGACCAGAACTCGACGATGATCTCGGCAGGTGCGCGCGGATGGACGCGCCGGTTGGACGAGACTTGCTGGGGATGGAAGAAGCCGTTGAGCGCGAAGTGGACCTCGGTCTTCGAGGTCCGCGGCTCGAAGAACCACTCCACGCCGTGGCGCCGCAGATTGGCGACGTACGCCGCGTCCTCGTGGGCATTGCGCAGCGCGATCACGTGGGGGCGGGTGGGAGCGCCTTTGGGGGGGAGGGTCTTGAGCAGCGCCAGCGCGTCCACCTCGGGGCGGTGCGGGTCGATGACCAGCACGGTGTTGTCGGCCCGTGCACCCCGGAGCGCGTTCAGCGCATCGACCTTCTTGGTGACCACCACCGGTTCCCACCCCGACTCCCGGACCAGGTCGGCGACCGGTCCGGTGAGGTGCTCGTGCTCGCCGCAGAGGATCACTCGTTGCTGTCCAGCCATGACTGCTCCTTCCCCCGCGTCGATCCGAAACGTCGGTCTAGCGTTCTTCGTGATCGATGAAAAGGCCTCGCGACCGCCGAGTTGCGCGCGAGGCGCCGGCACCGCGGCCTAGAGGCCCGTGCACCCGCTCGGTGCAGTTCGGCCCGAGGCCAGGGTGTTCCACCCGCCACCCGTGCGCCGCCGAGCGGCGTCATCCGCCGCTGGCCGCGCGCGGTTCCGGGTGGCCGGCGTCCGTGGGCCGCTCGTCTTGCGGCGCGCGAACGCGGTTGAGATGCCATTCGGTTCGGTCGGCCCGAAGCGGCGGCTGCGCGAACCGAGCGCCCATTCGCAAGAAATCCTCTTCGGTGATCTCGAGGAACGCGTCGACCACGCGGGGATCGAACTGTCGCCCAGAAAAGCGAAGAATTTCGCGGCGTGCGACCTCGAGCGAGCGTCCGGCTCGGTAGGGTCGGTCGGAGGTGATCGCATCGAAGGTGTCGGCGACGGCAAACAGCCGTGCACCGATGGGAATCTCCTCGCCCTTGAGCCCCTGCGGATAGCCGGTGCCATCCCATTTTTCCTGGTGACAGAGCACGATCTTCGACGCCTCGCGCAGAAACGAGATCCCCTCGATGGCCTTGTAGCCGATCACCGAGTGAGTCTCCATCACCATCCGTTCTTCGGGCGTCAGCGGCCCCGGCTTGAGCAGGATCGAGTCCGGGATGCCCACTTTCCCGATGTCGTGAAGCAAGGCACCGCGCCAGATGTCGACGAGTTGCTCCTCGGGAAGCCCGATGCGCCGGCCGATCTCGACCGTGTACTCGGTCACCCGCTGCGAGTGGCCCTCGGTCTCGGTGTCCTTGAGCTCGAGCAATGCCGAGATCGCCCGCAGCGTCTCGTCGTACGCGAGCCGGAGGTCGACGTGCGCTTGCTGCAGGTCGCGGTGGGCGCGCCGCAGTTGATCGGTGCGCTCGATGACCTTCTCTTCGAGCTGCTTCTGGTATTGCTGGTTCTCGAGGATCAGCCCGCGCTTCTGCAGCGCACGGCTCACGGCGATCAAGATCTCGTCGATCTGGAACGGCTTGATGATGTAGTCCTCGGCGCCGAACTTGAGGGCCTCCACGGCGGTTTCCACCGTGGCGTACCCGGTCATGACGATCGTCATGATGTTGCGGTCGAGGCGTGCGATGTGGTGCAGGATCTCGATCCCGCCCACCGACGGCATCTTGAGGTCGGTGAGTACGAGGTCGAATGGGACGGCGTTGATGCGCTGAATCGCGAGCGCACCTCCCCCTGCGGTTTCCACCTCGTAGCCCTCGCCGGCGAGGACCTCCTCGAGGAATTGCAGGATCACCCGCTCGTCGTCGACGACCAGGATTCGGGTGTGCGGGCTCGGGCGCGCGTTCCGGTCTGCCGCGGCGCGACTCGCGCCATCGACGCTGGATGGTTCGCTCGTGCTCACGACGAAGAATCGCGTCGCTCGCGTCAGTCGTCTTCGACCGACGAGATCTGAAGATCGGAGATTTCGAGGACCGGTACTTCTTCCGCGGGCGAGGTCGCTGGGAGCGTGGAAATGCCGAGATCCGCAGCGTTGAAGGTCGGTAGCGCCGGTTGCTGCTCGCGAGTCGGCGCCTTGGCGAAGCGCTTGCGCACCGCCTCGAAGCCCAACAGGGCTTCCACCTGAGCGCGTTCGATCGCGATCTTGACGCGTGCCATCGGTGCCACTAACTCCCGGTCAAGGCTACCCATTTCGCCGCAGGCGAGCAAGCATTGCGTGGCGACTCCGACGCGGAACGCGCATCCGCCGAGTCATGCGCTCGGCTCGTCCGCGACGCATGCGGCGAGCTCAGAGAATCGGTGCGCCGTCCATGGTGGCCGGCACCGCGATTCCCAAGAGCGCGAGCGCCGTGGGGCCGACGTCGACGATGCCAGGCGCCTTCGCGCTGATGGCGCGATTCGCGAACACCACGCCCTGGGTGTCTGCGGGGTCGGACGACGAGTGATCGCCGCTCCACTTCTTTTCGTTGGTGACCACGACGTCGCTCGTCATGCCACCCAGGATCGACTTCCAGTCGGTGCGGTAACCGTCGGCGAAGGCGACCTGTAGGTCCGGAGCGTTACCGGCAGCACCGCCACGGAAGGAACGGTCGCCGCGGTAGACACCCTCGACCGGATGCGATTTGTCGAGCGGGTCGACCAGCGCTTTCAGCTTGGATGCGATCTCGTCCACGAGCTTGTCGTAGTCGGCGCCCTTCGTGACCAGGCCGTTGCGCTCGCGCCCCGCGAGATTGACGTAGATCTGACCGGTGCCGAACGCGTACGCCTTGGTCTTCGGCCAGTCGACGTCCAACAGGAAATCGCCCGTGGGCATGTCCGCCGGCTTCACGGCGTCACCACAACCCTTGCCCTTGAGCGACATGAAGCAATTCTGCACGAGCCAGGTGTTGAGGTTCACGCCGCGTCGGAACGAGTGGAAGCCGTGGTCGGAGACCACCAACAGCGTGTCCTCGGGCTTGAGCACCGCGCTCACCTTGCCGACGAACGCGTCCATGCGGCGGTAGGCATCGCGGATGGCGTTGCCGTAGCGCTTGGCTAGTGCGGCGTCGTACTCGGGGTGCGTGGTGTCGAGAAAGCGGTAGTAGAGGTGGGAGATGCGATCGGTGGCGGTGAACGCCGAGATCACCAGGTCGTAGGGCTGCGCGAGGGCATCCAGGGTCTTCTGCTCGCGCTCCTCGACGATCGAGTACACGTCCTGGAGGAACGTGTCCTCGTCCACGCCGTAGTTTTCGGCGTTGAGCGCCGAAGTGTCCTCGACCCAGCCCACGGTCTTGAACAGGCCCTTTTTCGCCAGGTCCGCGCCGTACGACTTGGGCGAGGTGATCGCGATCGGCGGATCACGCGGGTCCATGCTGACGGGTGCCACGTAGATGCGCGTCTCCGGTTGGATCGTCAGCACGCGGGCGCGGGTGATGCCGCGCTCGACCAGGGCGTCGCCGAACGCGAACGCGACTTCGTACCAATCCGTCCATTCGCCAGCAGCCGCTTCACGCGTCTGGTTGCCGATCGTGAGCTTCAGCTTCTTCGCGTCGGCAGCGCGCTCGACGCGCACTGGCACCTTGAGGCGCGGGCGAGGCTTGGTGGTGGCGCGCGCGTCGACCGGGCCTTCGAGCGCGGTCTCGGCGACCCCGTCTTTGAACTCGAGGCGGAACGGCACGCCTCCCGAGATCGGCTTGCCCGAATCGGCGGGCTTCACGTCCGATCCATAGTACGCGTAACTCGAATTCGTCATGCGCAGGTCCGGCACGCCGAGCCCGGAAAGCATGCGGCTCGTCGCTCCGAGATCGTCGGGCGGAAACGTGTACGGTACCGAGAGCACCGCCACCTTGCGGCCGGCATCCGAGGCGATCTTCCAAAACGGCACGCCTTGTCGCGGGTTGGTGGCGCGTGGCGGGGTTGCGAGCTTGCCGTCGGGAGTGAACGTGGGGTCGACGTAGTCGTTGGTGCCTACACCCGGTAGGTAGCTCGCGGGATCGCGTTTGATGAAGTCGTAGATGCCGTGCTTCCCCGGATTCGTGCCGGTGGCGAAGCTCGCCCACGCGACCGGTGACTGCGGCGGCAGCGTGGAAGCGAGGGGAGCGAACGCTCCGCTCTTCGCAAGCCGCTGCAAGTTGGGGAGGTCCCCGTCTTTCGCCCAGCGTTGGTACAGGTCCGGATCGACGCCATCGAAGCCGAGGATGACGACCCGCCCGGCCTTCGCCTTCTGGGCGTGAGCGGGGCGAGTCGATGCGATGCTCGCCGCTACGCTCGCCGCGATCAGTAACGACACGACGAGATGACGGGTGGAGCGAGCCTGGGGCTCGCGGGGCGCTGGCGTATGCCTCATGAGTGCGGCTCTCGACGCCGAGCTGCGATCATTCCGAGCGGCGCTAGCCCGGAAACGGCGACTCGGCCGCTTTCGTCCCAGTGGCGACAGATTTGGGTCGAAGGGTTGCAGAACGGGTGCAGCAAGTGGGCGCGCGAGAGTACCACGGCACCTCGGTGTGTCAACGCAAAGCCGGCAGGTGGCAGCAGCGCGCGGCGAGCGAGAACCAGCCGAAGAAGGCCTTTTTCTACTTTACAAGCCGCGCGCGAGCGCGCGATCCTCTTCGACGAGCTGGACGCACGATCCACGCGCGTCGCTTGCACGAGGTTCACACCGATCATGGCCACTTCAGCCCGCAGTGCCGAGTCGAGCCGTGCCGCCAAGGCGCCTCAAGCGATCCGCGT
>CAYUSL010000277.1:0-8294 GCA_964447125.1 uncultured bacterium | reverse complement strand
CACGGACGGAAACACGAGTCGCGTCACGGGCCCGCCCGCCAGGCACTCGGCGCCCAGGAGCGCGCAGAGCTGCGCAGGCGTGAGGCCCGGTGGCCAGATCGTCCCAGCGGCTTTCGCAGCAACTCCTGCACGCTGGTTCGCGCGCGCCTCCGCGACGGTCGTCGTGTAGTGCCAAGCACGCGATTCGAGGGCGGTACCGAGATCGCCGGCCCACGCGAGGGAGCCGGCGCGAATGCCGACGATGCTGGGCATGCCGTGCGCCCACACCTGGCCGGATTCGTGCGTGGCTCCGTCGAGTGCGACCAGCACGCGGTCGTTGGCGACGTATCGCTCGCCATGGCCGACGAGCCCGTGAAGCAAGAGCGACGACTTTCCGGCGCGCTTCGGCCCGACGACGAGCGTGACACCCGACTTCGAGCCGAGCGCAGCGGCGTGAAGCGGTAGCGCACCGCCGGCGATCGCGGCACTTTGGGCCAGCTCGCGGAGCAGCCGAAAGGCCGTGAGCCGCGCGCCGGGACGCTCGCGTGCTGCGAGGATTCGAAACGCGAGGTACTCGCTCGTCCGATCGACGAAAAGCGAAACTCGCTCCTCGAGATCGAGAGCGCATTCGCGACCGTCGGCGCCGCGCCACACGGGCCAGCGCACGGTGGACTGATCGAGCTGGAAGCACGCTTGCTCGCGAGTCGTGGGCTCCGCGGTGTCGATCCAGCGCGCCAGCGCAGCCTCGTCGATCTCGATGTGGATCGACGCCGCCGGCTTTGGCTTCCCCGTGCCGGTGCCCACCTCGAACCACGGCGTCACGAGCTCGACGAGCCAATCGACGAGCGCGGCGCTCGTGGAACTCACGCGAAAGCCGCTGCGGCCGAACGCGAGCGCGCAGGCGCGCTGCTCCCCGGACGCGCCGGTCGATTCCCGCATGGCGTTCACGATCGATCCGGAAACTTCTCGCGCCAGAGCCGCTCGAAGAGCTCGACGGCGAATTCGCTGAAACCATCGCCGCCGCCTGGGGTGGACGAGAACTCGCCGAACACCCAACCGCGTTCGGTGGCGTAGAAATCAGCTCGCATGTAGGTGCCGATCGCCGCGCCCAACACCCCCGCCAATCGCACCAGCTCCGCTAGGCGCGGTGGCCGCTCGAGCGCGCCGCCGGGGGGATGAATGGTGCGAAAGGGCGGCGGCAACATCCGCCATTCGGCGTCGTACACCGTTTGCTCCTGCGACTTCGGTCCCTGCCGCTTCACGACCTCGATCGCCGCGACCGTGTCGCCGAAGGTGTGGCAACGGTACTCGAGGGGCAGCACACCGGGCGCGCCCGCGAATTCCTCGACCAGGATCGGCCAGCGCGCGGTCTTCCCGTGCATCGCGAGCGCTTGCGCGCGCAGATCGGCCACGGTGCGCCGCGCTCCACACATGAGCTCGACACCGTCGCTGACCGCGAGCACGCCGCCGCACGCCGCGCCCACGATGGGCTTGACGACGTAATGCGGGGGCATCGACTCGAACGGGATTCGCTCGGGAAAGCGGCCCATCCACAACACCGCTGGCAGCGCACAACCATGGTGCCGAGCGAAGGCCCGCGCGTTGAGCTTGTTGGCGAGGGCACGGGGCCAGAGCGCACAGCATCGCCACGCTTCGAGTGGATCACCGGGATCGCGAACACGTTCCAGCTCGCGCAGCCGATGCAACCGCGCACGCAACGGGATGCGCTTTCCCCACCAGATCGCCTGACGCGAACGAATACGCGGCCAATCCACGGCGGCTCGGGCGCGCGCGGGCACGACACCATCCGCGACGCTGCGCGAGTCATAGCCGAACGACCCACTCGGCGTCGCGCCACCGCGGGACTGCGGACCGGCAGGAGCCGGTCCCACCGACTTCATCTTGCAGCAGCCGTTGGGAGGGCGGAGCTCCTGCTCCGCCGGCGCCCCCGGACCGGGCTCGCGTGCGCTCGCTGGACCGTGAGTTGACGCTAGGCCTCCCCTGCCCTCACGGTGGGCGGCGTGATGGCGGACGCAGGCCTCGCAAGGATTCTCGACGCCGTGCGCGCTGCACTCGACCGCGAGCGCCTGGCGCCTGGCGGCTTCGAGGTGCTCTCGCCACCCAACGCCCGAAAACGCGGCCGAGCGACCCTGCGTATCACGCTCGTGGACGGGACGGCGGTCAAGGCGCGCTGGCTCGAGTCGAGCGAGGAAGCGGCACGGCTCTGCGCCGTGCGCGCCGACCTCGACCCGGCATTCGCACCTGCGATCGCTGCCCATGGCCGCGTGCTCCTCGAGTCGTGGATCGAGGGCACGCGCGTCGACGCGCTCGCAGTCGATGCCCACGCCGAAGCGATCGCCGCGGATGCCGGTGCCCTTCTCGGCAACCTGCACGCACGATCGGTGCAACCGGCGATGGCCCACGCATCCACGGCGCCGTGGCGAATCGAGGCCGAGTGCGATCTCGCGACGCTCGTCGATGCGGGCAAGCTCGACGTCGTCGACGCGACTGCGCTGGCGGCCCGGCTCGCGGCAAGCGATCCCACGAGCATGACGCTCACCCTCATCCACCGCGACTTCTGCGGCGAGAATCTCGTCCGCGACGAGCGCGGACGATTGTGGGTGATCGACAACGAATGGCTGGTGCACGGCCCCGCCGGCTTCGACCTCGGGCGAACGTACTGTCGCTGGCCGATGGCAGAGCACGCGTGGAAGCGTTTCCTCGCTAGCTATGCCGCTGTGATGCCGTTCGATCTGCAGGCGCTCTCGTTCTGGCAGATCACTGCAGCGCTCTTCGGCGCTCGCATCCGGCTCGGCTCGCTGCGCGTCGCCGAATCGCTGGCGGTGGTGCGTCGGCTCGCCCGCGAGACCGCAGCGCCCGAGGGCGCGGCTCCCGCGAACGACCAAGCCTCGGTTGCTGCAACGCCCCGCCATGGCCCGTGACACGATCGTCGTTCTCTGCATGCCCGAGCGTGGGCATCTGCACCGCTTGTTGCCGGTGATCGAGGGGCTCGCGGCGCGTGGCCGACGCGTGCTCGCGCTCACCGACGCGCGCTTCGCGGACGACGTCGTTCGCGCCGGCGCCGCGTTCGAGGACCTCTTCGCGCGCTTCCCGGTGGAGGCGGCGGATTCCGAATCACGCCCGGTGCCGAGCCGTTACGTGAGCTTCGCGGGACATTACGCGGCGGCGGTCACGAATTGGATCGCGTCGTTCGCACCTGCGCTCGTTCTCTACGACACCTTCGCCGTGATCGCGCCCATCGTCGGGCGCAAGCTGGCCGTGCCGTACGTGAACTTCTGTGCCGGGCACGCGTTCGAACCCGCTCGCACCGTTGCCGAGCTACGCATCGACGGTCGGGCCGCCACCTCGCAGGCGTGCTGGCGCGCCATCGATGCGCTGCGGACCGAGCACGGCATGCCCGGTGCCAACCCGTTCTCCTACGTCGAGGCGCTGAGCCCGTATCTCAACCTCTACGGCGAGCCTGAACCGTTCTTGCCCGCCGCCGATCGGCCTGCGTTCGAGCCGCTCGCGTTCTTCGGCTCGCTCGATTCGCGTGCGCTTTTCACGCTGCGCTCGGCGACGCCGCGCGCTGCGAGCCCCGGCCTATCGCGTGTCTTCGCTTCGTTCGGCACCGTGGTGTGGCGCTACTTCCGCTCCGAAGCGCTGGCCGCGTTCGAAGCCGTCGCTCACGCCGCCGAGGCTCTGCGGATCGAGCTGCTGATCTCCACCGGCGGCCAGGAGCTGAGCGCGGACGAGCACGAACGCCTGGCGGGCCCCGGTGTCCGCATCGAGCGTTACGTCGATCAATGGACGGTCCTTTCCGATTGCGACGCGTTCGTGACTCATCAAGGTCTCAACTCGACCCACGAGGCGATCTTTCATGGCGTGCCGATGCTCGCGTACCCGTTCTTCGCCGATCAGCCGGCACTCACCCAGCGCGCAGCGGAGCTCGGCCTCACGCTACCGCTGGTGGACACTCCGCGAGCGCCACTCACCGCAGACGCGGTCCGCACGGCGCTTACGCGATTGAACGACCAGCGCGACGGCTTCGCGGCCCGTCTCGCCGAGGCACGAAGCTGGGAGCTCGCGACCATCGCCGGGCGCCCCGCGATCCTCGATCGCATCGAAGCGCTCGCCGACGGCGGGAGCGGCGAGGCGCGCGCACCCACCGAGCGGCGCTCGTGATCTACGTGTGGATCCGCGCCACGCTCGACTGGAGCGACGAGGTGGCGTTTCGCGCCCAGCTCGCGCCCGCATTCGCTCCCAAGGTGGAGGTGTGGAACTCCACCTTCGACATGCCCTATCACGCGTTTCGCCGCGAGGTGCGCGCGATCGCCGCAAGCAACCTGGGCGAGATCCGCGGCGCATTTATCCGCCCCTGGCAAGAGATCCCCGAGGGCGCGGTGGTGTTGCCCGTCGACGACGACGACTGGTTCGCGCCCGGTGTCGCAGGCGCCGTGGAGCGCGTCCTCGATTCGAACGCCGCCGGCTGCTTCTGGCCGAGCACGTTCCTCGAGGTGCCCATCGACTTCGGCCATCGTCTCGGGCTCGTGAGGCGCGCGCTCTTCCCAAGCACGCGACCACGCTGGATCTGCACCACCAACAACTACGCCCTCGTGAAATCCGCCGACACCGCCGATCCGCTGCGGCGTCATACCCAGGCGAGTCGTTGGGTGGAAGGCGAGGGCGTGAGCCGCGTGCGACGGATCGCCGAACGGCTGAGCGTCATGAACCGCACCCTCGCGTCGCAAACCTCACTCGCTTTCACGCGCCCCACGATTCGGCGCCGCGAGCTGCTCAGCAAGTACCACGCGTATCGCGCGCTCTATCGTCGCGAGCCGCATCCCGAGGTCGCCTGGAGCCGGCCCTACGTCGACGCGATGGCCACGCTGATGCGCAAGCTCACGCTGCGTGCGTGAAAGACGACCAGCGTGGGCCCGGGCTCACGCTCGCCCGAGGAGGTCGCGCACTGCCGGCGTGAGGCCGGTGAGCGACCCGGGCTCGGGTAGCGCATCGTCACCCGCGACCGAGCGCGCGCTTCTCGCGTCGAGCACCTCGATCGCATCGCGCTCGGGATCGACGATCCAAACCGTCTCGGCGCCAGCGGCGACGAAATCCGATGCGATGGCGCGCAGCACCGCGCGATCCTCGTGGGGGTCAGCAACGAGCACAGCGAGCACGGGCGGCACGCGTCTCAATCCACCGACGTAGCCGTCGAGATCGGCCTCGCGCCAGATCGCGACGTCGGGAGGGCGCATCGCGTCGCAGCTCGGGTCCACGATCGTCGCCGTCCCCAATCGGAAGCCGACGTGCGCACCCGTCCAAGTCCCGAGCACCACGGTCGTCGCCAGCACCGCGCGCTCGCGTGCCGTGCCGAGCGGCGGGAAGAACGGAAGCTGCCGCAGCGAGCGGCTTCTCACACGCATCTCCGCCGCGTCCACGTGCTCGATCCACGGATATGTGAGCACGGGCGTCGCGGCAGCGCGGAGCGCGAGGAACGTGCGGCGATCGAGCCCCTCCGCGGGATGCTCGGGCAACCGGCACTCGAGCACCACACCGAAGCCGGCTGCTTCGAGAAGCTCACCGAGCACGGAAGCGGTCGGCCAGAAGCTCCATTCGTTGCCGAGCGAGGCCAGTCGCCGCGCCGCCCGGGTCTCGGGCGAGTCTGCAGCCCGGTGCTCGCGGTAATGCCAGCCGCGCAGCACGCGGCCTCCGACGGTCACGGACTCGTCGGCGCACCGGGCCACGTGCGTCTCGAGGATCGCCGCGCGCCGCGACGTGCGGCCGATGCGCTCGATGGTCCGCGCCAGCTCGGGCGCCGTGAGGTGGTAGAGCACACCGAGCGCGAGCACGACGTCGAAGGGTCCGTGCTCCTCGAACGGAAACGCACGTACGTCGGCACATGCCCATTCGATGTTGTCGAGCCCGAGCTCGTCAGCGATGGCTCGCCCCTCGTTCATGCGCTCGTCGCGGCCATCCACGGCCAGGACCGACGCGTGAGCGAGCGCTGCCTCGATGGCGAAGACCCCCTCGCCGCAGCCGAGGTCGAGCACCTGCAAGCCCGCCAGGTCGTCGTCGCGGCCATGAATCACGCTCAGCAAGCGACGAACGCGCCGCACGCGCGCGGCGTTCTCGGGCCCCTTGGCGTCGAAGAGCGCGCGAGCGCGCTGGGAGAGACTCGGCGACCGCATGGGCAGTCCGGCTACCACGAGCCCGCGATCCAGATCAACGCGCACCATGCGATCGTCGCGAGCGGCCGTGCTGTGGCCCGCGACAGCGGGTCGGCGCCGACGGAGCGGCGCCCTCCATCGGTTCGAGCGCGCAACAGGCAGGGAGGGCCACCGCAACGACGCAGCCGGAGGTACGCGCTCGTGGATTCTTTGGGCGAGGGGTGGCGAGTCACGGGCGATCGCTTTCGCACGACGCGCCGCGCTATCTTGGCGACCTTCGTCCCGCGCCGAGAGGAGGAGCAATGCGCGCCGTGGTGCTCGAGGCGCAGTGGGATCCGCGTCCCGGCTATCGGCCGTCGCCACGCGAGCTCGTCGAGCGCAAGGCGGCGATGGCGTCGGGTGTGTGGCGCCATCCGCGTTTCGTCGCCACCGAAGTCCCCGATCCACGCCCTGCCCGCGAGGACGTCGTGCTGCGCATTCGCGCCGCAGGGATCTGCGGCAGCGACACGCATTGCTACGAGCACGACGCCGACGGCTACGTACTCTTCTCCGGACCGCTCAAGGCGCCGTGCATCGCCGGCCACGAGTTCGCCGCCGAGGTCGTGGAAGTCGGCCCCGGCGTTCGCAACCTGCGCCCGGGCGAGCTGGTCGCCGCCGAGGGGATGCTCTACTGCGGCGTGTGCGAGGCGTGCCGCTCGGGACGCCCCAACCAATGCGCCGATCTCGACATGGTCGGGTTCTCGGCGCCCGGTGCCTTCGCCACCTGGATCACGTTGCCGGAGCGGCTCGTGTGGAGCCTCGACCCGCTCGCCGAAGCGCTCGGCGACGTGCGGCGAGCGCTGGCGCTGGGCGCGATGGTCGAGCCCTTGGCCGTGGCGTGGAACGGGATGTTCGCAACCGCCGGCGGATTCGCTCCCGGCGCGCACGTGGTGGTGTTCGGCTGCGGACCGATCGGGTTGGGCGCGGTGGCGCTCGCGCGTGCAGGCGGTGCGGCCACGGTGATGGCCTTCGAGCCGATCGCCGAACGTCGCGCGCTGGCGCTGGCCGTGGGCGCAGACACGGCGTGGGATCCAGCCACCGCGCCCGCTGCCGAGGCGATTCGCGAGCGGACGCGCGGTTGGGGCGCCGACGTGATCGTGGAAGCCGCGGGTGCGGCGCTCGACACGCTTCCCGAGATCGAACGCGCGTTCGCCGCCGGCGGCAAGCTCGTCTACCTCGGCCGCACGGGTCTCGCGGCGCCGATGGCGCTCGACGTATTGGTGACGCAAGCCGCACACGTGATCGGCGCACGCGGCCACGCGGGTGGCTCGTTCCCGCGCATCCTGCGGCTCCTCGAGCGCGGCAGGCTCGCCGTGGAGCCCATGATCACGCGCCGCTTCGCGTTCAGCGACACCCTCGCGGCGCTGGCCGCGAGCCGAAGTCGCGTGGACGGCAAGATCCTCCTCGAGGAGTTCTGAGGACACGGGCCGATGCGCTCACGCGACGTTCGGGATGGCTGCGATTCGGCGCAGCCACCGCCCGCGCCAACGACCACGAGCAAACGTGACGCGGTGAGCACACGATGAGCGAGAGCCGGGCCGCGCCGTTTTTCTCGGTGATCGTGCCCGTGCTCGACGGCGGTGCAGCGTTCGCACGCTGCCTCGCTGCGATCCAGGCCTCCTCTTTCGTCGATCACGAGCTGATCGTGGTGGACGACGGCTCGCGAGACGGCTCGACGGAGCTGGCCCGGCAACACGGCGCGACGGTGCTCAGCACGACGGGCCGCGCGGGTCCCGCGGCGGCGCGGAATCTCGGCGCTCGCGCCGCGCGCGGCGCGTACCTCTTCTTCGTCGACGCCGATTGCGAAGTGGCGCCCACGGCGTTCGAGCGCGCCGCCCGGCTCCTCTGCGCTGATCCAGGGCTCGACGGCGTGTTCGGTGCCTACGACGACGCTCCTGGAGCACCCGGCTGGGTCGCACAGGTGAAGAACCTGCATCACGCGTTCGTCCACCGGGCGAATGCGGGCCCCATCTCCACGTTCTGGTGCGGCTGCGGTGCGATTCGACGCAGCACCTTCGAAGCCCGCGGCGGCTTCGACGCCGTGCGCTACCCGCGCGGGTCGATCGAAGACATCGAGCTCGGCTATCGCATCCACGCAGCCGGCGG
>CAYUSL010000276.1:0-8335 GCA_964447125.1 uncultured bacterium | reverse complement strand
CCTCCCAGCGCATTCTCGCGCTTGTTGAGGTGTCCACGGAAACGGGGGAGGATCAACGTGGACTACACAGCGGTTGCGCTGTTGGAATGTGGTCGTCCCAGCGAAGCCGTGGCCCTCGCTCGCGCGTTCGCGGACCGTCCCGGGCACGGCGCAGACTATCGCACCGTTGTGGGCATTACCCTGACCCGTATCGAGGATTGGGACAACGCTCATGTCGAATGGCAGGCGGCACTGAAGCAGGATCCAGCAGCGTGGAGAGCCTGGGAGCTCGAAGCGGCGTATTTCGCACGTGTTGATAGGCTACACGACTGTGTGGGTGCTCTCCGCCAAGTCGAAGAGCACGGCCCTGCAATAGGCAAGGAGCTGTATCGGATGTTGATCCGGTTTATTGAGTCACGAGGATTGGCTGAAAATCAGGTAGTCGCACCATATCTCGCGGAGCTCAGAGCGAAGGACTGAGTGAGACAGAGTGTCGTCGAACTATGGGCTGAAGCTTGCGGCACGCGGGGTGGCGCTCGTCTGGAGCGCGTGGTAGTCCGTGGCCGCTGGTGAGCTTGGCGTTATATGCCGCGTCGCAGCTTCAAGGTCGGCGATCTCGTGACGGTCATGAAGTATGTCCCGGGGAAGTACCTTCCGGGCGTCAAGGACGAAATGGGAACGGAGGCATTGTTCCAGAGCCTCGTTGGCAAGACCTATCGAATCGCCGACTTCGATCGGTACGGCAACCTAGAGTTGTGGCCGAAGCGACTCGAATGCATCTGGATTGCCCCGGATCTCGTCGAGCTCGCGAGGCCGCCCTCGGAAGCGCCGAGATCACAGAACACCCGCTTGCAGCGGACGCGCGCTACGGCGTCCTCGCGCAAGCGCGTGGTGTCCAAGGCGCGCCGCTGAAGCGGGCATTGGAGGGTCTGGTTCGAATATGCTCCGCTCGTTACGACGCCCGGCCGCAATTCTTGGATCCGCGGTTCTGATCGCGATTGTCGTTGATCTAGGTTTTCGGTCGGAGAACACGGCTGTCTTCCTTGCGGCGTTCCTGTTGGGCCTACCTGGGCTGCTCGCAGAGCTGGCGCACGCATTGTTTTGGGTCGCCGCCTGCGGGCGTCAACGTTCCCGAGACGCTACTCCCCGCCGATCTTGGCGTATCCGTGAACACTGCTGTGTACTGTCTCATCCTTGGCTGGTGGCTCCGCCCGCGGGGGCGAGGGGCCTTCCAACTCGTCACTACACCCATCGGCTCGGGCGGGACACGCGGGGTTGATCGCGTGGTAGCCGATGGCCGCTGGTGAGCTTTGGGTTGCTGGATCGATCACAGATCCGGCCCATCAGGGCTCCCACAAGTTAGATGAGCCTGTTCGGATCGTTCTTGTTCAAAGCAACCTTCGCGACTCTCGGAATGTTGTTCTGGAATCTTCGCTTCTGGTCACGAGGTATCGAATTCTTCTGATAGTTGGCACATTTCTCGTGGGCGGCTTGGCTGGTGCAGGAGCTTGGTACTTCCGATACTGTTGCTGGCGGTGGTACGGATCCTGGCGCCATGACCAGCCCTCGTGAACGAATGGGGTGGAGCACAGCCGACGGCGACTGGGCTAGCGCTTGTTTCGATCCCGGCTGAGCTTCTCGTTCCGCGGCAATGATGAAACGTGCGCGTCGAGTGGTTCTGGCTGCCGGGGTCGTTCTTGCATTCGTTGCTTGGGTCGGTGCGGCGTGCACCAGCATGCCGCCGTGGTTCGCTGATGCCGTGCTCGCCGCTGCAATGTTCGTCGCGTTTGGCCTCGTCGTCGTGGGCGTGGTCTCCGAAGTGGTTTCGCACTTCGTTCCTTCCCGCGGCGTCGCGGCGTTCTCGCTCGCCTTCTCCGTCACCTTCGCCGTCCCCGTCGTGACTTATCTGCTCGGGGCTGCATTTTTCGGGTCGCAGCGCGCCGCGTTCGACACGTGGGATCTTCTCCCGATGTTCGTGCTGGTGCGAATGACACGCGGGATCGTGCTCGGTGCGGTTGCTGGCGTGGTGGTTGCCGCGGTCGTCCGTGCCCGACAGCCGGTCGACGCCGCGCGGCGTTCATCGCGAGTGATGTCGCGGTGACGGCGGAACGCGGTGACGCACGGGTTGGCGACGGAGCGCGTCGCCCCGCCGGCCGGCAGGCCGCCGAGCGAATCAGATGTCGCCCATCTGGCGGAAGTAGTCGGCGATCGGGCCCAGGATCACGGAGAGCAATCCCTTCAGGATGATGGCGAAGGCGAGCCCGGTGACGAGGACCACGCCGGCGAGCGCGAGCGCGCGGCAGCGGCGGACGGCGGATTCGGTGGCCTCGTCGGCGAGCCGGATGAGCGCTTCGTCGAGGGTGCCGGTGCGCTCGCCGATGGCGATGGCTCCAAGAGACACCGGGTCGAAGAGCGGCAACGGCTCGATGGCCTCGGCGAGGCTCGCGCCGCGGCGAATCCGCGCCAGCACTTGCGGCGCGTGGGCGCCGAGCTCGGCGCTGCCGGTCGAGCGCAGCGCCAGCGTGAGCGTGCGCGCCACCTCCACGCCGGCGCCGAGGCCCATCGCCAGTGTCGAGAAGAAGCGTGCGCCATGGATGGAACGATGCGCGGGGCCGAAGAGCGGTAAGCGGAGCTTGATCCGGTCCCAGCCGCGATCGAAGCCGAGCGCCACCAAAGCAAGCGGTGCACCCAGGAAGGCGGCGAGGATTCCCGCCAAGACCAGCAGGTTGGTGGCGAGGCCGGTGGCGTAGAGCTTCGGCAGATCGCCGATGCCGGCGCCCTCTCGGATGCCGAGGCTCAAACCCAGGAGCGGACCGGCGAACGTGAAGGCCAAGATCAAGTACGCGGGATAGAGCAACGACATCACCACGGACCAGCGCAGCTTCTGCATCCGCTCCATGTAGTCGATGATTCGCGCCAGGACTTTGTCGAGGCTGCCGGCCTGCTCGGCGAATACCAGCAGCTCGACGTTGGTGTCGTCGAAGGTGGCGGCGTGGCGGCGCAGCGCGTCGCCGAGACCGGCGCCACGCACCACCTCGCGGCTCACGTCCTCGATGGCGGTGCGGAATGTGGCGGACGGCGCCCAGCGGGCGAGCTGCGCGAGCGCCACGGGGATGCTGGCGCCGGAGCGGATCAGGCTCAGGAACTGCTGGTAGAACGCGATGCGCTTGCGGTGCTGAATCAGCGCCACCAGCGGTTGACGCGCCCACGCCCGCCGCAGCTTGTCGCCGAGCGCCGGCTCGGGAGGTGGGCGGTGGGCGTAGCGCTCGAACGGCGAGGGCTGGGGCGCGATGTCGGCGTCGCTGGCGACGGCAGCAGGCTCGCTAGCCGCCTGGTTCGCGGCCGCGTTGCGCGCGCTGCGCGAGCGAGCACCACCGGATTCCGTCATGTGTCGATCTCTCGCGCCTGCTGGTGCCGACCGTCTCGCAACACGCGCGTCGCAAGCCACATCTGTATCGCTCCCGTCGCGGTCGCGACGCTGGTGAGCCCGCGTACGGCGGGTGCTTCGCCCAACTGCTGGGGAGGATGCCACGTCCAGATCGAACCCGTGAGCCCGAGGGCCATCGCGTAGGTCCGCGTCACGCGCGCGCCGACGGTCGGACGCAGGGCGATCGCCAACGCCAGGAGCGGCGGCACGACGTCGAGCAAGACGAGCCAGAGCCAAGGGCCGCCCGGAACGTCTGCGGCACGCAGTCGCTGATACGCGATCGTGCCGAGCATCGACGGCACGCACAGCGACGCGGCGAGCAGCGCGGGTGCGCCGCGACCTCGCTCGGGAGACGCGTTGCTGGTGGCCACGCGCTTTCAGCGATCGGCGCGGACCGCGCGGCCGAAGAACCCGATGCCGAGAACGTCGCGCAGCCGATCCACGCCGAAGCCCGCCTCGGCGAGGGCGTTGCCGAAGGTGTCGGCGTGGATCGCGAGGCCGCGCGGATGCTCGAGAAAGACCGAGACGAATGCGTTCTCGCTGAAGCGGCTGGCGAGGTCCTCGAACCAGAACGTGGCGCGTGGCTTGAGCACGCGGGCGATCTCGCCGAGCGCGCTGCGCCAGCCCGGCACGTGGTGCAAGATCCCGAACTCGATCGCCGCGTCGAACGACGCATCGGCGAACGGCAGCCGCTCGGCATCGGCGACCAGCGCGGCGGCGGCGAGTCCGTTGCCTCGAATGCGACTTTGCGCGAGCTCCGCCATCGCCGGATCGAGGTCGAAGCCCACGCGAAAGCCCGCGGGAAAGCGCCGCTCCAGGATCTCGAGCCCCACGCCACGCCCGCAGCCGATCTCGAGGACGCGTGCGTTCGGCGCGAGCGCCGCGTCGCGCAGCAACGTCGCCGCTTCGATCCAGCGCTGCGACGCCGCGCGCACCGGATTGTTCATCAAGTGGAACTCGAGGCGGTTGAGTCGCATCGCGTGCTCTGCGCTTCGGTCTACTCGAGGTAGCCCAGCGACTTGAGCCGCTCGCGTACGTCGTCGGGCAGCTCCTGGTGGCTCGTGGCCACGGCTTTCGCGAGCATGCGGTGATCGCTCTGCACGCCGCGTGCTCGCTCGGCGAGGCGCTGGGCGTCCGCGGGCCGTGCCTCGGCGAGGTTCTGCTTTTCGGCGGGATCGTTCGCGAGGTCGAAGAGCTCGATCGGCCCTGCGTTCTTCCAACCGGGGATGCGCTTCGCCCGACCCTCGCCGTTCACGATCACCTTCCATGACCCATCGATCAACGCTTGCGATCCGGCGCCGTCGCCCCACACGGGCTCGTCGGGAAGCGTGTCCCCCCGCAGCGCAGGCAAGAGCGAGCGCCCCATCAGCCCCGACACGTCGCCGATCCCTGCGAGCGCCAGGAATGTGGGCAGCAGATCGACGTGGCTCACCGCCGTGCTCACGCGCCGCCCTGCGCCCAGCTTGCCCGGCAGGCGGACAATGAGCGGCACGTGCAGCAACTCCTCGTAGAGCGAGTTGCCGTGGTTGTAGAGACCGTGCTCGCCGAAACCCTCCCCATGATCGGAGGTGACGAACACCGCCGTGCGATCCAGCACGCCCAGCTTTTGCAGGCCATCGAGAAGCACGCCCGCCTCGTGGTCGCCGAAGCGTACGCCGCCGTCGTAGAGGTCGATCATCGCCCGTCGCTGGTCGTCGCTGAACGTGGCCGGGCCGTGATAAGGGCCGATGTGGGTGCGTTCCACGTCTTCGGCGCGGTACGCGCTCACGAATGGCGCCCGGAACTCCTCCGGCGGATCGTAGGGGTTGTGGACGACGTAGTAGTGAACGAAGAGGAAGAACGGTCGGCCGCCCACCGACGCGAGCCAGTCGAGCGCCTTGCGATTCACGACCGCCGAGCCGGTCTCCCGGTCGACGTACTCGTAGGCGTCGAATCCGCGCGTGAACCCGAAGCGGTGGTCGAGCGCGGTCGCGTTGACGAATCCTCCGGTGGCGTAGCCGGCCTCGTGGAGGCGCTCGGGCCCCGTGAAGCGCGTCTCGGCGAGTGCCGTGTGCGTCACCTTGTGCACGTCGGGCTCGAGCGAGGTGAGCATCGTCATGTGCGCCGCGGTGGTCCACGGCACCGGCGTGCGCGCATGCTCGAACAGGACCGCGTCGTTCGCCAGCGCATCGAGACGCGGGCTGGTGGGGCGCGAATAGCCGTAGCAACCGAGGTGATCGGCACGCAGCGTGTCGATCGAGAGCAGCACGATCGAGATCGGCGGCTTGGGTAGCTCGGCAGGCGCGCGGTTGCACGCGGCGAGCAGCGCCATCCACACCGCGCACGCGAGCCGCAAGCCGAGTGGCGCCACGCGCGTAATTCGCCTGGGCATGTCTTCGAACGCAGACACCGCTCGGACCGGATTCGTCGCGACCGAGTACGTCAGTGGACGGTGCGCGGCTCTGGCTTCGGTGCGCGCTCGCGATCACGCAGCAGCGGCGACCCGTGGTGGTGAATCATGCGCCACGACTCGCCGCGGCGCAGGAAGAGGTTGGTGGCCGCGACACTCGCCGACACCGGCGTGCCGCCAGCCACGGCGGCGAAGGTCTCGATGCAGGTGACGAACGCGACCTCGCCGAGCACCAGCACCTCGACGTCGTCGATCTCGATGCGGATGTTCGTGGAGCCGTGGAAGATCCCGAGCCAGCTCTCGCGCACCTGTGGCCAGCCGTGGAGGATCGGCCAGCCAGGATGGATGCAGCGATCCTGTTCGGTGCCCGCCCACACGCGCTCCATGTTCTCGATGCGTCCGCTTTCGAACGCCTCGTAGAACTTGGCGTTGGCGTCGAGCACCGCGTGGCGGTCGCGCTCGGACACGTGGAGTCTCGGGAAGACCGTGTGTTGCGACGACGAGGCGCGAGACCATAACACACGGTCCGGGGAGTGCCGGTTGCCGCCCAACCCGGACACCGTTGCGTCGTGTCGCAAGCCGCGCGCCCACCCGCGACGAATCCCGCAACGTCGTTTACGCTGCCGTGCGTCACGGTCATGGACGCGCGGTCGCCGATGCTCGACTCGACGGGATCGGTCGACGAGCGCCTCGCCGCCGCCCTCGCGCTCTTCGACGACGAACGCTATTTCGAGTTTCACGACGTCCTCGAAGATCTGTGGCGCGAAGAACCGGGACACGAGCGGGATTTCTACCGAGGGCTGCTGCAAGTGGGCGTGGCATTGCACAAGGCACGGCAGGCGCAGATGAACGGTGCCTGGAAGCTCCTCGAGAAGGGACGCGTACGCCTCGCGCCGTTCGGCGCCTCGCACCGCGGCGTGGCCATCGCCACGCTGGTGGTCGCCATCGAGCGCTGGCTCGAGCGTGCCACGGAGCGCGAGCGTGCGGGCTTGCCTGTGTGGCCGGATGGCACTCCACCGCGTATCGCCGCGACGCTGAACGTCACGTGAGTGCGCCATGATCCTCTTCACCTCTTCCCTCACTCTCGGTTGGATCGCATGAGCAAGTCGATCTCGGTGCGCGAAGCACGCGACCGCATCCTGGAACGCATCCGTCCGCTCGCGGTCGAGCGCGTGGCTCTCGGCGACGCGCTCGGGCGCGTCCTCGCCGAAGCGCTGGTCGCACCGCGCAACCAGCCGCCGTGGGACAACAGTGCGATGGACGGGTTTGCGGTGCGCGCGGAGGATCTGGGGGCGGCGACCACGGAGACCCCCGCGTGGCTCGACGTGATCGAGGAGATCCCCGCCGGACGTCTGCCCAAGCTCACCGTGGCGGCGGGGCAGGCCGCGCGGATCATGACCGGCGCGCCGCTGCCCGCCGGCGCGGACACGATCGTGCGCATCGAGGACACGGTGCCCGCGGTGGTGGGCGGCAAGGTGGGCATTCGCGTCGCAGCCGAGTCGGGCCGCGACGTGCGGCGCGCAGGCGAGGATCTGCGTGCTGGCGCCACCGTTCTCGAACCTGGCCAGCTCGTGGGCTCGGCCGAGATCGGCGTCATGGCCGCGATCGGACGCTCGTTCGTGGACGTCACGCTCCGGCCGGTGGTGGCGATCCTCGCCACCGGCGACGAGCTGGTCGAGCCGAGCGAACGGCTCGAGCCGCATCAGATCGTGAACTCGAACGGGCACACGCTGGCGGCACTGGTGCGCGAGGCCGGCGGCATCCCGCGGAACCTGGGCATCGCGCGTGACGACCGCGCCGATCTGCGCGCCAAGCTCAGGTGTGCGCTCACCGCCGACGTCGTCGTCACCAGCGCTGGTGTTTCGGTGGGTGATCACGACTACGTGAAGGAAGTGCTGGAGGAGCTCGGCACCACGATGGCGTTCTGGAAGGTCGCGATGAAGCCCGGCCACCCGCTCGCATTCGGGCAGCTCGGCGAGCGCGCGGTATTCGGCCTACCGGGCAATCCGGTGTCGTCGATGGTCTCGTTCGAGCTCTTCGTGCGGCCGGCGCTGCTCAAGATGGCGGCGCATCGCAAGATCTTCCGCCGCGTGTTTCCCGCGCTGCTCGACGAGGACGTGAAGACCACTCCAGGACGCACGCACTTCCTGCGCGGCGTGGTCGAGGAGCGGGACGGTGTGGCGCACGCGCGCACTACCGGCCCACAGGGTTCGGGAATCCTCCGTTCCATGTCGCTGGCGAACGCGCTGTTGGTGGTGCCCGCCGAGCGTGCCGGCATGAAAGCTGGCGAGACGATCGACGCCCTGTATCTCGGCGCCGCCGGGCTCGCGAGCGAAGCGAGGCCGTTCTGATCACTCCCGGCGAGCTGGCGACGCGCCTCGGTGCGCTCCACGTCAACGTGGAGCGCGTCTTCTGCGAGGTCGTGGAGATCGAAGTCGAGGCCTATCCAGGCGGCACGCGTCCGCTGGCCGTGGTGCACGTCGCCGGCAAGGGCGAGGTGGGGCGCGGCGAGAACGTGTCGTGGACGCTCGCGGTGCAGG
>CAYUSL010000275.1:0-8342 GCA_964447125.1 uncultured bacterium | reverse complement strand
TCTTGCCGGCGAAGCGCTTCATGATGAACGCCCACACGCCGAAGAAGACCAGCACGGGCACGATCCAAGACAGAAGCGTCGGCAAGAGCCGGCTTTCGATGCGCGCCGAGTAGGTCACCCCGCGGTCGCTCAGCTCCCGTGACAGATCGGGTTCGACGCGGGTGGTCACGAAGCGGCGTTTTGCGACCGGCGCCGATTCCTTCATCTCGCCTTGGATCGTGTCGGTGCCGATCACCACCTCTTTCACGTGCCCCTCGCGAAGTCGCTGCTCGAACTCGCTGTACGGAATGGGCTCCACGAACTGGGACTGCATCCAGAGATCGTGGATCGTGACGATGCTCAGCGCGGCGATGAGGAAGTAGACGACGTTGAAGCGAATGCTCTTGGGGTTCATCGGGGACATCTTCGTGCTCCTGGTGCGTGGTGAACTTCGGGGGAGATCTCAGCGGCCGGCGCTCGGCCGCGCGCGTGCAGAGCGCGGCTCCCGGCCGAGCGAGCGCGCCACGGCGCGGCCTGCGCGATCGGCGGCGTCGGAGATGGCCGCGTAGAGGTCGGTGTGGCGGGTCTCGATGTGGACGTCGCGTGGGGCGTCGAGCCGGACCTCGAGGCGGCAGGTCTTGTCGACGCCGCCGCGCACGGGGCCGTTCGAGTCGCCGATGGACACGCGCACGGCGCGCACGCGTTCGTCGAAGCGGCCGAGCGCGAAGTGCAGACGGCGCTCGGTGTGCACGCGAATGGCTTCGGTCGGCTCGATTCCTCGGTCTCGGATCTCGACTCGCATGGGAGATTCCTCGTGTGATTCGGGTTCGTGTCGCGGTGATTTCCGGTGAGCGGCGGCAACCTATGGTTCGAATCAGACATCCACAAATAGAAAGTTTGGAGTCGCGGAATCGAAATAAACGATGAATCTCTTCGCTGCCGGATTGGAATGTTCCGGCGAAAGGGCTTCACTCTTGGACGAGGTTGGGGATGCCCTGGGAGCTGAGCGTTCACACCGATTTGCGCGTCGTCGTGGTGCGCTTCGTGAGGAAGGTCCCGCCCGAGGAGCTTCTTGCAGCGCTGGACGCCACGCTCGCTGCGATGCAGAGCCACGGAACGAGGGCCTGTCTGGGCGATTGCAGCGAGCTCGAAGGCGGGCATTCCATCGTCGATCTCTACGGTCTCGTCGAGATCATCGCGGCGCGGTGGTCCGGTACGCTCAAGGAGGCGGTCCTGATGCCGCAATTGGTGGCGCGTCGGGAGGATGTGCGCTTCTGGGAGAACGCGTGCGTCAATCGAGGCTTGAACGTGCGGGTCTTCGCCGATCGCGACAGCGCCATCGCGTGGCTGTGTGATCCAGCGTCCGACTGAGAGGCTTGGCTCACTCGAGCTGGAGGTTCTCGTGCTCTTCCTCGTGATCGAGCATTTCCGCGGCGGTGATCCTGGGCCGGTCTACGCCCGTTTCCGTGAGCACGGACGAATGGCACCGGCGGGATTGGCGTACCTGGGAAGCTGGGTGACGGAGGACCTCCGGCACTGCTACCAGGTCATGGAATGCGACGATCGCGCACTGGTCGAGGTTTGGATGGAGGCGTGGCGGGATCTGGTGGAGTTCGAGGTGGTGCCCGTGCTCACGTCCGCGCAAGCCGCGGCCGCGGTCGCCGGGCGTGGATAGGCGCCGCAGCGCCGGAGCGCGCAGCGGGATCGGGTAGGCTCTGCCGCGATGGAATGGCTCAACTACCACCACTTGCTCTATTTCTGGGTGGTTGCGCGCGAAGGCAGCATCGCCAGGGCGACGCGCGAGCTGCGTCTGGCGCAGCCCACCATCAGTGGTCAGTTGCGGATGCTGGAGCGCTCGCTCGGCACCAAGCTGTTGCGTCGCGAAGGACGCGGGCTGGTGCTCACCGACATGGGACAGATCGTGTATCGCTACGCCGACGAGATCTTTTCGATCGGCCGCGAGCTCATGGACACGATCAAAGATCGTCCCACCGGCCGGCCGTTGCGGTTCACGGTGGGCATCGCCGACGCGATTCCCAAGCTGGTTGCGTATCGCCTCATCGAAGCGGCGCTCAAGTTGCCGGAGCCGGTGGCGCTGGTGTGTCGCGAGGATCAGCCGGAACGGTTGCTCGGGCAGCTCGCCCTCCACGAGCTCGACCTCGTGATTTCCGATGGACCGCTACCGGCGGGCGTGAGCGTGCGCGCCTTCAACCACCTGCTGGGTGAGTGCGGCGTGGCGTTTCACGCTGCGCCGGAGCTCGCGAAGCAGTTGCGCAAGGGATTTCCGCGATCGCTTCACGGCGCGCCGATGCTCATGCCGAGCGAGCACACCAGCCTGCGGCGCGCGCTGGAACAGTGGTTCGACTCGCTCGAGATTCGGCCGCGCACGGTGGCGGAGTTCGACGACACCGCACTGCTCAAGACGTTCGGTCAGTCGGGGTTGGGAGTGTTTCCGGTGTCGCAGGTGATCGAGAGCGAGGCGATGCGGCAGTACGGCTCGCGCCGCATCGGCGTCACCGAAGACGTGCGCGAGCGCTTCTACGCGATCTCGGCGGAGCGACGGCTCAAGCACCCGGCGGTGGTGGCGATCTGCGATCTCGCCCGCGAGAAGCTCTTCGGCTGACGCTGGAAGCGGCGGGGCGCGGTTGGCCGTGAAGCGAGTGGTGGTCCGCCGTCCCGGAGGCTGGGATCGGCTCGAGTTGGAGCGCGCGAGCGCGGCTCCTCTCGGCGTCGACGACGTGCGCATCGCGGTGGCCGCTGCAGGCATCAACTTCGCCGACGTCGCGGTGCGGATGGGGCTCTACTCGTCGGCGAAGAAATACGTCGGCTGGCCGATCACGCCGGGATTCGAGGTGGCGGGGCGCGTCACCGAGCTCGGTGGCGGCGTTTCCGATCTCGCGGTCGGTGAGGAGGTCGTCGCCGTCACGCGTTTCGGCGGTTATGCGACCGAGCTGGTGGTTCCGCGTCACCAGGTGTGGCGGCGGCCGTCGCGAACCGACGCGCTCTGCGGTGCCGGGTTCCCCGCCGTGGCAGCCACCGCGTATTTCGCGCTCTTCGATCTCGTGCATCCGCGCGCCGGCGACACGTTGCTGGTCCACTCCGCCGCGGGTGGCGTGGGCGGCATGTTGGTTCAATTGGGCAAGCTCGCGGGCGCGCGCGTGGTCGGGGTGGTCGGTGCGAGCCACAAGGTGGAAACCGTCCGTGATCTCGGCGCAGACGCCGTGATCGACAAGAGCCGTGACGACCTCTGGAGCGAGGCTCGCCGTCTCAGTCCGCGAGGCTACGACGCGGTCTTCGATGCCAACGGGATCGCCACCCTGGCCGAGAGCTATCGACACCTCGCGGCTCCGGGGAAGCTCGTGGTCTATGGATTCGCCACGATGCTGCCACGCGGTGGCGGACGGCCGAGCTATCCGAAGCTGGCGTGGGATTGGCTACGCACGCCGCGCTTCGATCCGCTCAACATGACCACCCGCAACCGCAGCGTCCTCGCCTTCAATCTCTCGTATCTCTTCGACGAGCACGAGCGCCTGGCGGCGGGGATGACCAAGCTCTTGGAATGGCTCGAATCGGGTGAGATCCGCGCGCCATCCGTGACGGCGTTCCCGCTCGAGCGCGTAGCCGATGCGCACCGCGCGCTCGAGTCGGGCAACACCACGGGGAAGCTGGTGCTCACGATGGGATGAAGATGCGTCGTGCCGGCGCTCAGACCTCGATCGTCGCTTCCAACGAAATCTTCACGTTCAATGCACGCGACACCACGCAGCCCGCCTTTGCGGCCTCGACGACCGCGCGCACCTTGTCGGCATCGCCGCCTGGCACGCGGACGGTGGCTACCAGATGGCTCGCCGTGATGGTCGGCTTTCCCTCGACGGGCTCCATCGTGATCGTGCAGGCCGCGTCGATGCTGCCGGGGGTGAAGCCGGCACGCTCGAGCTCGGCGGAGGTCGCCATCGCGAAGCATCCCGCGTGCGCTGCTGCGATCAGCTCCTCGGGATTGGTGCCGCGCTCGTCGCCGAAGCGCGTGACGAAGGAGTAGGGCGTGCTCGTGAGCACACCGCTGTCGCTCGCGAGGATGCCTTTGCCGGTCTTGAGCCCGCCGGTCCACTTCGCGGACGCCTTGCGCTTCATGGGGATCTCCTCGCTCGTCGCGCGCCCCCTTCGTGGGGGCGCGTTGGTTGGGGTGAGCGAGAAGGTACACGCTACGCGCCTCGGCCGCGCAACGCGCAGGAGCTGGGCAGCTTGCACGCGTGCGACGCGAGTGGGTCGTCCACGATCTGGACGACGCACTCGAATTGCGTTCAGTCATCGAACGGTGCGTCGCGCGGCTTTCGCGGTCAGGCGGCGTGGCGGGAGCGGGGGCGAGTGCGACTCGTGACCGCTGGCGCGGCCGCCGGGACGCACCAACCTGGGTTCTCGTCGCCGGGGGTCGGCGTGTAGACCGTAGCGGTGCCTGCCCATCTCGCGAGCGCCTCGATGTCGTGCGCTCGTGCCTCGAGCTCGCGCTCGGCGTATCGAACCTGGAAACGATGCGTGTGCATTCGATGCTCCTCCGGGGGCTTCATCGAAGGGTCGATCGAGCCGAGCCGGGCGTTACGTGGCGGGCGGGCGTGCGCTGCGCGTAACGATCGTCGCGCCCGCTCGACGATTTGAGGAAGGCCCCTGCGAAAGGAATCGCCATGCTCACCCAAACCCCACGCTCACCATCTTCGCTGCACGCACACACAGCGCCCCGGGCGCATGGCCAGGACGAGCATTCGTCCTACGAGTGTGGATTGTGCGGCGATACCGTCGCGCCCGAGGGGTGGGTCGAGCATCGCGATCTGGAGAACTTCGTGTTGCTCGAGATTCGGCGGCTGCATCCGGAATGGATCGAGCGCGATGGCGCGTGCCGGCGCTGCATCCGCGTCTATCGGTCGCTGGGCCGCGCGCACTCCACGCTGCGCCGGTGGTGGCGGCGGGCCGCTTGATTCGTACCGAAACCGTCGTCGATCGAGCGCGCGCCGCGAACGGGCGCAGCGCCTCACGAGGAAACGCAGCATGAAAGCCATCGCCGTGAAGCCGTCCAGCCGCGAGGTCGGGCTCGTCGATCACCCGGAGCCCCAGCTCGTTCGCCGCACCGACGTGAAACTCCAGATGCTCGACGTCGGCGTGTGCGGAACCGATCGTGAGATCTGCGCATTCGACTACGGCACGCCTCCGGCCGGAGCGGAGCGGTTGGTGATCGGGCACGAATCGCTCGGGCAGGTGATGGAGCTCGGCCCCGACGTGCGCGGGCTGAGTGAAGGTGATCTCGTGGTGCCGATGGTGCGACGCCCGTGCGCGCACACCGACTGCGCTGGTTGCATCGCTGGGCGCCAGGACTTCTGTTTCACCGGCGAGTTTCAGGAGCGTGGCATCAAGGAATGCCACGGCTTCATGACCGAGTACGTCGTGGACGATGCCGGCTACATGAACGTGGTGCCGCGCTCGCTGCGCGAGGTCGCGGTGCTGGTCGAGCCGCTCACCATCGCCGAGAAGGCGCTCGAGCAGCTCGCGCAGGTGCAGATGCGGTTGCCGTGGGTGGTGTCGAAGGAGCCGGGTGCGCCGATCGGCGCAGGCCACAAGGCCGTGGTGCTGGGCGCCGGTCCGGTGGGGCTTCTCGGCACGATGGCGCTTCTCGTCAACGGCTTCGAGACCTACGTGTACTCGCGCTCGAAGAAGCCCAACGACAAGGCCGATCTCGTCGAATCGCTGGGCGCCAAGTACCTCGCGTCGGAGGAGGTCGATGCCGAAGCGCTCGCTCGCACCGTCGGAAACATCGATCTCGTCTACGAGGCGGTGGGCGCGTCACAAGTCTCGTTCGAGGTGATGAAGGTGCTCGGTACCAACGGTGTCTTCATCTTCACGGGAGTGCCCGGACGCAAGGCGCCGATCCAGGTGGACACGGATCTCTTGATGCGCAACTTGGTGCTCAAGAATCAGGTGGTGTTCGGCACCGTCAATGCGGGCAAGCAGACGTTCCAGCACGCCATTCGCGATCTCGGAACCTTCGTCGAGCGCTTCCCCAAGGCCGTGCGCTCGCTCATCACCGGCCGCTACCCGGTGGAGGCTCATCGCGAGCTCCTCTTGGGACGCGCGAGCGGCATCAAGAACGTCATCCAGTTCGCCGATCCGAGCTGAACCCCCTTGGTGAAGCCGCGCGACGTCGCGACGAACGGCGCTGGCGGTCGTACATTGAAGTCCATGAGGCGTAGGACACGGTTCGTTCGATGAGTGCGCTGGCTCCGCGCGCGCCGTGGAGTTGGTTCGTCCGTTACGCACGCTGGCTGCACACTGGCTGGCCCGCGGGGCTCGTCGAGTCGCTGCCCGAGGTCGGTGTCGACGGCACCACGGCTGTGCCTGGCTTACGCGTGGTGGGCGATCTGACCGGCGTTCCGCTGCTCAAGTTCGCCCTCGACACGGGCGCGCGGGCCGTCCACGCGATCGTGGCCGAGTCCGATTTCATGGCCCACCGCGGGCGCGACCGCGAGCGATTCGATCTGGTGATCGTGGGCGGCGGTGTGGCGGGGATCGCCGCCGCGGTGGAAGCCGCGAAAGCCGCGCTCCACTTCACGGTGCTGGAAGCCGCGCGACCCTTCCAGACGATCCACGATTTTCCGGCGCGAAAGCCGATCTTCACGTACCCGAGCGAGCTGGTACCCGCGGGCTCGCTCCAGGTCCGCGCGGACGTGAAGGAGGCGTTGCTCGACGAGCTCGAGGCGGCGCGCACCGCGGCGCGTATCGAGCCGGCGGTGGCGCGGGTCGAGCGTGTCGAGAGGCGCGACGACGAGCTGGTGGTGCACGTCGCCGGCGGCGAACCGCGCGAGCTTCGTGCGTTGCGCGTGATCGTGGCGATCGGGCGAAGCGGCGAGCACCGTCGCCTCGGGGTTGCAGGCGAGGAGCTGCCCAAGGTGTTCCACCGTCTGCACGATCCCAAGGACCATGCCGGGAAGCGCGTGCTCGTTGCGGGCGGCGGAGACTCGGCGGTGGAGTCAGCGATTGCGCTCGCGGATGCCGGGGCGCTGGTGACGCTCAGCTATCGCGGTCGCGAGCTCTCGCGACCGAAGCCCGAGAACGTCGCGCGTCTGATGCACTCGTCGGTCGTGAAACGGCTCGGCACCACGATTCGCGAGATTCGTCCCGACGACGTGGTGCTCGCCCGCGAAGACGGTGGCGAGGAGACGATCGCGAACGACGTCGTGTTCGCGATGATCGGTCGAGTGGCGCCACTGGATTTCTTCCGGCGCTCGGGCATCGCGATTCGCGGCGAGTGGACACGCCGCTCGCTCGCCGCCTTCGCGGCGTTCTTGCTGGCGTGCACGTTCGTCTACAACTGGAAATCGGGAGGGGCGCTGAATCAGCTCTTCCAGCGCCGCGCCTGGTTTCCGTACAACCTCGGCGCGGTGATTCCGGACGCGTCGCCACTCGCCACGGCGCTGGGGATCACACTGCGTGAGCCCGGCTTCTACTACTCGCTCGCATACACTACCGCGATCCTCGGATTCGGAGCAGCGCGAATCCGGCGCCGGCGCACGCCTTACGTGACCCGGCAGACGCTCTCCTTGATGGCGTTCCAGGTGCTGCCGCTCTTCCTGCTGCCCTACGTGCTGCTGCCGTGGGCAGGTCACGCCGGTTGGTTCGATGCGGGGATCGGCCGCCGCTTCGCCGATGCCTTCTTTCCTCTCGCGAGCTACGGCCAGGGGCGCGAGTACTGGCGGGCCTTCGGCTTCGTGCTCGCCTGGCCGCTCTTCATCTGGAACTTCTTCACCGCCAAGCCCCTGTGGGCATGGCTGATCGTCGGAAGTGTTCAGACGTTCGTGCTGATTCCCTGGCTGGTCCGGCGCTGGGGGAAAGGTGCGTATTGCGGTTGGATCTGCTCGTGCGGTGCCCTCGCCGAGACGCTGGGTGACCTGCAACGCCACAAGATGCCGCACGGACCGCGGTGGAACCGCGTGAACCTGGTGGGGCAA
Organism: uncultured bacterium; assembly: GCA_964447125.1. Taxonomy (GTDB): domain Bacteria; phylum JADJOY01; class JADJOY01; order JADJOY01; family JADJOY01; genus JADJOY01. The sequence goes on along the minus strand of CAYUSL010000275.1, from coordinate 372 downwards.
GGTGTGCTCGCGTTCGCGGCGGCGCTCTTCGTCGCGCGCGTGGTGAGCTGGGTGGCGCCGAGCAGCGGCGTTGGGCACGCGCTGCAAGGCTTCTACGACCGATTCCTTTCCAGCGCCGTGGTGCTCGGATTCGTGCACCTCGACTACTACCACGTGGTCGACATCCTCTTGGCCGGGATCGTGGGAGTGGGTTGCTACTTCTGGTTCTCGGGGCGCGTGTGGTGTCGGTTCGCGTGCCCGCTCGCCGCGCTGATGCACGTGTACGCCCGCTTCACCACGTTCCGGATCTTCTCCGACAAGAAGAAGTGCATCTCGTGCAACGTGTGCACGTCGGTGTGTCACCAGGGCATCGACGTCATGAGCTTCGCCAAC
>CAYUSL010000274.1:0-8353 GCA_964447125.1 uncultured bacterium | reverse complement strand
GACCGCATCCCCGAGCCGCTGCGCACCAAGATCATCTGCGACAAGCCCATCGAGATCCGGCCCGTCGATCCGGTGAATCCGTTCGATCCCAAGCCACGCCCGCCGCGCAAATACCAGTGGATGCGCGCCGCGGGACCGCTGCCGGACGACCCCGCCATCCACAAGTACCTGCTCGCCTATGCGTCGGACTTCGGCTTCGTCGGGACCAGCTTGCTGCCGCACGCGCTCACGTTCTCCGACCCGCGCATGCAGATCGCGAGCATCGATCACGCCATGTGGTTCCACCACGAGTTCCGCATGGACCAGTGGCTGTTGCACGCGATGGAAAGCCCGAGCGCGTCACACGCCCGCGGGCTCAACCGCGGCATGATCTTCGACGAGAACGGGGTCTTGGTGGCATCGGTCGTCCAGGAAGGACTGATCCGCCGCCGGCCTGCCTGAGTCGACCGCTTCCTCGATGACCCGCCCTCGCTCGGCCCGGCACTTCTCGCATTGGCTCGCTGCGGTCGTCGTCGCTGCGAGCAGCGGGAGCGGCTGTGGTTCGAGCGACGGCGGCGCCGCAGCGGAAGCGGCACCCGTCACGCTGCGCCTCGACACGGGCGCCCCGATCGCCGAGGTGAGCGAGCGGTTTCTGTCGTTCGCCGTGGACTCGGCGCAAGCCCTGGGCGGTGTCTTCTGGGACCCAGCCGGTAGCGGCGAAGAGGTTCCCGTGCCGGTCTACGACTTCGGCAGGCAGCGGCTACGCCGGCTGACGAGCGAGCTCGCACCCGCGATTCTCCGGATCGGCGGCACCGCCGCGGACTACGTCTACTACGCCGTGAGCGACCCACCGGTGTCGGCACCGCCCCAGCCGTACCGACTGCTGCTCACGCGCCCCATCTGGGAGGGAATCGCGAGCTTCGCCCGCGATCTCGACCTCCAGATCCTGTTCACGCTGAACGCAGGGCCTGGGCCGCGCGACGCGAGCCTCGCGTGGCAGCCCGCGAACGCGCGCGAATTCGTGGCGTACGTCGTCGAGCGCGGCGACCCGGTCACGGTGTGGGAGCTCGGCAACGAGATCAACGGATTCCCCATCGAGCACTTCATCCGCATCGACGGCGAGCACTACGCGCGCGACGTGGCGGCGGCGCGGTCGATGGTGGAGGAGCTCGATCCCGGCGCGCGGCTCGCCGGCCCGGCGAGTGCCTACTGGCCGCCCATCGGCGAGGCGTTCCCAGTGATGCCGCAGTTCCTGGCCGCTGGCGGCGAGCTCGTGGACGTCGTCACGTGGCATTTCTATCCGCAGCAATCGAAGCGCTGCCCGATCGCGACCCGACGCGCCGGCCCTACCGTGATGCTCGATCCCGACAACCTCGCGGCCGTCGATCGCTGGGCGGAGCGAATCGAGGACGACGTGCGCGAGAACGCGGACCAAGCCGAGGTCTGGCTCGGTGAAACAGGCAATGCGCAATGCGGCGGAGAGCCCGGCGTTTCGGATCGATTCGTCGGATCGCTCTGGTGGCTCGACGAGCTGGGCCGGATGGCGCGACGCGGCCAGCCCGTGGTGGTGCGGCAGACGCTCTCGGGCTCGGACTACGGCTTGCTCGACGACGCGACGCTCGAGCCCAACCCGGATTATTGGGCGTCGCTCCTGTGGCGGCGGCTCGTGGGAACGCGGCAGCTTCGCGCCGAGGTCGAAGCCGGCGAGAGCGGCGACGCCCCGGCCGTGATGGCGTACGCCGCCTGCCAGCGCGGCAACGCCGGCGGCGCGGTGGTGCTGGCGATCAACCTCGACACCGAGCGCGCCGCGGCGCTGGTCCTCGACGACGACACCGGCGGCCGCGCCGAGGCCTACATCGCGACGGCGCCCGACCCCCTCGGCACGACCGTGCTCGTGAACGGCCGTGCGCTCGCCGCCGACGCGAGCGGCGCCCCTCCCGCAATCGCGCCCAAGCGCACCCGGCTTCGCCCCGGCGTGCCCCTCGTGACGCTGCCGCCCACCTCGTACGTCTTCGTCGCCCTACCGGACGCCAGCGCCCCCGGCTGCGAGTGAGGAAGACGCGGCCGGATCAGTGACGAGTGGCTCGACCAGCCACTCGCGCGTGTCGCGCATCAACCCCGGGCGGCGCTGGAATAGCGCGATCGTGGGCTGGCCATCGACCGAGATCGGGATGAGTGTGACCTGGCACGCCTGCGTGCGGGCGTCGACGTCCGACGCAGCGATCACCCCGAGCGCGTGCCCATCGACGTACGCGCGCTGGCCGCGATCCCACGGGTTCTCGCTCTCGCGGAGCAAATGGACGAGACAGCTCGTCACGGCTTCACCCGGGGACCCGGGATCGCGGACCCAACCCGAGGCGTGGCACCGAGCGAAATGAAATGCGAACGCGTCCTTGCGACCCGACTCGACCGTGGCGCGCGCAGTTTCGAGCACGTTCTCGCAGGTACTGTTTCGAACGCGACGGTGATTACTGCGACCGGGCGGATCGATCACAATCACCGTGCCCCGGAGGACGAACATCGCCGCCAGCGCGATCGCGCGGCCTGAGCTCATCGAGACGAGCACAGCGGCTGTTGCCTGTCGGCATCGCCGTCCTTATCTGGGCTGTGGGCGCGGCGCAGCATGGCTTCCATGGTTGGCTCGGTGACTCGGTAAGCGTCGAAACGCTCCGTGTCGCGCGACGTCACGAAGGGGAGCTGCGGCTCGCGATCGACGCCCGTGAAGACGTCGATGTGCGTGCCGCGAATGGCACCGCCGCGATCGGCGGCGAAGAAGTAGCCGTCGTGGACGCGCTCCTCGCCGCTGGGCAAGCGCACGCGAAGTCCGCGGGCCGCGGGCACGTAGAGCACCGAGCCGAAGGGAATCAGCGCGGGATCGACGGCAATGGTGCGATACGGGACGAGTGCCATGCCCTGGACTCCATCGCCGTATGGACCGCTCGCCACGCGGAAACGGCTCTTCTCGATCCCGCGGTGACGCGGATAGCGCTCGGCGCAGCTCACCTGCGAGCGTTCCCCGGTCGCGGCGAAGTTGTAAGTCACGCGTGCGCCACAGGCGGGATCGACGACGAGCACCGTGCCTTCCATCGCTGCGTCGCACCAATCGCGGATGGAAAGCCGCGGGCCGAGTGGGATGCCGTTCGGATCGACGAGTGCCACGCCGCCGCCGACGGCCTCGACCCTCGGCACGTGATACGACGTTGCCCACAGCCGTGCGCCCGCGACACCCGCTGGCAGCTCGGGCGCCGGGATGTCGAATCGCCACGCCGCCGCCATCGCGGCCGCGAGATCGGGCTCGGCGGCGGGCGCTGAGGCCGCTCGCTCACGCAGCCCTCCGATCACCGGTCGTACCGGCGGCGGCGTTGCCGTACACGCAGCGGTCGCGACGGTAGCGAGAAGCGCGCCGACGAGGGCTCCTGGGCGTGCGTTTGCGCTCACGATCCGGCACTCTACGCCGGTCCCACGACCCGAAACACCCATCGGAGGCTTTCATGGATCTCGCCACCATCGACGAGCTGCTCACCACCACCCGCAGCGTTCGCAAGCGTCTCGACCTCACGCGTCCCGTGCCGCGGGAGGTGATCGAGCGCTGTCTCGAGATCGCGGTGCAAGCGCCTACGGGCTCGAATGCACAGGGCTGGCAGTTCGTGGTGGTGACGGACGCCGAGAAGCGGCGCCAGATCGGTGCGCTCTACGAGAAATCGTTCCGCGACTACGAGAAGCGCATGGCCGCGCAGAAGCTCGCCGACGACGATCCGCGCGCCGAGCAAATGCCGCGCGTCTACTCGTCGGCGTCCTACCTCGCAGCACACATGCACGAGGTACCGGTGCTGGTGATCCCGTGCGTCGAAGGCCGGGTCGAGACAGGCCCGGTCGTTTTCCAAGCGTCGCTTTACGGCTCGATCCTGCCGGCGGCGTGGTCGTTCATGCTGGCGCTACGCGCCCGTGGTGTGGGCGCCGCCTGGACCACGCTCCACCTCACCTACGAGAAGGAGATCGCGACGCTCCTCGGGATTCCCGAGAAATTCACGCAAGCGGCGCTGATCCCCGTCGCCTATTACACCGGCGAGGGCTTCAAGCCCGCCGAGCGGCTGCCGGTGCGCGAGCGCACTTCCTGGAACACCTGGGGCACGCGCTGATCGCTGCTCTGCGCTTCAGCCCTTTCGTGGTCACGCGCGCGGCGGCAGCTCGGCGTATTGCGGCAGCGCGTCGGTGATGTCGAACCAGTCTGCCTTGGACGCCACGTGGATGTGGCCAGCGGGTCGGGCAGCCGGATCCGTGTCGAAGCTGCCCGCGGGAATCAGGTAGTTGTCGCGCCCGCGCACCGAGTGCGGCACCAGCGAGCCGCAGCGCTTGCAGAACGTCGACCCGAAATACTTCGCCTCGGGAAGATCGAAACGCGTCACCCGCGCTTCACCCGTCACCCACTGGAACTGTTCGGCCTTCACGAACGCATTGGTCGCGTGCGCGGCACTGCGCGAGCGCCGGCAGCGCGAGCAGTGGCAGTTCTGCATCAGCACTGGCCTGCCACGGTACTCGTAGGTCACGTCGCCACACAGGCAACTTCCCTGGGCCACACCTGGTTTCGGCAGCACTTCCGGACGCTGGACGCCCGGTGCTTCGTAGGGCGGCGGGAAGGTCTCGTGCTGCGGCAGCGAATCCGTGATCGTGTACCAGGGCGCCTTCGATCCCACGAAGATGTGCGATTGCGGACGAATGCCGAGCTCGCCCTCGAGATTGCCTGCGGGGGCGAACACCATCCCCATCTCGGGTGCTCGGATCGGCGCGACCGAACCGCACACGCTGCAGAACGAGCGCTTGCTCTGCTCGGACGACGCGTACTCGCCGAGTACCGCCTCGCCCTGCGTGAACCGGAAGCCCGCAATCGGCGCGCTCACGAACGTGGCGAAGAGCGAGCCGTGGTGCTTGCGGCACATCGAGCAATGGCAGTGGGTCATGAACGAATACGGTCCTTCGAGCTCGTACTGGACCGCGCCACACAAGCACTTTCCGGTATTCATCCCGTCTCCTTCCGACAGCGTGCGAGCTCGAATCTGCCCCAGCCCCCGACCCTACGCCAACTCGTGACGCGTCCCCAAGCCGCCGGGATTCCCAGCTCGGTGAGCGTCCTGGATGCCGGGGTTGCTGCTACCGCCTCGAGATCACGCAGATTCGGCGCGCCAGGGTGTCGCGAGCGCCCGGAAGGAGGGGTCGGCGCACACCCATCCGGTGCGCCCGACCGACAGCCGCTTCGCTCAGTCGAACGCGAAGGTGGCCTTCACGACCCCGGTCGAGTTTTTGTCGTACATGCCGACGAAGGCTTTGCCCCAATCCGATAGCGGATAGCGGTGCGTGACGAGCGACGAGAGATCGAGACCGCGCTGCACCAGCTCCAGATAGATCGCCATGGCGTGCAGCCGCTTGCCCTCGAAGTCCTCGACGGCGAACGCGTTGCAGCCGATGAGCTCGAGCTCCTTGAAGTAGCACGGCGTCCACTCGAAGCGCGCGGGCGCTTCGACGCCGGTGACCACGATCTTGGCGCGGGTGCTGGTGAACCGGAACGCTGCTTCCACCGACGCCGGTGAGCCCACGGTGTCGTACACGGTGCCGGTACCCTTCACGAGCCACGGCAGCCCCTTCCACGGCCGGTAGGGCTGCACTCCCGTGAGCGCCGCCACGCGCTCGATGAGCTCGAGCGGTCGCGACGGCAGGATCTCGGCGGCACCCAGCTCGCGGGCGCGTTGCGCCTGGTGGGGATGGCGGGCGATCGCCCACACCGGGATCTGCGGGTAGAGCTTGCGCACCGCGGCCACGGTCATGAGCCCGAGGGTCCCGCAGCCGTAGACCACCACCGGCAGGTCGCCCTGCGGCGGGTGGCGCAAGATCGCGTGGAGCTGGACGGAAAACGGATCGGAAAGCACGGCCTGGGTGTCCGTCACTCCGTCGGGCACCGGGATGAGCTGCGACTCGTGCGCCGAGTAATACGGCGCGAACGCACCGCCCACGGCCGAGCAGTTGCCCATGTGGATGCCCGCGGGGATGCGGCCCTCGGTGAAGTGCTCGCAGAGCGAATAGTCGCCACGCGCACAATGCGAGCACGGCGGGTGGATGCCGCGCGGCCCACACGAGAGCCATGGATTGAGGACCACGCGCTGGCCCACGGCGAGTTGCTTCACCGCAGGACCCACGCGATCGACGATGCCGATGCTCTCGTGCCCCAGAATGTGCGGGAACGAGATCACCGCGGTCATGGGGTTGTCGAACGAGCCTTTGAGGAACACCTGCTTGGCGTCGCTGCCGCAGATGCCGGTGAGGCGGTTCTTGATCAGCACCCAGTCGTCGCCCACCAGCTTGGGCTCGGGAACCTCTTCGAGCTGGAGCGGCCCCCAGCTCCCCACGAAACCCTCGGGCGTGAAGAAGCTCGCGATCTTGGCGGCCGCGAGCTTCGGCATCGAATAGCGAAACAGCAGCGCTTGCATGATGTCCCTCGGATCTTCGCGAGACGTGTGAACGCCGGGCGTGGCTTCGCGAGCGTTCAGCTCCAGAGTAGCCAGCGCCGCACCACCACCAGCTCGAGCGCGACCTCCACCTTGCGCAGCGCGCGCTCCAAGCGCTGCACGCGGCCCGCCTGCTCGGGGCTGAGCGCCGCGCGGCCCGGGCCGTTGTCACCGTAGAGCAAGGTCACGCCGCCGCGCCGCGGGAAGATCGGCGCGAGCACGGCGGTGTTGGGGCTGGCGCCACCGCCCAGCGCCGCGAGCAGCGAGCCGTCCTCGATCGAGGCGCGCAGCGGCTCGTGGAGGATCGCGTGCTCGGTGAGCGCGCGCTCGGCGAGCCCGCTGCCCAAGAGCACCGTCACGCGCCGGAACGCACTGGGGTCCGCGGCGGGTGCGTGGACCCGCGCACCCCGCAGCACGCGACCGTGAAGGCGGAAGATCGCCACACGGTCGAACCAAGTCCGCGCGTATTCGAGGAGCGCCTCGTCCACCTCGCGGCGACTCTCGGCAGCAGCGACCCGCCTCGACAACGTGGCCTCGGCATCCGGCGCGCGCTGCGCCGGTATCAGGTTCTCCTCGAAGCCGATGTACGGATCTTCGTCGGCGGAAAGCGCGCCGAAGTCCACGTCGGCTTCGTGCAAGCCCCCGGGGTGGGCGTTGCCGGCTTCCACGCCCGCGCGCACGCGCGCCAGCTTTTCGACTCCAGCCGGGCGGTAGAACTCGGCGAAGGTCGGAACGTCGTAGTGAGCTTCCAGCCCTTTCTTGATGACGAAGTCCGGCAACGTGCGCACGCGGATCGAGCGTCCGGTGCGAAACGCCAGCTCGTCGATGGCCTTGAAGTTGGTGGGATCGGCCATCGCCACCGTGACGCCGCCGCGATCGACGGTCAGCGGCAGCGCCATGTAGCGGATCGCCATGTCGCGCGGGATGGCGCGCAACGCGTCGGGTCGCACGTGACCGATTTGCCGGGGATCGGCCGCCGGCACGTGGAAGTAGTCCGCCAGGTGCTGGGTGAGCGTACCCGTGCTCAGGAAACCGAGGTCGACGAGGTTGTAGCCGAGGCGGCCACCGAAGAGGATCTGCGCCTCCAGCGCCAAGCGGAGCTGCTCCGAGCTGATGGCGCCTTGGGTGACCAGATACTGGCCGAGGGACATGCCCATGATCGCCTCACGATGCGCACACACGGGGCGGGACGGTCACGCCGTGGTCGCGAGAGGAACGATTGTCGCGCGAACGCGCAGAGTGAAGCAACGAACTTTCGTCGTGCCCGCCGTCGCGAGTGGCCATCGCCGGGTCGTGGTTCACCATCGCGCTGAACGCGTTCGAGGCGCGAGGGGCTGGGGGCACGTCGAAGGGCGCTCCGCGGCCGCGCATCCCGGTCGTGCTCGTGGGGAGTGAGCCCCAATCGCGCGGCCGCGGCGCAGGCGAGCCTCCGGTTCCACGGGATCGACCTGGGGCGAGCCGTGCCCGCCGACGGGTCTCCAGACCCTCGCGACTCGATCGACGCTTCCCGACCCGAGTGAATCGCCACCGTCGATCGCGAGTCCTTGTGACCCCCGCGCACGTCGGGTAATCATCGCTCTCGCCGTGCGACGCGAGGATTCACGCTCGGCCGCGCTCTTCACGATCCAACCGAAACCCATCGCGCGGCTCGGGCCGAGCGACGCCCCATCGCGTGATGCCACCCGAACGGAGGGCCTCGTGCTGACACCCGGTGCGCTGTTCAAGATGGGAACCGAGATCGTCGCGGGTCTGCGCGAGATCCTGGTCGAGCTCAAGCACGTGCGCAGCACCATCGACGAGGGTCTCGGTGAGCTGCTCGAGCAGATGCGCGTCTTCACCGAGCGCCTCGACGGCATGAGCGAGCAGATCGACCGCGC
>CAYUSL010000273.1:0-8372 GCA_964447125.1 uncultured bacterium | reverse complement strand
TGGTGCGGGTGGTGGCGGTGGCCGAGGTGTGCGCACCCGCGAGCAGGAAGAACGCGACCTCGCGCCGCACGACTTCGCGCGGCAGCTCGAGGTTGTCCTGATTGCGCAGCAGCACGGTGAGGATGTCGCGCGGCAGCTCGTCCTCGCCGATCTCGCCTGCGGCGAAGCGCGCGAGCAGCGCCTGCCGGCGTGCCAGCGCGGGTGCGAAGAACGTGGCATCGAAGTCGTCGAGTGCCAGCAGCACCTCGCGCCTCACCTCGTTCTTGTCGCGCGTCGAATGGGCGAGTGTCGCGCCCTCGATGAAGCTCATGAGCAAGCGGAAGAGGTGGGCGGTCTCCGCCGGCGTGCCCGCGATCCGATCCACGCCAGCCGTGGGCGCGGAGAGATTGAGCAGTAGTGCGTGGCCGAGGTGCACGAGGTCCGCGCGTCCCGCGGCGACCAGCGGCGCCAACGTCTCGTGGACGATCCGCGGGAACACCTCGTCCTCGTAGTGGTAGTAGGTCGCGCGCCGGAAGAGCCGGTTCTCCAGGCGGCGGCGCTGCCGGTGCGGCTCGCCGTGCAGGTTCACCAGCACGTCCGCCATGATCACCTCACCCTCGTCGTAGAGGGCTTGGCGCAACGTGGTGGAGCGGTATGCGTCGAGGCAGTCGGCGTAGCGATCGAGCGTGACCGTACGGCCAGTGGGTGCAGGTCGCGCGCTGCTCATGCGTGGGTGACTCCCAGACCGAGCCCGCCGTCCACGGACACGATGCTGCCGGTGGTCCACTCGGCGCACGCCAAGTGCGCGATCGCCTCCGCGATCTCCTCGGCGGTGCCGATCCGTCCCAGCGCGTGCTCGGGTGCCAGGCTGTGCAGGCGCTCGAGTGCGCTGCGATCGTCGGCGAGACCGGCGCGCTGATTGATCTCGGTGAAGACCGCGCCGGGCCGCACACAGTTGACGCGGATCTTCTTGCGGCCCAGCTCGGCGGCGAGCACTCGCGTCAGTGCTTCGATCGCGCCTTTGGTGGCCGCGTACGGCGCGGCGCCGGGAAACGCCCGCTGGGTGTGCACCGAGCCGATGAAGACGATGGCGCCGTGGCTCTTGGCGAGATGCGGGACGCACAGGCCCGTGAGCATCATCCCGGACACCACGTTGGTGTGGAACACGTCGAGGAGCTTGGTCTCGTCGAGCTCTTCGATCGGGCCGCGGTACATGTTGCCGGCGTTCGACACCAGCACGTCCAGCTTGCCGCCGCCGAAGTCGAGCGCTGCGTCGACGAGCTTGCGGCGATCGGCATCGCTCGTGACGTCGGCCTGAACGGCCTGGCAGAAAGAGCCGATCTCCGCCGCGACCGCCTCGATCTTCGCCACGCGTCGCCCGCAGATCGTCACGCGTGCGCCGCGGCTCGCGAAATAGAGCGCCGTTCCCGCGCCGATGCCGGAGCCGCCGCCCGTCACGATGACCGACATCCCCTCGATGGATTTCATGGCAAAGCCTCAGACCTTTCCCGCGGCGTCGACGGTCGCCGGGCGCGGCAGGTTCGCGATGATGCTCGTGGTCACTCCGCCGTCGACCACGAGGTTCTGGCCGGTGACGTAGGCCGCCGCGGGCGAGGCCAGGAAGAGCACTGCAGCCGCGACGTCCTCTTCGGTGCCGAGGCGCCCGAGCGGCACCTTGGACGTGCGCAGTGCCCGAAACTCGGGATCGGCGAAGATCGGCGCCGACATGCCACCGTCGATCATGCCGGGTGCCACCGCGTTGACTCGGATGCCGTGCTTCGCCCATTCGAGCGCGCTCTGTTGGACGAGAAGCGCGATGGCGGCCTTCGTCGAGCCGTAGGAACCCGCGTTGGGGCCGGGCATCACGCCGTTGATCGAGGTGATCGCGACCATCGCGCCACGGGTGCCGGCAGCGATCATGCGTTTCGCCGCCGTGCGCAACGTGAGGAAGGTGCCGGTCAGGTTCACGTCCACCACCGCGCGCCAGGCCGCCGCGTCGAGCTCGAGGAGTGGCCCGAAGCGCACGATGCCGGCGTTGGCGACCACCAGCTCGGGCGCTTCGCCGAGAGCATCGAGAGCCGCCTCGAGCGAGGATTCGTCCGTGGTGTCGGCGCGAAGCGCGAGCGTACCGGGAAGCTCGTTCGCCACCGCGCGAGCAGCGTCGAGGTCGAGGTCGAGAAGGGCGACACGGTAGCCCGCTGCGCTGGCGGCACGCGCGATGGCGGCTCCGATGCCGCGCGCTGCACCGGTCACGAGCGCCACGCTCACCAGAGCACCCACAAGATCACGATCGCAGCGACCGCGACGGCGAGCGTGACGCCGTGACGCTGGAGGAAGGCCCCACCACCCAGGTCGACGAGATCGATGGGCTCGGCCTCGGGAGCGCGAATCAGCCGCGGCGGCGGCTGGCTCGCTGCTTCCGGTTCCGCCTGCGCGGGCGCCGCGACTTCTTCTGTGGCGGCCGGCCGATTCGCGCCGCTGGCGAAGCTGCGTTCGGCGTCGCCGCGGGGCTGGCTCGAGACTTCCGCTGCCGCCTCGGCGGGCGCCGCCGGTGGTGCGCTCGCCTCGGTGGCGAGCTTGGCTTCCAGCGCCTCGACGAATTGGGCGATGAGCTTGGCCGATACGTCGGTGATCACGCCGCGGCCGAACTGCGCCACCTTGCCCGTGAGGTCCACCTGGGTCTCGACCCGCACCTCGGTGCCGCCACCGGCAGCGGCCAACGTCACCCGCGCCGTACCTTTGGCGTTGCCTTGCCCTTTGACCTCGCGCGCCTGCGCCGCGAGAACCAGCACGCGGCTCGCTTCGTCCACGGATTCGAAGCGCGCCGTGCCCTGGTATTGGGCGACGATCGGACCGACCTTCACCTTCACCACGCCGCGGTATTCGTCGCCGGCGATCTCCTGCAGTTGCGCGCCGGGCAGGCACGGCGCGAGCTTCTCGACGTCGCGGAACCAACGCCAGGCGACGTCCGGCGGAACACTCACGCGAAACTGGTTTTCGAGCTGCATCGCTTCTCGATCTCCGTCAGGTCGGCTCGGGTATCGACGTCGAACGGGTCGCCGGTGCCGTCGCACGGCACCTCGACCACGGCATGGATGCCGAAGAGCTGGCGCGCGCCTTCGTCTCCCCGAAGCTCCATCGCCGCTCGCCAATGGGCGCGAGCGAGCAGCACGGGATTGCGCCGCTCGCCTGCGTAGGTCGCGACGGCGAGAGCTGCGCCTGCGGCGTGTGCGTCCGCGAGCCGCCGGTACGCCCCCGCGCCCACCAGCGGCTGGTCGCCGAGGCCGATGCAGCACGCGGTCACCCGCGGGTTACCGGTCAGGTGCGCGAGCGCCGCGCGCAAGCTGCTGGCGATGCCTTCGGCAGCCCCCGGATTGAGCACCAGCGTCACGTCGCCAGGCAGCACGCGCCACAGCTCGTCGCGCACGGCATCGACCACCACCAGCACCGACGCGGCACCGCTCGCGCGCGCGGTTTCCACGGCGTGCAGGATCAGGGGCTTCCCGTGAAGCGGTTCGAGGAGCTTTCCGTTGCCGAACCGAGATCCGCGACCGGCAGCGAGGATGGTGATGGCGACGGTGGAAAGGGACATGGGATCAGTCGTGGATCGGGCCTCGGCCTTCGACGAGGCGTGCGCCAGCTCGGCCGGTGCGCAACGCGACGATCTCGGCGAGGATGGAAATGGCCGTCTCTTCGGGTGTGCGCGCGCCGATGTCGAGGCCGATGGGCGAGGCGATGCGCGCGATCTCGTCGTCGTGAAGGCCGGCCTCGCGCAGCCGCTCGATGCGCTTGGCGTGAGTCTTCCTGCTCCCCATCGCACCCACGTAGCTGGCGCGGGATCGCAGACTGCCCACGAGCGCAGGAACGTCGATGCGCGGGTCGTGGGAGAGCACGGCCACTGCGCTGCGCTCGTCGAGTGCCTTTGCGGCGAGGAACTCCGCGGGCCACGCCACCGTGACCGCGTCGGCCTCGGGAAAGCGCTCGACGGTGGCGAACGCGGCGCGCGGATCGACAACGCTGACCCGATAGCCCAGGATCTTGGCCACCCGCGTGAGCGCGCGGGTGAAGTCCTGGGCGCCGAAGATCACCAGCTCCGGCGGCGCGGCGAGCGCGTGGAGGAACACGGTGACGGCGTCCATCCCCGGCTGGCCGCACGCGCCGTAGTGGCGCAGGGCCGTGCCGCCCTGGTCGAGAAGGCCGTGGGCGTCGCGCGCCACCACGCGGTCGAGGTCGGCGTTGCCGAGGGTGCCACCCTGCGGAGGCGCATGCGCATCGCCGGTGACGACGAGCTTGGCGCCTGCGTGCTTGCCGCTCACGACGCTCGCGAGCGCGACGGGCTGGTTGGCCTCGAGCGCGCGCGAGAGCGGACGCACCCAGACCTCGTCCGGCGTGATCGGCTCGACCAGCACGCTGATCTTGGCGCCGCACGTCAGCGCGACGGCGAAGGTCTCATCCTCGTCCGACGAGAACTGAAGGATCTTGCGCTCACCTCCGCGCGCTACCGCGTGCGCCTCGCCGGCGACTGCCGATTCCACGCAGCCGCCCGAGAGCGAGCCGCTCAGCTCGCAGCGCTCGTTCACCGCCAAGCACGCGCCGGGCTGGCGCGGGCCGGAGCCTTCGACAGCCACCAGCGTCGCGAGCGCCACGTGCTGGCCCTCACCGAGCCAGCGAATCACGTCGAGGATCACTTGGTTCATGGCGGGTCAGGGCGTTCGCAGAGAGGGCTGATCTCGCGTCGCCCCCGCGGATCAAGCCGCGATCGACTCGAGCGCCCGCCGCGACAGCACCCGAGCGAGATGCGCACGGTAGTCGCGGGTGGCGTGAGCGTCCTCGGGAGGCGCGGCGCCGTCGGCGGCGTGCTCGCTAGCCTGCGCCACCGTCGCTCCGCCGGCCAGTGCACGCTCGACGGCGTCGCCGCGGACGGGTGTAGCCCCCAGATTCGTGAAGGCGATGCGTTTGCCGAGGACACGATCGGCGATTGCCGTCACCCCCACGATCGCCCAGTCCTGCGCGCGCCGGTTGAGCTTCACGTAGGTGAACGCGGCGCCGTCGGCGAGCTTGGGGACGCGGATCGTGGTGAGGATCTCGCCCGGGCCGAGGGCGGTTTCCCAGAAGCCGCGGAAGAACTCGCGCGCCGTCACAGCGCGCGCGCCGTCCGGTCCCTGGATCTCGAAGGTGGCGTCGAGCGCGACCATCACCGTGGGCAGGTCGGAGGCGGGATCGCCGTGCGCACAGCTCCCGCCGAGGGTGCCGCGGTGGCGGACCTGGGGATCGCCGACTTGATGCGCCGCGACGGCGATCAAGCCGTTGTGGCGCGCCAGCAACGGGTCGCGTTCGAGCTGGGCGTACGTGGTGAGCGCGCCGATGGCGAGGTGGTCGCCGCCGTCGGTGACACCGGTGAGCCCCGCAATGCGAGCGATGTCGACGAGCACGCTCGGCTGCGCGAGGCGCAGCTTCATGAGCGGTAAGAGTGAATGACCGCCGGCGAGCAATTTGGCGTCGTCGCCGTGCTCGGCGAGCAGGGCGATCGCGTGCGCCACCGATTCGGCGCGAAGGTATTCGAAAGGTGCCGGATACATGTTCGATCGCCTAGGTTTCCTCGGGGGGCTTTTCAAGCCCCCCGCCTCGCAAGAAGCGTGGTTCTTGCGGGGCCCCACCCCCGAGTCGCCTCGCTTCGCTCGCGACGCGCCTCTGGCGCGTCGCGCTCATGACCGCTGCAACTTGGGCCCATTTTGTCATGCGCTTCGTTCAGGACTGCCGGGCGCCGCCCTGCTCGGCGGCCCAGCGGATCGAGTCCACGATCGTCGCGTAGCCCGTGCAGCGGCAGAGGTTCCCTTCCAGTCCTTCGCGGATCTTCGCCTCGCTGGGGTTGGGATCGTCTTTCAAGATCCCCACCGCCGCCAGGATCATGCCGGGCGTGCAGTAACCACATTGCAGGCCGTGCTTCGCGATGAACCCGCGCTGCACCGGGTGGAGATCCTCGCCCGAAGCGAGCCCTTCGATGGTGGTGATGCTGGAGCCATCGGCTTGCACGGCGAGCACCGTGCAGCTCTTCACGGTCTCGCCGTCGAGGAGCACGGTGCAGGCACCGCAATTGGTGGTGTCGCAGCCGACGTGGGTACCGGTGAGGCCGAGCACGTCGCGCAAGTAATGGACCAGAAGCTGCCGCGACTCCACGACATCGTCGAAGACGGTGCCGTTCACGGTGACGCGGATGCGGTGCTGCGACGAGCGACTCATGACGGACTCCCGGTGCGCACGATCTCCCAGATCTTCTGGGGTGTGATGGGCATGTCGATCTCGCGCACGCCGTAGTCGGCGAGCGCGTCGATGACGGCGTTCACCACCGCCGGCGGCGCGCCCACGGCCCCCGACTCGCCGATGCCCTTGGCGCCCAGCGGATTCACGGGGGTCGGCGTCTCGACGTGGCCGAGCTCGAAGCGCGGAAGCTCGGTGGCGGCGGGCACCAGGTAATCGACGAGCGTCGAGGTCTTCGGCTGTGCGTTCTCGTCGTAGCGGAACTCCTCGAACATCGCCTGCGCGATCCCCTGCGCCACGCCTCCCGCCACCTGACCGTCGGCGAGCATCGGGTTGATGACCACGCCACAATCGTCCACGGCGACGAAGCGCTCGATTTCCACGAAACCGGTTTCGCGGTCGATCCCGACCACGCACGCGTAGACCCCCGAGGGGTACGAGAAGTTGGGTGGCTCGTTGTGCACCAGCTCTTCGAGAGCGCCGACGTCAATTCCCGCCGGCAACGCGGTGGCGCTGAAGCTCGCGTGCGCGACTTCCTTCCAGCCCACCGAGCGCGCCGGCTCGCTCCTCACCTGGAAGCGGCCACCCGCGTGCTCCACCGCTGGTGCCTCGACCCCGAGCAAGTGGGCCGCGATGGACGCGGCACGTGGCAACACCCGCCGGCACGCCTCGACCACGGCACCGCCGCCGACGGCGACCTGCCGCGAGCCCATCGTGCCGATCCCTTGGGGTGTGGTCTCGGTGTCGCCGTGGACCACGCGCACCGATTCGAACGGCACGCCCAGCTCGTGGGCGGCAATCTGCGCAAACACCGTGACCGTGCCCTGGCCATGGGGCGAGGCGCCGGTCGAGATCAGAACCGAGCCGTCGGGCTGCACCCGCAGCCGCACCGACTCCCAGCTTCCCATGTGGCCAAAGGCTTCCAGCGAGCCGCGTGGGCCGAAGCCCGCAATCTCGACCCACGCCGAGAACCCGAGGCCCATGAGCTTCGCCGCGGGATCGGCGTTGCGGCGCGCGCGCTCGGCGCGCAGCGCGTCGTAGTCGAGCATCTGGCACGCCAAGTCCATCGCCGCGGGGTAGTTGCCGGCGTCGTAGAAGACCGCCTCGGGATTCGCCTGGCTCCGATAAGGGAACTCGCCGGGCTGGACGAAGTTGCGCCGCCGGATCTCGACGGCGTCCAGGCCCAGCTCGTCGGCGACCCGTTCGATGGCGCGCTCCACGAGGTACATCGCCTCCGGGCGGCCCGCGCCGCGATAGGACGAGATCGGCACCTGGTTGGTGAAGACGTTCACCACCTCGGCGGCGATCGCGGGGATCTCGTAACAGCCCGAGAGCATCCAGGTGGTGAGCACTGGCAGCGAGAAGCCGATGGTGTCGGCGTAGGCACCGAGGTTCTGGTGGATCCGCGCCGCGAGTGCCAGGACGTGGCCCTCGTCGTCGAAGCCCACCTCCACGTGATCGAGCTGATCACGCCCGTGAAACATGTTCACGAGGTTGTCGGTGCGGGTTTCGACGTAGCGCACCGGCCGGCCGAGGCGCTTGGAGAGCGTGGGTACGATCCAATGCTCCGGGAACCAAGCGATCTTCGAGCCGAAGGCGCCTCCCACGTGGGGCGCCACCACCCGGCACTCCTGCTGCGGGATGCCGAGGGTCGCCGACAGCATGTTGCGCACGTGGTGTGGCGCTTGCGTGGTCATGTAGAGCGTGAGCCCGGACGCGTTCCAGTCGGCGAGCCACACGGCGGGCTCGATGGGTGCCGGCGCGACGCGGTGGTTGCGGACCGTGAAGCGCACGCGGCGCGGTGACGCCGCGAGCGCCGCGTCGATGCGGGCGCGCGCCGCGGCGTCGAGCTGAATGATCGGTAGCGCGTTGGTGCCGAGCTCGGGGTAGAGGTGCTCTGTGTCGCCGGCGAGCGCTTGCTCCAGAGACGCAACCACCGGCAGCGGCTCGTAGGACGCGATCACGCTCTGCGCGGCGTCGGCGGCCACGTACGGGTCGCGCGCCACCACCACCGCGATCGGCTCACCGACGTAGCGGACGCGCTCGGACGCGAGAAGCGGGCGCGCCAAGAGTGGGCTCTCGGGGCTCGGCACCGGCACGTGCGGCAGCGGCGGCAGGTCGGCGAAGTCGGCGGC
>CAYUSL010000272.1:2186-8398 GCA_964447125.1 uncultured bacterium | reverse complement strand
TACGGCGGTTTCTTCCTGTTCGGGCATCACCCCGAGGTGAGCGTGCTCACGCTCGGCTCGGCTCCCGCGTTGACGACGTATCTCTTCGTGATGCTCTTCCTGGTCCCGCTGGTGGGGAACTTCGTGCCCTCGCGGGTCTCGTTTCTCTGCGCGATGCGCTACTACGCCGGCAATTGGGGCTACAGCGTGTGGCTCTTCCGCGGCGACGCGGCGCGCAAGCTCGATCGGTTGGTGAAGAGCTCGCCGCTGCTCACCGATCAGCTCGCGAAGATGATTCCGGATCAGGACGTGATCGACGGCGTCATGTCGCGGGTGCCGGCGTTTCGCTCGATGCACCTCCACGGGCGTGCGCTCCACGATCTGATCCCCAAGGCCGTCGACGACATCGACGAGTATCAATGGCTCGATGGTGAGGTCGTCGCGGGTTTGACCCTGGGCTGGAATTTCGGCGATCTGCATCTGCACGATCTGCGGCTCTTGCGGGCGATCCAGGAGCAGTGCGGCTTCGAGGACGGCGAGCTGCGCTGCATTTTCGTCGAGTCACAGCCGATGCTCGGCTCGTCGCTGGAATGGACCGTGGCCGACGCGGCGCGCGGCGTGCTCGCGCGTGGCGAGACGCCGGTGTCCGAGCTGCGCCAGCGCATGCCGTGGCCAACCGGTGAGGCCGCCGCGGCGTTCGCAGCACCGCGCTGACGCGCATCCCTCAGGGCGGCCACAGTTGCCGCCTGCGCGCGCGGGGCGCCATCGTGGGGCGCGTCATGATCTGGCTGATCGCGGGATTGGTGATCTTCCTGGGCGTCCACTCGGTTGCGATCGTGGCGCCGGGGTGGCGCGACCGCACGTACGCGCGCCTCGGCGATCCGGGCTGGAAGGGGCCGTACGCGCTGCTCTCGATCGTCGGTTTCGCGATGATCCTGCACGGCTTCCCGCTCGCCGGTCGCTCGCCAGTCGTCCTCTACACCCCGCCGATCTGGACTCGGCACCTGGCGATGCTGATCATGCTGCCGGTCTTTCCGTTGCTCTTCGCGGCCTATCTGCCGGGGCGTATCCGCGATCGAGCCCGCCATCCGATGCTCGCCGCGACGCTCCACTGGGGAGCTGCGCACCTGCTTGCGAACGGTACGCTCCGCGATCTCTTGCTCTTCGGTGGAGTGTTCGCGTGGGCGCTCGCCGATCGGATCTCGGTCGCGCGGCGGGCGCCGCGCGCCATCCCCACGGCCCCCGCTGGCCGCTGGAACGATGCGA
Source organism: uncultured bacterium (assembly GCA_964447125.1). GTDB lineage: Bacteria > JADJOY01 > JADJOY01 > JADJOY01 > JADJOY01 > JADJOY01. The sequence goes on along the minus strand of CAYUSL010000272.1, from coordinate 7,153 downwards.
TCGCGATCATCGGCGGCTTGGCACTTTACGTGGGCTTCGTTGCTGGGCTGCATGCTCGGCTCTTCGGCGTCTCGCCATTCGGCTGAGACGCGGCTTCGTCGTCGTCCGGCCGTTCGGCTTTCGGCCGGCGTCACCTTCTCGCTTCCGAGGTCGACATGATCCAGATCTACGGTTCGCCGCGTTCGAGCGCTGGGCGCTGCTATTGGTTGCTCGAAGAGCTCGGTCTCGCCTACCAGCGCCAGCCGCTCGACATGCGCGCCAAGGAGCACAAGAGCGAGCGGTATCTGGCCCTCAATCCCAGCGGGAAAGTGCCGTGCGTGGTGGACGGCGACTTCGTGATCTGGGAATCGATGGCCATCAACGCGTACCTGGTCGACAAGCACGCGAGCGAGCTGCGTGGCGCTACGCCGGAAGTGCGCGGCCTGATCTCTCAATGGAGTTATTGGGCGATCCTCGATCTGCAGCGCCCGCTGATCGAGCTCTTCATCCAGCTCGTGTTCGTGCCCGAGGCAAAGCGCGATGCCGGCGTCATCGAGCGTTCTCGGGCCGCGCTGCCGCCCCTGCTGGCGATTCTGGAGCGGCACCTCGCGGCGCGCGATTTCATGGTCGGCGAGCGATTCACCCTCGGCGACCTTCACGTCGCGTCGGTCGTCAATCTCACCGCTGCCGTGCAGTACGACCTCGTCGCGTATCCGGCAATCCAGCGCTGGCTGGAACGCTGCAAGGCGCGTCCGGCTTTTCAGCGTTACGCCGCCCTCGAACCCTGAGCGCCGCCAGTGCTCTCCGAGGACTTCCAGCACGGCCAGAATTTCGACGGCGTGCGTGTCGTCGACCCGTTCCTGTGAGGGCGCAGCCGCGCCGCGCGCGCTCGATTCGCCATGGCCGTGGAGATCCTCTTCAGCGACAACCACCTCGTCGCTGCGGCGAAGCCGGCGGGGCTGGCGACGGTGCCCGACGAGACCGGCGACCCGTCCTTGCTCGACGAGGTGCGGGAGTGGATCCGCGTCACCGCCGGAAAGCCCGGCAACGTGTTCGTCGGTGTCGTCCATCGCTTGGATCGACCGGTTTCGGGTCTCGTGCTCTTCGCGCGCACCAGCAAGGCTGCGTCGCGCCTCGCCGCGGCGTGGCGCACGCGCACGGTCGAGAAGATCTATCTGGGCATCGTCGCCGGGCGCCCGGCCGAGTCGCGCGGCGAGGTCGAGCAATGGCTCGTCAAGGACGAACAGCGGAACGTCGTCCGCCTCGTCGACGCGGATCATCCCGATGCCCGTCGAGCATGCTCGCGCTACGAGGTGCTGGCGTCGGCCCGCAACTCGAGCTTGCTGCGCCTCGAGCCGCTCACCGGGCGCCCGCACCAGTTGCGCGTCCTTTGCCGGTCGCTGGGCACGCCACTGGTGGGTGATCTCAAGTACGGTGCCGATCGAGCGTTGCCGGACGCCAGCATCGCGCTGCATGCGAGTAAGCTCGGCTTCCCTCATCCCGTCGGTCCGCGTCCGATGGTGCTTCGCTGTGAGCCGCCGGAACGGTCCTGGTGGAACGAGTGGCGATCGCACCTGCATGAAGACGGCTGACGGCGTTCCCAGCCCCGGCGCAGGGTGACGCGATCGATCGCGAGCGAAAGAGGCCTCGTTCATGCCCCGCAAGGACATCCACTTCGAGCTGGTCGCGACCGATCCCATGTCGGGCGCGCGCCGAAGCCGCTTTCGCACTGCCCATGGAGTGGTCGACGGCCCTGCGTTCATGCCGGTGGGCACGCTGGGCTCGGTGAAGGCGTGCACGCCGGCGCAGGTCGCGGAGACCGGCGCCCAGGTGATGCTCGCCAACGCCTTTCACATGTCGTTGGAAGAACGAGCGGAGCGCGTGGCGCGGGTCGGTGGGCTTCACGCCTTCACGGGCTGGAAGCGGACGATCCTCACCGACTCGGGCGGCTTCCAGGTGTTCAGCTTGCCGGGCACGCAGATCGACGAGAACGGCGCGACGTTCCGTTACGGCGACGACGGCGCACCCACGCGCATGAGCCCCGAATCGTCGATGTCGATCCAGCGCCAGCTCGGCGCCGACATCGTCATGGCTTTCGACGAATGCGTCGGCTACCCAGCCGAATACCGCTACGTCGAGCGTTCGGTGGAGCGTACGTTTCGCTGGGCGCAGCGCTGCCTCGCGGTGGAGCTGGCGCCGCATCAGTTCCTGTTCGGCATCGTCCAGGGCGGAACCTTCGAGAAGCTCCGCGAGCGCGCTGCGGGGCAGATCACCTCGCTTCCCTTCGACGGCTTCGCCATCGGCGGCGTCAGCGTGGGCGAGGGGCTCGACCTCATGTGTTCCGTGGTCGCGGCCACGGCACCGCTGCTCCCCGAGAACCTGCCGCGTTACCTGATGGGCGTGGGCCTGCCCGAAGACATCCTGGAGGCGGTCGAGCGCGGCATCGACATGTTCGATTGCGTGATTCCCACGCGCTACGCCCGGAACGGCACGCTCTTCACCGCCGAAGGGAAGCTCAGGATCGGCGACAAGCGCTATCGCAAGGATCGCTACCCGATCGACACCTCGTGCGATTGCTACACCTGCCAGAACTTCTCGCGGCTCGCGTTGCGCCACTTCCTCTACGCTGGCGAGCCCGTCTACGCGACGCTCGCGACCATCCACAACCTGCATTTCTACCAGCGGCTCATGGAGCGCATCCGGGCCGCGATCGAGCGCGGCGATTTCGCGGCGATGAAGCGCGATTTTCTCGCCAAGTATCGGCGTCAGGACGAGTCGCGCGGCTCGTCCCACGCGGCAAAGCCGGGCAAGCCCCGCAAGCATCGCTCGTGAAGCGGACGCCGTGATCGCCGACGCCGCGTACCGGCTGCTCGACAGCGGCCACGGCCGCAAGCTCGAGCAGATCGGGCCGTACCTGGTCGAGCGGCAAGCGGCGACGGCGTGGTGGAGGCCGCGGCTCGCGGGCGACCGCTGGGCCACGGCGCATCTCGTTCATCATCGAAGTGAACGGGGAGGCGGCCATTGGGAAGCGCGCCGCGCCGTCCCCGAGCAATGGACGATCGAGCACGGCGGCCTCACGCTGATCGCGAAGGCGACGCCATTCGGTCACCTGGGGCTCTTCGCCGAACAAGCGGAGCAATGGAAGTGGCTCGAGCGGTGCATCGGCGAAGCCAAGCACGCCAACCCCGCGCGTCGCCCGCGCGTGCTCAATCTCTTCGCTTACACCGGTGGCGCCACCATCGCTTGCGCCCGTGCAGGTGCAGTCGTCACCCACGTGGACGCAGCGCGCGGAGTGGTCGATTGGGCGCACAAGAACGCGGAACAGAACGGGCTGGCACCGGATTCCATCCAGTGGATCGTCGACGACGCGCTCGCGTTTGCTACCCGTGAGGTGCGCCGCGGTCGGGTCTATGACGCGGTGATCCTCGATCCGCCGACCTATGGGCGTGGCACCAAGAAGGAAACGTGGAAGATCGAAGAGCAGCTTCCCGAGCTGCTCGCTCACGTGGCGCGGCTGCTCTCGTCCCAGCCCGTGCTGGCGTTGTTGTCGGCGCACACGCCCGGATTCGGCCCGATCGCGCTCCAGAACCTGCTCGATGAAGCGCTCGGTGAGCGGTCGTGCACGTCACGCGAGCAAGGCGAGATGACCGTCACCGACTCGACCGGCCGCCTCCTACCTTCCGGCACCTACGCCCGCCGCTCGTTCGCGTGAGGCCTCGCGTCGGCGCGGCTCACGGCAGGTAGTAGCGGTGGAGCAGGGTCCAGAACGTGAGGGCGATCGAGAGCAGGGCGGACCCGAGGGCGATTCTCGGCACGAGCGCTTGCGCGCGGGCGACGCGCGTCGCCGCGAGCGGGATCAGCAGCGCCGGTAGCGCGGGCAACCAGTAGCGACCATGGACACCCGAGATGTACTCGGCCTCCACATCAGCGCCGAACGCGAAGTGGATGAGGTAGGGACCAAGCATCGCCGAAGCCGCCGCGCCGAGTGCGATCACGCGCGGAGGCCAACGCAGGCGTAGCGATGGTGATCCGTCGAGCACGGCGATCACGATCAACAGCAACGACAGGCCGATCGCAGGTGCCCGCGGCAGCGGAACGCCCCAGTCGATCGACGCGATCGCTTGCATCCAGGGGCGGTGGTGGACGAGCGTCCGGCCGAGCAAGGCCAGGCGCGGCAGTGGATCGGTGAGCGTCTCGCGAAGATGGAGGGTGCGTGGCTCCACGCGCGGCGCTTGGTCGACTTCGTCGTTTCCGGGGGTCGCGTCCTGTGCAAGTCGTGTGCTCAGCCAGAGCTCCGTCGCCGGCCTCGACCACGCGCTCCACGCGAGTGCGATCAACGCGAGCACGGCGGCGACCACGGCGATGTGGCGGCGCCACGGTACGGCGCGTGGGCGCGGCAGCGCGAGCGCCAAGAGTCCCAGCGGTGCGTACACGAACTTGCAGAGCGCCAAGGCGGCGGCCGCGGCGGTGAACCAGCCGATCTCGCGCGTCGCGTACGGGAGTGAAGCGTCGCGGACGGCGAGCCGGAGCCCGAGGGCGAGTGTCAGGAAGGCGAGCCCGATCGTGATGGAATCGGCGTTGAGCACCGAGCCCTGGATCATCGCGACCGGCGACAGCGCGAGCGCAACGAGGAGCCACCGCCCCACGGGGGCAACGCGGATCGCGGCGAAGATCAGTGCCAGCCAGCTCGCTAGGCCGACCAGGCGTCCGAGATAGAGAAGAAACAGCGGGCGCGTTTCCACGAGCCGCGCGACGAAGATCGCCAGCGACTGTGGGAGGTAGGGAACGGGCGAATAGACCGCCGTGTTCCGGAACTCGGCGAACCGGGTGCGCTGGGGATCGAGGGGCAGCGCCAGCACCTCGCGATACGCATGCCAGGTGAGGCGGCGTTCCGGGTGGACGCAGAGCCGGCCCATCGCGCGCATCGCCGTGCCGTGGAGACTCTCCGGGAGAAAGTCACCGGCGTAGCCGCCTTCGTTGCGGGCGAA
>CAYUSL010000272.1:0-2086 GCA_964447125.1 uncultured bacterium | reverse complement strand
GAACAACGCGTCCTTCGTATGGCGGGAGTTCGGAGCAGATCCTGCGGCAAGATCGGCTCGTGCCGAAGAAGCGCTCTGCGCCTACTTCTGGGCCAGCAGCCGCGGTGCCGTGCGACCCGTACCGAGGTCGCGCATCGTGCTCGTGGCCGCGGCTTCGAGATGCACGGGCTCGACGTTCACCGACCACACGTCGTGTCGCTCGCCGGTCACGTTGCGTGCCGCGAGGATGCCCGTGAGCATCGAGTGATCTTGGTTGTTGTAGCGGTGCAGGCCGTTCCGGCCGATGGTCTGCAAATTCGCGAACGTGGCGAGATAGTCGCGGACGAGATCGACGGCGCTTCGGTACTCCGGATCGTAGACGGGGTAGGCCTTCTCCATGCGCACCACCACCGCGTCCACCACTTCGCGGGCGTCTACCAGCCCCAGCGCTTCCGACTCGCGCACGGCGAGGGCGATCAGCTCGTCGTCGGACGCCGACCACAGCGCGTCGCCTTGCTGCACGAAATACTCGAGTCCCAGCGACGAACGGCCCGGCTCGGGCACCATCCACGGGCTCCAGTTCTTGAAGTTCTGGACGCGGCCGACCTGCACCTCGGGCTCGTGCACGTAGATCCATTGGTCCGGGAACACTTGCTCGCGCGCCACCACCAGCACCACCGTGAGGAAGTCGCGATAGCCGAGCCGTTCGGCAGCGGCGCGTACTTCCGTGGGCGCCGCTGGCTCGAGCCGGCGTATCAGGCTGCGCAGCGGCATGGTGGAAACGAAATGCGTGCCCGCCGTGACGTGCGCGAAACCATCGGTGTCGTGGTGGTGCACGGCGACGACCCTTCGTTCGTCGTGGTGGATGCGCGTGACGCGCGCGCCGAGGATCGTGGGTATGCCGCTCGCCGCCACGCGTTCGCGGCAGCGCTCCCAAAGCAAGCCGGGACCGAGGCGCGGGTACTGGAATCGCTCGATCAGCGTCGTGGCCGAAGCGCCGCTGTTCTTGGCGCCGCCGAGAAACGCCCCACGCAACGCCGCCGCGAGGTCGAGGTCCTGGATCCGCTGCGCTGCCCAATCGGCGGCGATCTGTGTGCACGGTACGCCCCACACCTTCTCGGTGTACGACTTGAAGAAGATCTCGAAGAGCCGCCGTCCGAAGCGGTTCACCACCCACTCCTCGAAGGTGCGCTCCTCGGGGAGCGGGAAGAACTGGATCTTGGTGTAGCTGGCGCAGATTCGCAGCGCTTCCACGGCGCCGAGCCCGCTCAGCGCGTTGATCGGCTTCAGCGGGTAATCGAAGTAGCGGCCGCGGTAGTAGATGCGCGAGAGCCGCTCGCGGGTGATGAGATCCGCGCCCAAGAGCTCGTCCCAGATTTCCTGCACGAGCGGCACTTTGGTGTAGAAGCGATGGCCGCCGATGTCGAAGCGATAGCCGCGGTGCTCGACGGTTCGCGACAGACCGCCGACGGCGTGGTCGCGCTCCAGCACCACGGCGTCGAGCCCGAGGCGAGCGAGCTCGTAAGCCGCGGTGAGTCCGGCGGGGCCGGCGCCGATGATCACGGTGGTGGTCACGGCAGCGCCGCCGGTAGCTCCGAGGGAGCATCGCGGTGCCGCGCGCGAGTCGCTGGGCGCTGCGGACGCGCGTCCGCGAGGTGGAGCGCGATTCCGGCGAACGCAGCCACGCTCGACACCCCGTAGTGGACGAACAGGAAGGCGAGCGCAGCGACTGCGAGCCGCGGTCCGCGTGCGGCGGAGACGAACACGAGGAACGATCGCTCCGCGACGGCCACCACCCCCGCCGCGAACGGCATCGCGAGAGCGAGCCGAGGCTCGATCGGCGTCAGCACCAGCGCCGCCGTCGCCAGCGACACCACCGCCGCACACAGGCGTGCGCGCGGACCGAGATTGAGCTCGGCGCGCGCGCCCTTTCGGCCGAGCAACAGCCGCATCCACGGGATGCCGCGGTCGAAGAGGTCGCTGCGCACGACGCTCGCGAGCGTCCACGCCTTCCAATGCTTCGCCTCGATCTCGGGAGCGAGGAGCACGCGTCCGCCGGCTGCGTGGATGCGATAGCCGAGCTCGATGTCTTCGATCGACCCGCGCG
>CAYUSL010000271.1:0-8411 GCA_964447125.1 uncultured bacterium | reverse complement strand
CGGTCGCGAGCGCCGCCGCCATCGAGGCGGGGTTGGCGTTGTAGGTGTCGTCGAGCACCACCACTTCGTGGCCGAGTCGTCGCGGGCACATCCGTCCCGGCACAGGCGCCAATGCCGCCAGCGCGTGGGCCGCCGCGTTCACGGGAACCCCCAACACCGCACCCGCGGCGATCGCACCCAGCGCATTGCCCACGTTGTGCAGTCCGAGCAGCGGCAGATGCACGACGGCGCGCTGCGTCTCGCGATGCACGCCGTCGAGACCGGGGGCCACCACGGCCAGGAACCGCACGCCGTCGAGGCCGAGATCGGCGATGTCCTCGGCATGCACGTCGCCGCCGCGCACGCCGAACGTGAGCGCCAGACAACGCAGCCGCGGCCGGCGCGCGATGAGGCGCGGATCGTCGAGATTCACGAGTGCCGTGGCATGACTCGTGAGCTCCTCGAAGAGCTCCCACTTCGCATCCGCGACACCCTCGATCGTGCCCAATCCTTCCAGGTGCGCGGGCGCCACCTGGGTGATGAGCCCCACGTCCGGACGCGCGATCTGCGCCATGCGCCGGATCTCTCCGGGCGCGTTCATGCCCATCTCGACGACCGCGACCGCCTCCTCGCGAAGCCGGAGCATCGTGAGCGGCATGCCGATGAGGTTGTTGAGGTTGCCGCTGGTCACCAGCACCGGGAAACGGGCGCCGACCACCCGCGCCACCATCTCCTTGGTGGTGGTCTTGCCGTTGGAACCGGTGATCGCGATGACCTTGGGGTTCCGCGCGCGGCGCCAGTAGGCCGCCAGATCGCCGAGCGCGCGCAGCGTGTCGTCGACCGCAATCACCACCCGATCGCTCGCCGCCTCGGCGTCGAGCTCCACGGGGTGGCCAGCCTCGACCACGGCGCCCGCAGCGCCGCGCGCGAACGCCGTCGCCACGAAGTCGTGGCCGTCGAAGCTCGGGCCGCTGAGTGCCCAGAAGAGCTCGCCCTCGCGCACGCTGCGCGAATCCGTGGAAATGGCCGCGAATGCGTCGCGATGGCCGCGCAGCCGAACTCCACCCGTCCCAGCGAGGACGTCGGCGAGACGGAGGCTCACGGCGCCGCTCATGCGAGCGTCCCTCGCGCTCGGTCGGCGAGCGCCCGCGCCGCTTCTTCGCGGTCGTCGAAGTGATGCTTGGTGGTACCGACGATCTGGTAGTCCTCGTGCCCCTTGCCGGCGATCAACACCAGATCGCCGCGTCCCGCTGCGGCGATCGCGTGGCGAATCGCTTCGCGACGGTCGGTGACCACTGCGTACGATCGGTGCGGCGCGTGCGCCAGCGCCTGGGCCTCCACGCGCCGGCCGTCGGCGAGCCCCGGCACGATCTCGCGAAGGATCGCCTCGGGGTCTTCGGTGCGCGGGTTGTCGCTGGTGACGACCACCAGATCGCTCGCGTGGAGCGCAGCGGCGCCCATGAGCGGGCGCTTCTTGCGATCGCGGTCCCCGCCACAACCGAACACGGTGATGACGCGCCGGTGTGCGATCGGCCGCACAGCCTCCAGCGCGCGCGTCAGCGCATCGGGCGTGTGCGCGTAGTCGACCAACACGTCCACGTCGAGGTCGGGTGGCGTGGGGACGCGCTCGAGGCGCCCCGGAACACGCGTGGCCTCGGCGAGACCGCGCACGATGGCGTCGGTGTCGACGTCGAGGGCGATCCCCAAGGCTGCGGCGGCGACCAGATTCGCGAGGTTGTGATGACCAACCAGCGGGCTCGCGATCTCGATCGGACCGCGCGGCGTCTGGAGCCGCGCGCGGGTCCCCGCGCGGCTCAGCGCGCGCTCGGTCACCCACACGTCCGCCTCGCGGCTCGGTCCGATGAAGTCGCTGGCGGTGCGCGGCAACGCAGCGAACGTGAGCACGTGGGACGCTGCCCGTGCCACCAGATCCACGCCCCATGGATCGTCGAGGTTGATGACCGCGCGCCCGGGTGCGCCCGCCGGCCCGTGCTCCTCGAACAGCAACGCCTTGGCGTCGAAATACGCCTCCATCGTGCCGTGGTAATCGAGGTGATCCTGGGTGAGGTTCAGGAACGCCGCCGCCTCGAATGCGCAGCCCGCGACCCGCGACTGCGCGAGCGCGTGCGACGAGACCTCCATCACCACGTGCGACGCACCCGCCGTAGCCATCTCGGCGAGCAGGCTCTGGAGCTCCTCCGCGTCGGGAGTGGTGAGTGGCGCTGCACGGCGCTGGCTGTGGTGCCGATATTCGACCGTGCCGATCACGCCCACGTCGTGTGTCGCCGCGCGTAAGACCGACTCCACCAGATAGCAGGTGGTGGTCTTGCCGTTGGTGCCGGTGATGCCGACCATGCGCAGACGCCGCCCGGGAAAGCCGCGAACGGCTGCAGCCGCGAACGCGTGGCCACGCTGGCTCTCGGGCACGCGGATCACCGCACGCGCGCCAGCGACTGGGTGGTCGCCTTCCACCATCACCGCCTCGACGCCCGCGCCGAGCACCGTCTGCACGAACTCGTGGCCGTCGCGGTGCGTGCCACGTACCGCGGCGAAGACGTCACCCGGTGCCGCCTGGCGCGAGTCGGAGCACACGCGCGCGATCTCCACCCGCTCGTCTCCTTCGAGACGGGCGCCGGGGATGGCGCGAGCGAGATCGGCGACGGTGATCACGACTTTCGATCCCTCATCGTTGCCTCGGGGGTCTGTTCCAGACCCCCGCCCAGCGCGGCAAAGCCGCGATGGGACCCACCCCCAAGTCGACTCGCAGCGCTCGTCGGCGCGCCGCTGGCGCGTGCCGCTACGCGGACCTGCAAACGAGGCTCGATTCTCGATGCGCTCACTTCAGGGCTCTCCGCAGCCACGATGGTGCCTGCGGGCGCGAACCAAGCACGCAACGATTCGCCGACGGCGAGCGGCTCGCCTGCAGCCGGCTCCTGCGCAACGCAGAGGCCGCGCCCCTCGACGCCGACCGTGACGCCGAGGCGCACGGCCTCGCGCAGCGCGGCACGCACCGTGAGCCCCGCGAGGTCGGGGACCACGCCGCGTTCACCCGTGGTGCGGTCGGGAGGTACACCGCGTCCGCGATCCACGCGCGGGCACGGCGAGGGCGATGTACGTGCGGCGCTCGCGCCGCCCGCCCGATCCACTCGCGACGGCGCATCACCCCCACGAGCGATGCGCAGCGTTTCGGGCTCGAGCGGCGCGCTCGGATCGACACCCACCGGCACCCCGACGATCGGCAGCGCGCGACGCGCGATCTCCCGAAACACCGGCGCCGCCACCTGACCACCGAACGTCGCGGGACCCGTGGGCTCGTCGATCGCCACGACGATCACCAACCGCGGATCATCGGCGGGCGCGTAGCCGGCGAACGACGCGACCACACGATCGGCGTCGTAACCGCGGCCGTCGGCACGGACCTTCTCGGCGGTGCCGGTCTTTCCAGCGATCCGGACTCCCGGCAGACGCGCCGCCGCACCGGTGCCCTCGGCGCCGGTGACACCTTCGAGGAGCGCGGTGATGCGCGCTGCCGTCTCTGCCGACGTGGCTTGCACGACGGCTTCGGGCGCGTGGATCTCGAGCGCCGCGCCGGCGTCGCCACCCCGGCGCACGCCGAGGATCAAGCGAGGCGCCATGCGCACGCCGCCGTTGGCGAGGGCGCCGTACGCCGCTGCGAGCTGGATCGGCGTCACGCTGAGCCCGTGCCCGAATGCCACGTTCGCGACCTGGATCGGGCGCATGCGCGCTGCTGCGTAGAGCACGCCCCGCGCCTCGCCGGGCAAGCCGATTCCGCTCTGCTCACCGAAGCCGAACCCCGCGAGCGTCGCGACCAGCCGCTCGGCCCCCAACGCGAGCCCCACCTGCGCGACGCCGATGTTGCTCGACACTCGGATCACGTCGGCGAACGAGATCGTGTCGTGAGGCGAATGGTCGTGGATCACGTGGTCCGCGAATTTCCACGCGCCGTGATGGCAATCGATGGGGGTGGCTTCGGCGACCAACCCCTCTTCGAGCGCAGCGGCAGCCGTGAAGGGCTTGATCGTGGAGCCGGGCTCGTAGAGGTCGGTGACCACGCGGTTCCGCCAGCGCGCGGCGTCGACACGCTCGTCGTCGTTGGGGTTGAACGTGGGCACCACGGCCAGCGCCAGCACGTCGCCGGTGGCGGGTGCGAGCACGACCGCGGTTCCCGCGCGTGCGCCGCTCGTGCTCACGGCGCGCGCCAGCTCTTCCTCGGCCGCCTGCTGGATGCCGAGGTCGATCGTCACGAGCACGTCGTCGCCCGACGGCGACAACGGACGGTCGCCGAGACCGTCCGTGTTGAGCACGCGCTTCTTGCCGTCGCGTCGACCTTCGAGCCAGTAGCCTTCGCCGGCCAGCTCGTCGTCGACGGCGAGCTCCAGCCCCTCGAGGCCGCGGCCGTCGCGACCGACGAAACCGATCACGTGGCCAGCGCGCTCGCGTGCCGGATAGACGCGCCAGGTCTCGTCCTCGAAGCCGATCCCCGCGAAGCCGAGCGCCCGCACTCGCCGCGCCACGTCGGGGCCGAGTCGCCTCGCGAGGCGTGCGTAGCGCCCGCCGCGAGCGAGCGCACGGTCGAGCTCGCCCCGCTCGATGCCGAGCGTCGCGGCGATCGCCTCACGCGTGTGGGCTTCCTGCGCGCGTGGGTCCGCGAGAAAGAGCTCCGGATCGACGAAGGCCGTCGGCAACACCACGTTGCCGGCGAGCGTGGTGCTGCCCGTGCGGTCGAGGATGCGACCGCGCGACGATCCCACCCTCACCGCGTGATCGACTTGATCGCGGCCGCGCTCGGCCAGCTCGGATCGCTCGAGCACCTGAAGGCTGAAGGCACGCAGCAACACACAGCCGAAGGCCAGCCCGAAACCGAGGCGGACGAGACGCACGCGTCCCGGCTCCGCCGGGGACGGGGCGGATCGGCGATCGCGTGGCCGGTACGAGAGATCCATCGCACGTTCACTCGTAGGTTCGAAGCTGCTCGGGTCTGGGCAGGTGCATTCCCAGCTCGCGCGCCGCGCGATCGGCGATGCGGGCAGGCTCGGCCAAGACCGCGAGCTCGAGCCGCAGTGCGTCCTGTTCGCGTTCGAGCGCCTGGGTGTCGACGCGCAACCGCGCGATCTCGTAGCCGAGCTCGTCGACTTCGAGCCTGAGTCCGAGCACCACCAGCACCGACGCCGCCACCACGGCCAGCGCCAGCCACCAACGCGGTGCGAGCCCGAGGCGCGGGGTCCGCTCGCCATCTCCGGCCGCGGCTGCCGTGAGCGTGTGCCGCGTGGGCAGCGGATGCAGATCCAGCCGCCGCGGGTCCGCGATGCGCGCGGTCGTGGGGCGATGGCGCACGGTGGCGCGGTTCCGCGCGTGAGCCGATTTCATGCTTCACCTCGGCTGCGCTCGCCCAGCCAGCGCAGCACCCGCATGCGCACGCTGCGTGCACGCGGGTTGCGCTCGATCTCGGCGTCGCGGGGACGGATCGGGCGCGGCGTGAGGACCCGCGCAACTGCCGAGCGGCCGCACGCGCAAACCGGCAAGTCGGGCGGACAAACGCAGCCGCGTGCCAGATCGCGAAACGCGTGCTTCACCGCGCGGTCTTCCAGCGAGTGGAAGCTCAGCACGCAGGCGATCCCGCCCGGCGCGAGCAAACGCCCCAGCGAGCCGAGCAGCCGGTCGAGCGACTCGAGCTCGCGATTGACGGCGATGCGCAGCGCCTGGAACGTGCGCGTCGCGGGATCGATGTCGCTCACGATGCCGGCGCGGCGATACGCGGCGCGCACCAGCTCGGCGAGCTCGCGGGTGGTCGTGAACGGCGACTCCGCGCGCCGCGCCACGATGCGACGCGCGATCGGACCCGCCAGACGCTCCTCTCCGAAGCCGCGCAAGATCGCGGCGAGGCTCGCGGCGTCGAGCTGGTTCACCAGCTCGCCGGCAGTCTCGGAAAGTGACGGGTCCATCCGCATGTCGAGCGGCCCTTCTTGGGAGAACGAGAATCCGCGCTCCGCGTCGTCGAGCTGCAAGCTCGACACTCCGAGGTCCGCGAGCACGCCGTCGAACGGACCGACCCCGACCTCCTCCGCCAGCTCCGCTGCATCGCCGAAGTCACCGGCGACGATGCGCACCCGCTCACCGAATGGGCGAAGCCGCTCTGCCGCCAGCTCGCGAGCCCGCGGGTCGCGATCGATCCCGAGGACACGCCCGCTGGGCGACGAGGCTGCGAGCAACCGTTCGGCGTGCCCGCCGAGCCCGAGCGTCGCGTCCAGGTAGAGACCCGCATCGCGCGGCGCGAGCCACGCGAGCACCTCGTCGGCGAGCACCGAGACGTGAAGCGTCGCGGCGTCGGTGGCGGGTTCGTGGACCATCGCTCGCTCGTCCCCGCGCCCGTCACAACCCATGCTCCTTGAGCACGTCACCGATGCCGGCGTAAGCCTCGTCTTCTTCCTCGGTCCGAACCTTCTCCCAGGTGGCGAGGTCCCAAATCTCGAAATAGCGAAGGCCCGTGCCGAGGAACATCACGTCCCGCTCCAGATTCGCGTGACGGCGCTGCTCGGGGGTGAGGGCCACTCGCCCCTGCTTGTCGGGGAAGCACTGGGTGGCGCCGGCGACGAAGTGGCGGCGGAAGTTGTTGAGCCGCGGGTCGTACGCCGAGCGCTCGGCGAGGCTCTCGAGGGTGCGCTCCCATTCGGCGCGCGGGTACGCCTGCAGCAACGGAACACGCACGTTGCGCTTTTCGTCGACCCACTTGTACGTGGTGATCCAGAGTTCCTCCGTGCCATAATGCTGCGAAATCACGGCGCGGAAATCCGCGGGGATGCTCACGCGTCCCTTGGCATCGACCGCATAGGAGCCTTGACCGACGAACCGCACGAGCCCACCCTGATCCGACACTTGGGAGTGTTTACCCATTTATGGGCAAGATCCCCACTTTTTGGGCCCGGCCTTGATAGCACTCCACGGCGCGCCCAGTCAATCGCGAAACACGCGTCCGGGCTGAGCTTTTTCGCTTCTTTGATTGCCACTAGGGATGGTGGGCGAGGCCTTGCTCGTGCCCCACATCGAGGGCAGGTGAACGGCCTTTCACGAGGTGCGTGTCCGCCACCCCGTTCGTCGACCGAGTCCGGGCACGGCAGCGCTGGATCGGCACGTGGCGCAGCGCGCCCGCCAAACCTGCCCCTGCGGGCGGCGGTGGAGCCTGCTCGGACCCGAGATCGATCGACGATGACTACGTGAAAACACTCTCAACTGACGCGAATTTTGTCAGCGCCGACCAAGCCCGGCGGTGGCGTCGTGCGTTCGCGGTCGCAGCGACCGGCCTCCTGCTCGTCGCGCTCACCGCGGTAGGCCTGGCGGTGGCGTCACCCACGCTCATTCACCGATTCGTGTTCGGCCCGGGGCACGTTCGACAGACGTCGCAGTTCGAGATGCTTCCCATCCAGCCGAGCGACGTCGTGTTCCTCGGCGACAGCATCACCGAGGCCGTCCAGTGGCATGAGCTTTTCCCCGCGATCACCTCACGCAATCGAGGAATCGGCGGCGACACCGTCGGCGAGATCCGCGCACGCATCGAGCCCATCCTGCGTGGCCAGCCGCGCAAGCTCTTCCTGATGGCGGGCACCAACGACGTTCGCATCCGGCGCGATCCCGACTCCACCGTCGCGGACCTCGAGAGCATCCTCGAACGATTCCAACAGGAATCGCGCGGCACTGCGGTCTACGTCGAGAGCGTGCTGCCGCGCTCTCCCAAGTACACATCCCGCATCCGCGCGCTCAACCGGCGCATCGAGGAAACGACGCGACGCCACGGCGCCACCTATCTGAACCTCTTCGATGCCTTCGCCGACGAGCGAGGCGCGATCCGCCCGGAGTACTCGAACGACGACTTGCACCTGCTCGGACCGGGCATCCGGCTGTGGGCGCAGCTCTTGACCCCACACGTGCTCGACGCGCCGCCGAATCGGTAGCGCTCAGCGCTCGGGAATCACCCGCGCGCGCTCGTCGTAGAGGGCACCACCTTCGCCGAGATCGGTGGTGCGGGCGCGGATGAGCGCGTTCGCGGCACGGCCCGCGTCGTAATGGCCGCCCTTCGGCACGATGACGACGTCGCGCCGCTGCGTTGGGTCGTGCGCAACCTGGACGCGGATCGAGCCGAGCTCGGTCTCGAGGCGCGCGATGGCACCGTCGGCCAGGCCCGGAACGGCGTCCGGATGAACCGTGGCGATGGTGAGCCCGTGCTGCGCCTCTGCCCACTGGGACGACTGCGAGCGCTCGGTGGAAAGCGACAAGAGCCAGAGCGGGTAGCCTTCCAGCGCCGACGCGGTGCGTGGCTCCTCGGTCACGAGGTTCACCTTGCCGCTCGCAGTCGAAAACTTGTGATCGGAATAGAGCACGCGCCCGGGCAGCGGGTTGCGCTGCGCACCTTCCTCCAA
>CAYUSL010000270.1:726-8445 GCA_964447125.1 uncultured bacterium | reverse complement strand
TCAACGGGGTGATTCCTGGTATCTCGACGCCGCGTTCATGAATCGATCGGGCTAGCTTGCACGTCCACCGCTCGTTCGGCAGGCCCCCGCGACGCCGCCCGTGCGGTCGTCCACCATCCCCGCCTGGAGGCCCACCGGTCCCTCGGTGGGCGAGACGCAACGAGCGCATCCGTCGCGTGCATCGCTGCGGTTGATCGAGGCAGTGGGCGGGCGTAGCCTCCGCCGCATGAACAAGGCCTTTTCGACGATTCTCTGGACGGCCATCGCGGTGCTCGGCGCGATCGCGTTCGCCACGTTGGCCCTCTCGCGCGGCGAAACGGTGAACGCGGCGTGGCTCGTGACCGCGGCCGTGTGCACGTATTCGATCGCGTACCGCTACTACTCGCGCTTCCTCGCCGAGCGCGTGTTCGGTCTCGATCCGCGCCGCGCCACTCCCGCCGAGCGCCTCGGCAACGGCAAAGATTTCGTGCCCACCCACAAATGGGTGCTTTACGGCCACCACTTCGCGGCCATCGCCGGTGCGGGGCCGCTGGTGGGGCCGGTGCTCGCCGCGCAGTTCGGGTATCTGCCCGGCACGATCTGGCTGGTGATCGGCGTGGTGCTGGCGGGAGCGGTGCAGGACTTCGTGATTCTGGCGGCGTCGTTGCGGCGCGACGGCAAATCGCTCGGTCAGATGGCGAAGGAAGAGATCTCGGGCTTCGCCGGGCTCACCGCGATGATCGCGATCATGCTCATCATGGTGATCCTGCTCGCGGTGCTGGCGCTGATCGTGGTGAAGGCGCTCGCCGAGTCGCCGTGGGGGCTCTTCACGATCACCTGCACGATTCCCATCGCGGTTCTGATGGGCTTCTGGATGAAAGTCTGGCGGCCGGGAGCGGTGGGCGAAGCGTCGATCTTCGGCTCCGTGCTGCTGGTGCTGGCGCTCATCGGCGGGCGCTGGGTCTCGCACGACCCCGCGTGGTCGGCGGCCTTCACCCACGACGGCAAGGCGTTGTCGTGGATGATGATGGGCTACGGCTTCGTCGCGTCGGTGCTACCGGTGTGGATCCTGCTCTGCCCGCGCGACTACCTCTCGACCTTCCTCAAGATCGCCACCGTGGTGGCGCTGGCGATCGCGATCCTCGTGATCCTGCCGCCGCTCAAGATGCCGGGACTGACGCCGTTCGCGCGGCTCGGCGAGGGCCCGGTCTTCGCCGGCAAGCTCTTTCCGTTCTGCTTCATCACGATCGCGTGCGGTGCCATCTCCGGCTTTCACGCGCTGGTGGCATCCGGCACCACGCCCAAGATGATCTCGCGCGAGCCCGACGCACGACTCATCGGCTACGGCGGCATGCTCACGGAGTCGTTCGTGGGCGTCATGGCGATGATCGCGGCGTGCACGCTGGAGCCGGGCGTCTATTTCCAGATGAACACCTCGCCCAAAGCACTGGTGGCGGCGTCGAGCGTGCTTCAGGAGGCGGGGTTCGTGGTCACGCCCGAGCACATGGCCGAGCTCGCGGCGCAGATGGGTGAAAAGACGCTGGTGGCGCGCGCTGGCGGCGCGCCGTCGCTGGCGGTGGGCATCGCTCAGATCTTCGGTGGTGTTTCGAGGTTCATCGGTGGCGATTCGGTGCTCGCGCTCTGGTACCACTTCGCGATCATGTTCGAAGCGCTCTTCATCATGACCACCATCGACACGGGTACCCGCGTGGGACGTTTCATGTTGCAAGAGCTGCTCGGCCACGTGCACCCGAAGCTCGCCGACATGGCGTGGACTCCCGGAGCCATGCTCGCGAGCGCATTCGTGGTCGGCGGCTGGGGCTACTTCCTCTATCAAGGCGTGGTCGATCCGCTGGGCGGCATCAACTCGCTGTGGCCGCTCTTCGGGATCGCCAATCAGCTGCTCGCGATCGTGGCGCTCTGCGTTGGCACCACGGTGCTCATCAAGATGGGAAAGCAGCGCTTCGCGTGGGTCACGCTGTTGCCGCTCGCGTGGCTGTTGGTGGTGGTGATGTCGGCGGGCTATCTGAAGGTCTTCTCGCCACAGCCCAGCATCGGCTTCCTCGCGCAAGCGCAGAAGCTCGCCGATTCCACCGAGCCCAACGCCGCGCGTCTCATCTTCAACGCCAAGCTCAACGCGACCATGGCGCTGGTGTTCATGGGCGTGACGCTGCTGGTGATCGCCGCGTCGGCACGCGAGTGGTTCCTGGTGGTGATGCAGCGCAAGCCCGCCACCGTGCGCGAAGCCCCGTACGTCGAAACCACCCTCGCACTCGAATGAACGCGAAATTCTCGAGCGAAGACGCCGCGACGCGGCCACCGCACGCGCCCGCGGAGGGCACGAGGGCTACGGCGCCTGCTCCGTCGCAGCACCCCGGACCGGCAGGAGCCGGTCCCTCCGATCCGGTGGTTCCTCGTCACACTCCGCGCCGATCGCGGCTTTTGCGCGTCTTCCGCCAGCTCGTCGGTGCCCCCGACTACGACGCCTACCTCGACCACTGCCGCGCCGCTGGCCACCCACCCCACTTCACGCAGCGCGAGTTCGTCCGCGATTTCTTCGAGCGCAAAGGCCACGCCCCGCGCTGCTGCTGAACGTTGCAACGTCTCGAGCTCGCCAAGACCTCGGGAGCTCGCTCCAACTCCAGATCCCGCGCACGTAGCGGCGTGGCTCCAGCTACGTCACACGCTGCGGATGGCGGCGATGGGCGAGGAGCATTCGAGCGTCGCCAAATCAGCGGCCAGGCATTGGAACGATCGCGTCGCACGAACCCATCGGGCGCAGGCTCGTCCCCCGCGGGATTCCGGTGCGCTCCCCGGCCGGGGACAAGCCCCGGCCCTACGAACGGCCGATCCAACCCGGTGTGCACCTCGCGATTTGCAACGTAGGGCGGGGGCTCGTCCCCCGCCGATGTTTGGTGCCGTCACACCTGCGGCGGCGCCGCCTATTCTGCGTGTGGTGACCGCCGCGCGCGGTCGGGTAGGATTGCGCGCCCTGTCCGCGGGTTCCTTCTCCCAGTGCCGAGGTTCACGCGATGTTCTGTAGCTACTGCGGCGCCGACAACCCCGACGATGGCCGCTTCTGCGTCGGCTGCCGCCGTGATCTGACGGCGCAACGCACGCCGCGGGCTCGTACCCCTGCGGCTCACCGCACCCCCGGGGCGCCGCGGGATTCACTCGATCTGCGCGTGACCCAGGAGCCTCCGGTGCTGCCTGCCGGCGAGGGGATCCCTGAGGGCCAGACCATCGCCAATCGCTGGCGTGTGGAGAGTCTCCTCGGCCGAGGCGGCATGGGCGAGGTCTATCGGGTGTACGACACGCTCACCCGCCGTACCCGGGCGCTCAAGCTCATCCACCCGGCGCTCTTGCGCTCCACCTCCGCTCGGGAGCGCTTCCGCGAAGAAGCCGCGCTCACCCAAGACCTGCGCCACGAGCGAATCGTGCAGACGCTGGAGGTGGCGGACGACGGCGACGACTTCGTGTACGTGATGGAGCTCGTCGAGGAGGGCTCGCTTCGCGACCGGATCGTGGCGCGCGAAGAGGAGAAGCGCGGCGGTCAGCGCGTGCAGCTCTTCGAGGTGGACGAGGTGCTGGCGCTCACGGACCAGATCCTGGAGGCGCTCGAATACGCCCACGGCAAGGGTGTGCTGCACCGGGACGTGAAGCCGGAGAACGTGCTGCTCACGTCTGACGGTCAGGTGAAGCTCGCGGATTTCGGGCTGGCGAAGCTGGTCGACCCAGCGCGCCTGGCGTCGATGAGCCAAGCAGCGGGCACACCGAACTACATGGCGCCCGAACAGTTTCGGGCGAAGGCGCAGGTGGACGCCCGTGCAGACCTGTACGCCGTTGGGACGATCCTGTGGGAGCTGCTGACGGGGGGAGACCCGATCGGCGATCTGGAGCCGCCGAGTGAGTTGCGTCCGGGCGTGCCGGTGGCACTGGACGCGCTGGTGAAGCGTGCGCGGTCGCGCGATCCCGCCCAGCGATTCCCCGACGCAGCCACGTTCCGCACCGAGATTCGCGCCATTCGCATCGACCGCCAGCGCGGGGACACCGCAAGCGCGCCGGCGCCGGTGCACCGCCCGCCACTGGATCAACCTGCTCAGGGGCCCGGCTCCGTCCGGGCCGGGTCGGATCCCGGCGTGGCCGCGGAATCGATTCGTAGGGCGGGGGCTCGTCCCGCGCCGGAATCCGATGCGACGCCCGGCCGGGGACAAGCCCCGGCCCTACATCCGCCTGCCGCGCGCGCTTCATCGGCTGGAGGGCGGCGCTCCGTCGCCGCCGTCGTGGTGGTCGCACTCGCGGCCGTGGCCGCCATCGCCCTGTGGCAGACCGGAATTATTCCGCGGAAGACAGCCGCCCCCGAAGCGAGCAAGCCAGCCACTACGCCAATTCCGACGCCCACCACCGAGTCACCGCCAGCGCCAGCGACCACACCACCGTCCCCAACCGCAGGCCCGGGCGTCGTCCCGGTCCGCGACGTCCCACCCACCACCCCGGCTGTAGGGCTGGGGCTCGTCCCCAGCCGAGACACGACACCTGCCACACCCGCCGAAACCCCCGAGCAAGCGACGCTCCGGAAGCTCGAAGAGCGCGCCGAATCGCTCTACCAGAGGAAGCAATTCACCACCCCGGCGAACGACAACGCGGTGGCGGTGTACCGCGAGATCCTCAAGGACCACCCCAGCCACGCCAAGGCGCTCGCCCGCCTGAAGGACATCCGCGACTACTACGTCCGCCAGGCCACCAGCGCCGAGCAATCGGGTGACCTGGACGCCGCCGACGCCCAGCTCGTGAAGGCGCAAGCGGTGATGCCCGAGGACGAGGAGGTGGGCACGCGCCGCAGGACACTCGCCTCGAAGAAGGCCGACGCAGCGCGAAAGGCCGAAGAAGAGCAGCGGCAAGCGGCGCTCAAGAAGCAGCAAGAGGAAGAAGCGTCCCGCCAAGCGGCTGCCGAGCGCGCACGAGAGCAGGAGGCCGCCCGTGCCGCGGAAGCGGAGCGCCAGCGGCAAGCGGCGGCTACGCCGGCTCCTCGTGGCGAGCGATTCGTGTCCCAGGGGGATGGCACGGTGGTCGACACGCAGACGGGTCTTCAGTGGGCCGCGAGCGACAACGGTTCCAGCATCGACTGGCCGAGCGCCAAGCGGTACGCCGAGAGCCTGACCTTGGGTGGGCACTCGGACTGGCGGCTGCCGACGCAGGATGAGCTGTATGCGCTGTACCAGGCCGGGGTCGCGTCTGGTAACTCGTACCGACCGGTGTGCGACACGAGCCCACCACCGGTGTTGGTGAAGATTCCATCTGGTGTTCGTCTGAGCTGCTGGTGGCTTTGGGCATCCGAGACGCGTGGGTCGGAGGCGGCCGGCGTCAGCTTCAACGATGGCGGCCGGGTCTTCGGCCACCAGGGCACCTCCACCTTCTCTCGGGTGCTGCCGGTTCGCTTGCGCAATTGAGAGCTCGATCCTTTGATCCTTTGGCCCTTTGATTCTTTCGTTTTACGAGCGGCGTGAGCCGCTCGCTTCCGCGATTTTTTTTCGGAACCGCCGTGGCCCAAAGCGAACACCTTCCGATCTACCGCGAGGCCTTCGAGCTGCTCGTGTACCTCGAGAACGCTGTGCAGAAGTTCTCGAAGTACCACAAGTACACGCTCGGTACCGATCTGCGGAATACGGCGCGCGAGGTGCTCAAGCTGATCGTGCGCGCGAACAACTCTGTGGACCGCGAAGTCGTCCTGGAGGAGCTGCGCCTCGCCCTCGAGGATTTGAAGGTGCTCATCCGAGTCGGAAAGGAGGTGAAGGCGTTCCCGAGCTTCAAGACGTTCGAGGTGGCTGTGAACCACCTCGTGTCACTCAGCAAGCAGACGGAAGGGTGGCTCCGGAGCACGCGGCAACGGGATCAAGGCCAGAAGCCGTCTCTCGATCGGGAAGGTCCGTAGAGAACGGCGCGTGCCGAGATGTCTCATTTGGGTCCCTCCCGCCCAGGTGGCAGACGATTCAGGCCGTCCTACCCTCGGGATGGGCGGCCGGTGGCGGGTGAAGAACCCGACGAAGAGGAGGGACAGCGCGGCTCGGAGGCGGCCAACGTCAACTTCAACAATGGCAACGTCAACTGGAACCACCAGGACAACTCCAACAACAAGCGCGCACTGCCGGTTCGTTCCCGCACATGAGAGGTCCCGTCTTCACGTTCGAGAAGGTGTGGAAGGCATATCTCCGCTGTCGGAGAGGAAAGCGGCGAGGGCGGAGCGCTCTGGTATTCGAGCTGGATGCCGAGCGTGAGTGTCTTGCCCTCGCTCAGGAATTGGCCGCGCGCACCTGGAGCCCCCTTCCTTCTGCTTGCTTCGTGACCGAGCTACCCAAGCCGCGGGAGATCTTCGCGGCCCAGTTCCGCGATCGGATCGTTCACCACCTGCTGGTGGGTGAGATCGAGCCCGCCTGGGAGCGGGTGTTCATCCACGATTCGTTCGCTTGCCGCAAAGGGAAGGGAACCCTTGCGGCGGTAAAGCGGCTGCAGCAGTTCATGCGGCAGGCGAGCGGCAACGGTTCGCGGTCCGCGTGGTTCTTGCAGATCGACATCCGTTCGTTCTTCGTCTCGATCGACAAGCAGATCCTCCTGGAGCTGCTGACGCGACGCGAGGAGCGCGAGGAGATCCGCTGGCTGATCGAACGGATCGTGTTCCACGATCCAGCCGAGTCTCCGGTGCTGCGCGGCCGGCGAGATCTCTTTCGGCTCATTCCGCCCCACAAGTCGCTCTTCCACACCGGCGGCAGAACGGGGTTGCCGATCGGCAATTACACGAGCCAGTTCTTCGCCAACGTGTACTTGAACCCGCTGGACCAGTTCGTGAAGCACGAGCTGCGTTGCCAGCGATACGTGCGGTACGTGGACGACTTGGTGCTGGTGAGCCGAGATCGCGGGGAGCTGGAGGAATGGGAGCGGCGGATCGGAGCGTTCCTACGCGAGCGTCTGGCGCTCCGGTTGCACCCGCAGCGGCGCACGCTGGCGCCGGTCTCGAACGGCGCCGATTTCCTCGGCTAGGAGATCCGGCCCAGCCACCTGCTGGTACGGCGGCGGACGGTGCGGGCGATATTCAAGAAGCTCGCAGCGACTGAGCGGCGGCTGGTGCAGCGACGGAACGGGATCACGGTGATGCGCACTCCGAAGCCGGCGGTCGAACGGCTCGAGGCCACCCTCGCCTCGTATTGGGGTCTCTTCGAGCACGCCTCGACGTTCCGGTTGCGTCGAACCGTTCGCGATCGCGCACCGTTTCTGAGCGCCCTGTTCCGATGGGCGCCCGATGGGCGACTCGATCGGCGCGATCGATTGCCGCGGTGCGCAACCCTCGCCGCGCAGTACGGACACCTCGCCCGCGCGTACCCGGGTGCGGTCGTGGTGATGCGCGTGGGCTGTTTCGACGAGGTCTACGGCGTGAACGCACGGCTCGCGGCTGGCCGCCTGGGGCTACGACTGGTGCGCGGTCGTCGTGGGCTCGGTGCGCGATGTGGCGTGCCCGCCCGAGCGAGCTGGTGCTTTCGCGCGCTGCTCCGCGCTGGCACCGGTGCGATCGCGTTCACCGAGCAGTCCGCTCGGCAGCGAGGTGCCGTCCGCGAGCGCCGAGTTGGCAGGATCGAGGCACGCTGAGCCGCTGGGCGACGGAGTCGCTGCGGCCGGGGACGAGCCCCCGCCCAACGAACGGCCGAATCCAAACGAAAACGCCGCGGGCGATCGGGATGCGCGGAGGGC
>CAYUSL010000270.1:0-716 GCA_964447125.1 uncultured bacterium | reverse complement strand
CCCGCCGGCCGGCCGGGGGTGTGCCCCCGGGGCGCGCGGTTTGGGTGGCTGGGTGGCCGCCGTGGGGGGTGGGGGCGGTCGCCCCCGCGGCCGGGGACGAGCCCCGGCCCTACGAACGGACGAATCCAATCGAATCCGCGGCGTACGATCGGGATGCGCGGATGTCGCAGACGATTCAGGCTTCACCAGGGTAGGGCGGCGGCGCTCCCGCGCTTCTCGCTACACCCAGTGCCCAGCGCACGAGCCCCGGTCTCGTGAAGCAGGCGCAGCAAGCGCTCGCTCGATTGCGCGGTGGCCTGCCGATTCTTGCTCGGGAGTCTCAACAGCTGAACATGTCCCACAAGCCGATGTGCTGGGGACCGTCGCGAGGTGGATCGCGATGGAAGTCGACAGTTGCATCGAATTGGCCACCCGGTCAGGTGGATGGCGCTGCTCCGTCAGCGCCACCTTTCTCTCCATGATTTCAAGGACCCGACGGAGCGGGTCCCTCCAGTGCAGCGTATGACCGCTCGTCCACCGTCCGCACCCGCGCCGCTTATAGGTCAAGATCAGCTCAACAGACCCCCACCTAAGCCGACTCGCTCCGCTCGTCGGCCGCAGTGTGTCCTCGGCCGTCCGCTATCGCCGGTGGAAGTCCCAGGCGCGGGAGACTTGGGCGACCTCGAGGCGGAAGTATTGGTACCACTTCTCGCGGCCGAGCTTCTGGGCGAGGCGGT
>CAYUSL010000269.1:0-8468 GCA_964447125.1 uncultured bacterium | reverse complement strand
GGATAGACGAGCGAGTTCACGTGCTGGTTGCTGTCGGTATCGCCGAGCGAGAACACCGTGGGCAGCGCCACGGCCCGCGGTATGGGTTCGAGGGCTGCAGCGTCCGCGGGCACCGGCAACACGTCTTCGACCTCGCGCCACGCATAGCGCCGCGGCGGAATCTCCGGCCAACCGGGGACGGTGAGCGACAGGACCTTGCGTCGCTCGGGGGGTGCAAAGAGGCGCGACAACACGTGCTCGGCGAAGATGCGCCCCACGATGACGCGCTCCCCGGCCCGCTCGGGAGGCGGCGAGTGGGTGCGGCCGACCGGCCCCGAGACCTCCACCCACATGTTCGCGAGAATCTTGGCGACGTGTCCGGAAGCGTCGGTGGCATGCGCGAGATCGAGCGCTCCGCGGCCATCGAGGGAATGACCGACCGAGATCGGGCCCCCACCGCCTTCCATGACGAGACGCGTCAGGATCGGCACCACGCCGTCCTCGCGCATCGCCTTGGCGAGCGGGCTGGCGTGAATGGTGCTGCGCCACACCACCGCGCCCACCGACGGGCTGAGCGCCACCAGCCGGAGCCGCCCGTCCTGCGCCACGTCCTGATAGCGCAGCGGCATGCTCCCCGTGCCACGCTGGGTATCGGGGACGTTGGGCCAGTCAGGTACGGAGATCATGGGGCGCGCGAGTGTATCGAGCGCGCCGCGTCTAGCAACGCTTGCGCCCCACACGAGGGCCGCGTCGCGGCCGCCACGTGGGGCACGAAGCCCTGCCGAGAACGACTCCGGACGAGGCGTCAGCGCCAAATTCAGGACGCTACCTGACGTTTTCTGCCGGTCGATGTAGTCCCGTCCGGGGCCAAGTTGCAGACTTGCGGCCGACCCATGGCGCGCCTCGCCCGCGCCAGAAGCGCGAAGATCATCGTGTTTTCGGGTGCTTGACGCGAATCGAACGGCGCCGCAGCGGCATTTCGCGATTCGAGGCACGCACCTTGCTTTTCTCGTGAGCGACGATCGACGTGCGGCCCACGGATTCGGGCACGTTTGCGCCCGTGAGGGCACACGTGTCGAGGGAGGTAAGACGCATGAGTCGCTCGCGCCGGCATTACGAGAGTTGGAGCCCCCGGACCGGAACCATCCGCCGCGGCAATCGGCCGCAAGGCCGCCACGGGCTCGACGAGCAGATCGAAGAGGAGTACGGCTGGGATCCGCGCAGCGCGCCCCACGATCGGCTCTGGGTCCACGCCCAACAGGCGGCGAACGACGGTGGCGACGGCCCCCCCACCCGGGCGGTCCGGTCCTTCGACCTCCTCGACGACGACGAAGCCTGACCATTCCTGGCGGGCCGCGCGAGGGGAAACCCACGCGCGAGCGTCCTCATGGATCGACCACCCGATCCCGCGTCCGGCGAGGCCCTCCACACCTTCGTGGTGAGCGACCTCCATCTCTCGGAGGCCGAGCCGTCCCACCCCGGTAATCCGCTCTGGAAGCGTTACAAACGCCCGCGCCACTTCGTCGACAAGAGCTTCAAGCGATTCCTCGAGCACGCCCGTGCTGCAGCCGCGGGCCGCTTGGAGCTGGTCTTCAACGGCGACGTCTTCGATTTCGACTCGACCATGGCGCTCCCCGAGCGCCCCCCGTTCTCCGTGAGCTGGCTCGAGCGACGGCGTGGTCTCACCGCGCAAGAAGCGCGCTCCCGCTACAAGATGAACGTCATCCTCGAAGACCACCCGGTGTGGCTCACGGCGGTGCGCGAGTGGGTGCTCGCCGGGAATTGCGTGGTGTTCGTGGTCGGCAACCACGACCTCGAGCTTCATTGGCCTGCGGTACGCGCCGAGCTGCTGCACTGGCTCAGGCTGCCCGACGCGGACGCGGAGCGGGTGCGCTTCTGCGAGTGGTTTTACGTCTCGGGCGGCGACACGCTCGTCGAGCACGGCAACCAATACGACCCGTACTGTGTGTGCCCGAACCCGATTCACCCCATCGTGCGCAAGCGCGGCGCCGAGTACGTGCGGCTGCCGTTCGGCAATCTCGCCGGGCGCTTCATGCTGAACGGCATGGGGCTCTTCAATCCGCACGTCGACTCGAGCTTCATCAAGTCGTCGTTCTTCGAGTACGTGAAGTTCTTCTACCAATACCTGCTGCGCGTGCAGCCGCTGCTGGGATGGACGTGGTTCTGGAGCTCGATCGTCACGTTCCTCTACGCGCTCGAGGAGGCGTTGCTGCCGCCGGTGAAGGATTCACCGCTGGACTTCGAGAACCGCGTCGAGGAGATCGCGGCGCGCGCCAACGCCACGCCGCGCGTGGTGCGCAGCCTGGCGCAGCTCCATGCGCATCCGGCGGTGCTGAGCCCGCTCAAGGTGATGCGCGAGCTGTGGCTCGATCGCGCGTTGCTGGTGGTGCTGGCGCTGGTCGCGAGCTTCGAGGCGACGCTCTTGCTCAAGCTCTTCGTCACGATACCGTTGTGGACGTTCGTGGCCCCGTTCGCGGTGCTCATGCCGTGGGTGATCCGCTACGCACGAGGCGTCGAATCCGAGAACGAAGAGGCGCAGCGCGGTGCCATCGAAAAGCTCGACCTGAGCTCACAGATCGCCGGCGTCAACCGAGTGATCCACGGCCACACGCACAAGCAGACGCATCGCTGGATCAAGGGCGTCGAGCTCCTCAACACCGGCACGTGGTCGCCGGCGTTCGAGGACGCCGAGTGCACCAAGCCGTTCGGTCTCAAATGCTTCGCGTGGCTGCGACCGGGCGAGCCCGGTGCGCCGCGCGAAGCGACTCTCTACGAATGGGCCGATCCCGGCGTGCGCGCCCTCGCTCCCGAGCGAGTGGTCGTGGAGGACGAGCCGCGCACGCGGCTGCTGCCGCGGCGGCGAGCGCGGGAGGCGGCACTCGAGATCCCGACTCCGCTGGAGCCGGCTCGAGTCGCAGTGGCAGCGCACGGCTCGCGACCCACGACGACGGCCGGCCTGTCGCGCGGCGGCATCTCGTCGCTGATTCGCGCGCTGCTCCCCTGAGCCCAACCCGTCGCGGAACGATGCGGCTCGCTCGCGGCGGGCGAGCGCGAAGGCGGCTATGCTCGCCGCCCGCATCGCCGCGGGCGCGGGCTGCCCAGACGATCGGAAAGGATGAACGCTTTGGAGAAATCGGCCGGCTCGCCCAGCAAAGTCCCCGAAGTGACGATGGTGTTGCTGATCCTGGTTTTCCCGCAGCGCTCTGCACGCGCAGCCCACTGACCGGCGCTCGCGGCGACATCGCGTCGCTCGTATCAGTTACCGAACTCCCCGTCCGCGAACTCGAACTTCGCTTACTCGGGCCAAAGAGGTCTTGCGCTGCGGCTCGGCGTGCAAAGCTCGTGATCTCGCGAAGTTGCACGCGCTGGGTCGACCAAGGGCCACGAGCTTCGCGCGACCCGCTAGATGGCTCGCGAGTTGCACCACGGAATCAGCACTAACACCGGGCAGTAGCTATTTTTTCGATAAGATCCCGGGGGACGCCATGAGCCTGACATCGGTCGGCCTGTTCGCTGGCGTGCTGGTCGTGTTGCTCGGCCTGTCGCAGATCGCGTTGCTCTTGCTGGTGGCGCACGTCGCACGGACGGTGAGCGAGATCGTTGCTCGCGACGAAGCAAGAGTCGCTGTGGACGAGCCGACTGGTCCCCGACAACGCCTCGCAGCCTGACAGGCTGGGGTACGGCTCGGCCGCGCCATTCGTTCGCGCTCGGCGATGCTTCCTAGTGGGAGCCTGTGGCGCGTGAAGCTGTGCAACAGGCTCGTCGCGGGTTTCGATCCCACCGCCG
This sequence comes from uncultured bacterium, assembly GCA_964447125.1. Lineage (GTDB taxonomy): Bacteria > JADJOY01 > JADJOY01 > JADJOY01 > JADJOY01 > JADJOY01. The sequence continues at coordinate 4,682 of CAYUSL010000269.1, read as the reverse complement.
CCTCGCGAGAAGCGCGGCGCTCGCGGGCCACGAGCCCACGTCGACTCGCCAACGCTCGGTCGTGCGTTTACCGCGTGCGCGCCACGCGGTAGAAGCGGGTACACGCGCGCTCCGCACGACGCACGGCGAGATCGAAGCCTCGACGATGAACCTCACGGACCTAGCGGATTTCTACGTCGAGCGACGGGCTGGCGAATCCGTCGACGCCATCCTCCGCGAGCTTCGCGATGCCGCCGAGAAATGGTGGCCGTTCACGTTCGAGGAAGGGCCGGCGCTACCCGACGCGTTGCGCGAACCGAAGGCCTCGTGGCTCGGCATCCGCTGCCAGGGCGACGCGCGCTGGTACGACCTCGTGAGCGCGTGCCGTGCGGCGGGGCGTAGCGGGCGACGGGTGCGCGTGTTCGCCGTCGATCCCGTCCTCGACGGTCTCTGCGAGCGCGACCTGACGCTCGTCTCGCCGTTCAGCGAGCGCACGCCAGGGGGCCATTTCGCGGAAATGCCGCACTTCGGCCTGTCGCCGCTCTTTCGCGGCAGCCTCGCCGTCTTCGAGTCGATGCTCTACCGTTGGGCACCGGACCCGCCGCCCGCGTACGACGTCTTCGAGCATCTCGGCACCCACTACATCGGTGGCAAGCTCGAGCTGAGCCAGGTGCTCGGGAAGTCGTCGCGGTTCCCGCAAGTGGAGTTGCTCTTCGCGGGCCTTCCCGAGTCGAAGGAAACTGCCGTGACCGCGTTCGCACGCTTGTTCGTCGGGTTTCCGATCGTGGTGCGGGTGCCCGGCGGCTGGCGGACCACCGAAGCCGCCATCGCGGCGCTGGAGACGGCGAAGGTGCCAGCGGACTACGCCATCGCGCGAAAGGTCTCCGCCGTGGTGGTGCGATGACGCGCGGCGCGCTTCGGTTCTGCGTGGCTCTGGTCACGCTCGGAGGCGGTGGCGGCTGTATCGCCCCCACGGTCGTGGCCAACGTCGAACCACTCGGCGTTTGCGACGTGGGTGACACGGCGATGGCGCGCGACGTTCTCTACTTCGGTCGCAATCGCCCCGATGGCGGCCACCTCAGCGACGGCGAGTGGCAGCAATTCCTCGACGACGTGGTCACGCCGCGTTTCCCCGACGGTCTCACCGTCTTCGAGGGCACCGGCCAGTGGAAGGGAAAGAGCGGCGTCGTGGAGCGAGAGCGCGCGGAGGTGGTGATGCTCCTTCACGCCGGCGACGAGATGGCACGGCGCGCGGTCGAGGAGATCGCAGCCGAGTACAAACGTCGCTTCGGACAGGAAGCCGTGCTGCGCGAGCGCACCGCCACCTGCGCGAAGTTTCAATGAGCGCGCGTCACAGGAAGGCGAATCCCTGGCCGCGGTAGGTGGGCTCGCGGGCAAGCAGCTCGCCATTGCGAACGAGCAGGTACTCGGTGAAGCGCTCGGCGAGCTCGCCAGCTTTGGCGTGACGGAAGATCACGGGATCGCCGAGGCGAACGTGCGGTGCGTCCGCCGGCAAGGTCAGCGGAGTCTGCACTTCACCCGCACCCTCGTTGGGCAGATACGCGAGCCCGCGCGGCAGCCACGGCAGCGGCAACTTCTCCCAGCTCGGCGTGCCGGAGGCGACGTAGCCGCCGCCCAGGCAGGTGACGAAACCGGGGTCGGAGATTCGGCAAACCTCGAGCGCGAAGAACGCCGCAGGCTCGCAATCGATCGACTCGAAGTAATCGAAGATGTGCGAGCAGACGAAACCGGAACCGACGGTGATCTCGGTAACGCAGGATTCGCCGCCCGTGCTACGGACGCTCCCCGTGCCGCCGCCGTTCACCAGCTCGAGCGGGAATCCCTCGCTCGCGAGCAGCGCGACCGTGTCGGCGCGCAGCCGCGCCACGTCCGGAATCGAGAGCCGCTTGAGCATGCGGCTCACGCGGTTCATCGCCGGGGCGAACGGGCTCTTGTCGGGAAATCCCGCGATGTGCGCTTCGTAGGCCATGAGCCCCGCGAGCCGCACGCCCTCCAGCGACGCCGCGGCGCGCGCCAGCTCCAGCACCTGGCGCGAGTCACGCAGCGGGCTGCGGCGCACACCCAAATGAACGCGACCCGCGAGCCGACGATAGGAAACGTCGAGCTCGGCGACGGCTCGCATCTCGACACCCGCCGCGCGGCCTGCGCGCGCGAGCGCCTCGAGGTGCTCGCGCGAGTCGACCATCGCCCAGATCGTTCGCCCGCGCGCGGCGCGCTCCGCGAGCGCCGCGAGCGCTTTCGGCTGCACGGTGGGGTATGCGAGGAGGAGATCGTCGAAGCCCTCGTCCGCGAGGAACGCGAGCTCTTCCGCCGCGAACCCCATGATGCCGCGGAACGGGGCACCGCCACGCTCCAGGATGCGGCGCAACAAGCCGACGTGCCGGACCGACTTCGAGCCGATGCGAATGGTCTTGCGATGCCTCTCGGCGGCGCTGCGGATGCGGTCGACGTTGCGGTCGAGCGCGTCGAGATCGACGAGTGCCGCGGGTAACCGTTCACCCGCGAGCACGCGCTTGAAGTCGTCCCACGCGAGCGTCACGGCGCCTCAGGGTTTCGATTGCGGTGGACGCACGAGCTTCGGCCCGAGGAATGCGAGCCACACCGCCGAGCCGACGATCCACGCCGCCGCTGCCGAAGAGAGGTGCTGATAGTAGGTGTGGCTGACGTCGGCGGCCGTGCGTCCCAGCAATGCGACGATCACGAGCCCACCCGTCCACTTCACTGCGCGGTGGCTGGTGAGCATCAGCGATTCGAGCCCGGGCAGGTGTGCGTACGCGACGTGCGTCGCGACACCCAAGCACAGCAGGCTGTAGCCGCCGATGAAAAGCACGTGCAGCGACGCCACGCGCAGGCCAGGCATGAGCCCCGACAGCACCACGCCGAGCGGGGTGAGCCATACCGCAAGCCAGATCCAGCGCCGGTGCAACCCGGCTTTCTTCGGCATCCGCCAGGCACCGCCACCCAGCGCCAGCGCCGTAGCCACCACCACTCCGCGCACGATCGGTCCGGCGCGAAACGCGCCCAGCGCCTCCGCGATCTCGCTGGCGACGATCGCCAGTCCTGCGGCGGCGTATGCCAGCGCCCGCCGCGTCTCGCGCGGCGAGCTACCCAGATCCGCGGGCGGCGGCCAACCGCCGACCAACGGCAGCAACAACCCGCCGATGCCGACGATCAGGCACAGAAACACTCCTTGCTCGATGAAGAGACGCCCCAGCGGATACATCCACGGCGCCGCGTTCACACGTGGTCCCGCGATCACCAAGAGCGGCCCGATCAATCCCTGCAGGGCAGCGATCGGCACCAACGCGAACGCCGCTGGAGGCCGCCGCCGCGCGTGCGCCCCCCAGAACCGCGTCAGCGCAAAACGGGCGAGCACCAAGAAGAGCGCCACGTAACCGAGCATCATCGGCACGCGCTGTGCGAAGAAGCCGAACAGCGTGATCGACACCAGCAAGCCACCGCTCACCGCCAGCTCGGCCCGCGATGGCGGAGGCGACTGGGTGCGACGAGGCAGCGCGGTGTAGAGGAAGCCCAACGCGAACGCCATCGTGAACGCCTGCAATTGGATGAAACCGTGCAGGTCGCACGCGTAGCTCTTCGGCCAACCGAAGGGGAAGAACACCCACTGCGAGAGCCCCACCCACGCGATCAGCACACCGAGCGGGAAGAAGATCCGGAACGGCTCGGTCTGCCACACGCTCGGCACGGTCGGATCGTTCGCCACTCGTTTCCTCGAAGCGCACTGCGTTGGGCTCGCGAATCTAACAGGCTGCCGAAAAACTCGCAGTCGCGAGTCTTTCGGCAACCCGTCGATGCTTCCTCGCGGGTCTCGACAGCCCCCCGCCCCAAGTCGACTCGCTGCGCTCGTCGCCGCGCCGCTGGCGCGTGCCCTTTTCAGCAGCCTACCGCCAGGCGTTCGCGGCGGTTTCGGCGGTGGTAGGATCGAGCGCCCTTTGCGCCGCCGCCGACATGCCGCCCACAGCGCCCGCCTCCTTCGATCTCACCCAGCACGTCCACCGGCGCTGGAACCCACTCGTCGGCGAATGGGTACTGGTCTCGCCGCATCGCACGCAGCGCCCGTGGCAGGGCCAGTCGGAAGCGATCGCGGCGACCGACCGCCCAGCGTTCGATCCGAGCTGCTACCTCTGCCCCGGTAACCCGCGTGCGGGCGGTGCCACCACGCCGCGCTACGAGCACACGTACGTCTTCGACAACGACTTCCCCGGGCTCTTGCCGAACGAGGTACACGGCACCGTGGACGCGGTGGGCGGGCTCATCCATGCGGCGCCCGTGCGTGGCGTGTGTCGCGTGGTGTGCTTCTCGCCACGGCATGATCTGAGCCTCGGCCAGCTCGGCATGCGCGAGGTCCGGCGCGTCATCGACACCTGGGCCGACGAAACGACGTCGCTCGGCGATCGCAACTACATCCGCCACGTGCTGGTGTTCGAGAACCGCGGCGCGATGATGGGCGCTTCGAATCCCCATCCCCACGGTCAAGTCTGGGCCACCGAAGAGGTGCCCAACGAGGTCGCACGCGAGGTCCGCACCCAGAGCGCCTACTGGCGCGCGCACCAGCGACCGCTACTCCTCGACTACCTGGCGCACGAGCTCGCGGACAGCTCGCGCATCGTGCTCGTGAACGACCACTTCGTGGCGCTGGTGCCGTTCTGGGCGGTGTGGCC
>CAYUSL010000268.1:0-8470 GCA_964447125.1 uncultured bacterium | reverse complement strand
ACGTTGCCCACTCGGGGCTCGAGTGGGCCGACGCGGCTATTTCAGGCCGAGCACGTCGGACATGTCGTAGAGGCCGGGTGGCTGGCTCCACAGCCAGCGCGCCGCGCGCACGGCGCCGCTGGCGAACACGGCGCGGTCGGTGGCGCGGTGGACGATCTCGATCGCCTCGCCGATCCCGCCGTAGACCACGTGGTGCTCGCCGACGTTGTCGCCCGCGCGTACGGCGTGGACACCGATTTCGCGGCGCGTGCGCTCACCGACCATGCCGTGCCGTCCGTAGACCGCGTCCGTACGCGGGTCGCGACCGAGTGCCGCGGCAATCACCTCCAGCAGCTTCGCGGCGGTACCGCTCGGCGAGTCCTTCTTGAGCCGGTGGTGGGTCTCCACGATCTCGACGTCGTAGTCCTCGCCCAGCACGCGCGCGGCCTCGGCGGCGAGCGCGAACACGAGATTCACGCCCACGCTCATGTTGGGCGACAGCACGATCGGCAGCGTGCGGGCAGCTTCGGCGATGCGTGCGCGCTGGCTCGTCTCGAGCCCCGTCGTTCCAATCACCATCGGAGCGCCGTGCCGAGCGCAGGACTCCACGTGCGCCAGCGTGGCGGCGGGAGCCGTGAAGTCGATCACCACTGCGCGACCGGCGGAGAGGAGTGGGTCGAGCTCGCCGCTGATCTGGACGCCGCCGTTCGAGGATCCCGCGCCGATCGCGGCGTCGGTGCCGATGGCGGGATGGTCGCGCCGCTCCGTCGCACCCGCAAGCGAGGTGTCCGGGGCCTCGACGATGGCGCGCACCAGCGCACGCCCCATGCGTCCAGCAGCCCCGGTCACGATCACCGGAACCGCCGTTGGCGCCGCTTGGGTCATCGCAGCAGCCCCGCCGAGGTGAGCGTGCTCACCAGCTTCTCGCGGTTCGCTGCGGTCATCGGTGCCAGCGGCAAGCGCACCTCGTCGCTCGGAATCCATCCCATGAGCGAGAGCGCGGTCTTGACCGGCACCGGGTTGGTCTCGATGAAGAGCGCCCGCAACACGGGTGCGATGCGGTAGTGGACGGTGCGTGCCCGGGCGAGGTCGCCGGCGAGTGCCGCGTCCGAGATGTCCGTCATCTCGCGAGGCAACACGTTGGCGGCGGCACTGATGACGCCGCGGCCGCCGATGGCGACGATGGGCAAGGTCAGGTTGTCGTCGCCGGCGAGCACGTCGAATGCGGGCCCGCAACGCTCGATCACCTCGGAAACTTGTCCCAGGCTTCCCGAGGCTTCTTTTACGCCGACGATGCCGGAAACGCGGCTCAAGCGCTCCATGGTGGTCGGCTCGATGTTCACGGCGGTGCGGCCCTGGATGTTGTAGACGACGATCGGCAGATCCACCGCCTTCGCCACGGCCTCGAAATGCCGGAAGATCCCCTCCTGCGTGGGCTTGTTGTAGTAGGGCGTGATCATGAGCGCGCCGTCGGCTCCGGCGGCCTTGGCGTGTTTCGTGAGACGAATCGCCTCGGCGGTGCTGTTCGAGCCGGTGCCGGCGAGGACCGGCACGCGCTTGCGGACGGCCTCGATCGTGACGGCGACCACGCGATCGTGCTCCTCGTGTGTCAACGTCGCCGACTCACCCGTGGTGCCGCACGGCACGAAGCCCTGCGCGCCTGCCGAGATCAGCCGCTCCACCAACTCGCCGAGTGCCTTTTCGTCGACGGCGCCATTTCGAAATGGAGTGACGATCGCGACGAAGTTGCCCTGAAACATCCCTTCCCCCTGCGAGGCCCGGCGCGCCTGAGCGCGCTCAATCGACCTCGATCTCGCCCCGGAACACCTCGGCTCCCGGGCCGGTCATGAACACCGAGCCCGTGCCGCCATCCCACTCGATCTCGAGGTCGCCGCCGGGCAGGCTCACCGTGAGCGGCGAGCGCGCGTGGCCGAGCCGGATCGATACGGCACCCACCGCACACGCGCCCGAGCCGCACGCGAGCGTTTCGCCGGCGCCGCGTTCCCACACCCGCATGCGCACGTGGTGAGGGCCGACAGGCTCCACGAACTCGACGTTGGTGCGCTTGGGGAAGAACGGATGTCGCTCGATCTTCGGCCCGAGCGTGTGCACGGGTGCGCTGGCGATCGAGGGCACGAACTGCACGCAGTGCGGATTGCCCATCGAGACGCAGGTGGCCTCGAAGCTCTCGCCGTCCACGGTGAACGTGCGGCAAACCACCTCGCCGTCGGCGTCGACGGGAACTTTGCGACCATCCCAGATGGGCGGCCCCATGTCGACGCGCACACGGTCGCCTGCGAAGGCCGGCGTCACCACTCCCGCGAGCGTCTCGACTCGTAGCGAAGGTGCAGGCGCCCGGCCGCGTCCCTTGAGGTAGAGCGCCAGGCAACGGATGCCGTTGCCGCACATCTCCACTTCGGAGCCGTCCTGGTTGTAGATCAGCATCTTGGCGTCCGCGATGTCCGACGGAGCCGCGACCAGGATCTGATCGCAGCCGATGCCGAAGCGGCGATCGGCGATCCGCTGCGCGAGCGCCGGCGTGATCCGGACGTCGTGCTCGAAGGCATCGAGGACGACGAAGTCGTTCCCCAGCCCGTGCATCTTGACGAAGGGGAGCGTGGCCATGGTGCGATCCGTGGGGCGGCTCAGAGGCTCTCGCCGCGCAGCAGGTCGTCGAGGGTCTCGCGGACGCGCACCACACGCCAGGAGTCGCCGTCGACCAGAACCTCGGGTGGACGCGGGCGCGAGTTGTAGTTGGACGCCATCACGAAGCCGTAGGCACCGGCGCTCATCACCGCCAGCAGCTCGCCGCGATCCACCTCGGGCACGGGCCGGTCTTTGGCGAGGAAATCACCGCTCTCGCAGATGGGGCCGACCACGTCCGCGGTGCGCGCGTTGGTGTCGTGGCGCTGATTGACCGCGTGGATTTCCTGATAAGCGCCGTAGAGCGAAGGCCGGATGAGATCGTTCATGCCGGCGTCCACGATCACGAAGCGCTTGGCCTCGGTCTCCTTGCGGAAGAGCACCCGCGTGAGCAGCACGCCAGCGTTCCCGACCAGGGAACGTCCCGGCTCGAGAAGCAGCTCGAGGCCGAGGTGGCCGACCACGCTCAGCACCTCGCGGGCATAATCCGCGGGCGTCGGTGGCACCTCGTTCTTGTACGTGATGCCGAGGCCGCCGCCGAGATCGAGATGGCGGATGGCGTGGCCGTCGGAGCGCAGTTGGCCCACGAGCTCGGCGACCTTGTGGAAGGCGTCGCGGAAGGGCGAGGTGGTGGTGAGCTGCGAGCCGATGTGGGCGTCGAGCCCGACCACCTCGATGCCAGGCAATGCCGCGGCGCGGGCATACACATCGCGCGCCCGGGCAATGGCGATCCCGAACTTGCTGCTCTTGAGCCCCGTCGAGATGTACGGATGCGTCTGCGGGTCCACGTCGGGGTTCACGCGCACCGCGATGGGTGCGCGCGTTCCCTTCGCCACGGCAATCTCGCTCAAGCGCTCGAGCTCTTCTTCGCTCTCGACGTTGAACATGAGGATCTCGGCGTCGAGGGCCTGGGCGATCTCGGCGTCGGTCTTGCCGACGCCGGCGAACACCACGTCCTTCGCCTGCCCGCCAGCCCGGAGCACGCGCGCGAGCTCGCCGCCCGAGACCACGTCGAAGGCGCTGCCGAGGGAGCGGAAGAGCCCCAGCACCGCGAGGTTCGAGTTGGCCTTCACCGAATAGCAGATGCGGTGGGGGACACCGGCGAAGGCACTGGTCCAGGCCTGAAACGCAGCACGCAGCGCACCGGCGCTGTAGACGTAGGCCGGCGTGCCGACTTCGGCGGCGATTCGCTCCAGCGTGATGCCTTCGGCGTGGAGCACGCCGTTCGTGAATGGAAAGAAGTCCATGATGACTCGATGATCGGGCGGGGTGTTCACGCTTCACGTGCGCGCGCCGCGCGCCGAAGCGACGCGCAGTGTGTTGATGCCCCCCGGGGAAGTCAACCGAAATCGTGCCGTGAACGCCGCGCCTTCACGACGCGTACACGAGGCGTCGCGCGAGACGGAGGACCACGCGCTGAAACGGGGTCCAGGGCATCGGCTTGCCCACCCGCGAGGGGTCGGGGCGCAGGCTCTCGGCCACCGAGGATTTGGTCTCTTCGTTGCCGTTGATGTCGTGAGATACGCGGATCGCCCCGGCGAACGGATCGACGTAGGCCACGCCCAGCCATTCCGAGAGCCCGCGGATCGTCTCCTCGGGGCGTTCCACGAGGTCTTCGTAGCGGACCTTGCGGTAGTGAGGCGCGCCGCCGAAGAGCCAACGCGCCAGCAAGTTGGTGCGCAAGTATTTGGTGACGATGGCGTTCAGAAAGCCCCGCCCTTTGCGGCGCATGCGCGAGGCCACGTGGCCCTCGGGCGAGCGCACCAGGTGCAGCACGTAGATCTCGTCGGGGTAGGCACGCGTGAGCGGCAGCAGGCGCCACACGGACTTCGAGTTGTCGAGGACCACGCTCGCGTCGGTGACGTGGGCGATCGCGTCCACCAGCTCGCGGTTGGCGGTGGGGAAGGGGTTCTTGCCGCGCACGCTCGCGACACCGCTGAGCGCGCGCATCCACTCCAGTGCGCGCTCCGACGAGAGACGCGACATGGGGACGAGGTCGAGCTGGGTGGTGCGCGCGATGCGCCAGAACACCTCGCTCCACACCGGGCATCCCAGTGCGTGCACGCCGCAGCTACAGCGGCGGCCGGTGGGATGCCAGTAGCGGTCGAGGTACTGAAGCTCCCCCGCTGAAAAAATCTGGGGATTCTGGTGGAGGATCCGCGTGAGCAGCGTGGAACCGGTGTGCGTGCACGCGACGACGTAGGCGAGCTTCATGGTGTTGCGTTCTCGATCGGCCTCGGCGAGCGGGCATGTCGCGCGCCTCGTCTCGCCGCCGATCACCCGGGCTCGTATCCGAGGTAGGGCCGCAGCCAGCGCTCGACCACCGCAGGCTCGACGCCCTTTCGGCGCGCGTAATCCTCGACCTGATCGCGGCCGAGCCGCCCGACCGCGAAATAGCGCGACTCGGGGTGGCTGAAATAGAGGCCACTCACCGAGGCGGTGGGAAGCATCGCGAAGCTCTCGGTGAGGCGGATGCCAGCCTGCTTCTCGGCGTCGAGCAGCCGGAAGAGAGTGGCCTTTTCGGTGTGATCCGGCTGGGCCGGGTAGCCGGGCGCAGGACGGATGCCGCGATACTTCTCGGCGATGAGGTCATCGGCGCTGAGCTGCTCGTCCTGGCCGAAGCCCCAGTCCGCGCGAGCGCGCCGGTGGAGCATCTCGGCGAAGGCCTCGGCGAGTCGATCCGTCAGGGCTTGAGCGAGGATCTTGGCGTCGATGTCGTGGGTGCGCTCGTGCTCGGCGATCAGCTCGTCGAGGCCGATTCCCGCCGTCACCGCGAAGAGCCCGAGGTAGTCGGCGATGCCGCTCCCTGCCGGTGCCACGAAGTCGGCCAGCGCTCGCCGCGGCTCTGCGTTCTTGCCTTCTTCCTGCTGGCGCAGCGTGTGGAAGCGCGCCAGCTCGGTGCGGCGGGATTCGTCCGTGAAGAGCACGATGTCCTCGCCGTCCGATTGCGCCGGGAAGAAGCCGTAGACGCCGCGCGCCCGCAGACGGCCGCCACCTTCGAGGCGCGCCAGCATGCCGTTGGCGTCCTCGAGCAGCCGGACTGCGACCTCGCCGTAGCGCGCATCCTTCAGGATCGCCGGGTACTTCCCGCGCAGCTCGTAAGCGTGGAAGAGCGGCGTCCAGTCGATGAACGGCACCAGCTCGGCGATCGACGGTTCGACGACCTGTGTGCCCAGGAACGAAGGCCGCGCGGTGGCACCGTCGCCGAAACCGAGCTTCGGCGCACGCGTCCGGGCGTCGGCGAAAGAAAGCAACGGCCGGCGTGTGGCGGCGCTCGCCACCAGCTCGCGCAGCAGCGACTGGTGGCGGTCGTTCTCTTCGCGGAACCTCGGCCGCTGGGCTGGATCCACGATCTTGCCGACGATGCCCACGGAGACCGAGGCGTCACGTACGTGGGCGGTGATGCCGTCGTAGCACGGCGAGATCTTCGCTGCGGTGTGCTTGTCGCTGGTGGTGGCGCCGCCGATGAGCAGCGGAGTCGTGAAGGCGAGCCGCTTCATCTCGCTGGCCACGTGCACCATCTCGTCGAGGGATGGCGTGATGAGGCCCGAGAGCCCGATCAGATCGGCGCCCCAGCTCTTCGCCTCGTCGAGGATCTTCTCGCACGGCACCATGATGCCGAGATCCTTGATCTCGTAGCCGTTGCAGGCGAGCACCACGCCCACGATGTTCTTGCCGATGTCGTGGACGTCGCCCTTCACGGTGGCGAGCAGGATTCGCCCTTTCACCGCCTCGGCGCCGAGCTTGGCTTTCTCGGCTTCCATCAACGGCTCCAGGATCGCCACCGCCTTCTTCATGACGCGGGCGCTCTTCACCACCTGCGGCAGGAACATCTTGCCGGCGCCGAAGAGCTCGCCGACCACGTTCATGCCGGCCATGAGCGGTCCCTCGATGATCGAGAGCGGCGCGCCGTATTTCGCGAGCGCTTCCTCCACGTCGACGTCGACGAAGTCGTCGATGCCGCGCACCAGCGCGTGGGCGAGGCGTGCTTCCAGCGTCCCCTGGCGCCACGCCTGATCGACGACCGCGGTCTTCTCGGTCTGCTTCACGGTCTCGGCGAACGAGACCAGCCGCTCCGTGGCATCAGGGCGGCGGTTCAGGAGCACGTCCTCGACCCGCTCCAGCAATTCCTTGGGGATCTCCTCGTAGACCGCGAGCATGCCGGCATTGACGATGCCCATGTCGAGGCCCGCGCGGATCGCGTGGTAGAGGAAGGCCGAGTGCATCGCCTCGCGCACCGCGTTGTTGCCGCGGAAGCTGAACGAGATGTTGCTGACGCCACCGCTCACCTTGGCGAGCGGCAGGTTCTGCTTGATCCAGCGAGTGGCCTCGATGAAGTCGACGGCGTAGTTGTTGTGCTCCTCGAGCCCCGTGGCGACGGTCAGGATGTTGGGATCGAAGATGATGTCCTGGGGCGGAAATCCGACCTGCTTCGTGAGCAGCTCGTACGCTCGCCTGCAGACGTCGATCTTGCGCTGGTAGCTATCGGCCTGGCCGTTCTCGTCGAACGCCATCACCACCACCGCCGCCCCATAACGGCGGACCCGGCGCGCCTGCTGGAGGAATTTCTCTTCACCCTCCTTCAGGCTGATCGAGTTGACGACGCCCTTGCCCTGGACGCACTTGAGGCCGGCCTCGATCACCGACCACTTCGAGCTGTCCACCATCACCGGGACCTTGGCGATCTCCGGTTCCATCGCGGTCAGATTCAGGAAGCGCGTCATGGCCTGCTCGGAGTCGAGCATGCCCTCGTCCATGTTGACGTCCACGATCTGCGCGCCGCTGTCCACCTGCTGTCGCGCGATCTTGAGTGCCGCCTCGTAGTCGCCGGCGACGACGAGCTGCTTGAACTTGGGCGACCCGGCGACGTTGGTGCGCTCACCCACGTTCACGAAGTTGGTCGCGGGAGTGAGCGTGAACGCGTCGTTGCCGCTCAGCCGCAGATAAGGCTCGACCTTCGGCGGCACACGCACCGGAAGTCCTTTCACCGCCGCGGCGATGGCGGCGATGTGCGGCGGCGTCGTACCGCAGCAGCCCCCCACGAAATTCAGCAGCCCATCCTCGGCCCAAGCGCGAAGCTGCGGTGCCAGGCTCTCGGGAGTTTCCGGGAAGCCGGTTTCGAGGGTGGCGTCGGGCAGGCCCGCATTCGGGTAGGCGCTGACGAAGATCGGCGCCACCGCGGCCAGCTCCTCGATTCGAGGTCGCATCTCCTTCGGGCCGAGCGAGCAATTGATGCCAACGCTCGTGAGCGGCACGTGTGAGACCGCGTTCCAGAACGCCTCCGCGGTCTGGCCGGTCATGTTGCGTTCGTTGCCGGGCACGATGAACGTGACGGAGGCCATGAGCGGTACCCGGAAACCGACTTCGTCGAAGACTTGCTCGATGGCGAAGAACGCCGCCTTGGCATTGAGCGGATCGAAGATCGTCTCGACGATGAGGATGTCGGAGCCGCCTTCCAGCAAGCCGCGGGCTTGCTCGGCGTACGCGGCGACGAGCTGGTCGTAATTCACACCTCGCCAGCCGGGGTCGTTGGTGTCGGTGCTGAACCCCGCCATTCTCGTGGTTGGGCTGACGGCGCCGGCCACGAAGCGGCGGTGCTTCGGATCGGCGTCCATCGCCGCGTCAGCGGCGCGACGCGCGCAGCGGGCGGCCGCGACGTTGATCTCGCGCGCCAGGTGCTGCATGTCGTACTCGGCGAGCGAGATGGCCTGCGCGTTGAACGTGCAGGTCTCGATGATGTCGGCACCGGCATCCAGGTATTGACGGTGAATTCCCTCGATGATCTCGGGGCGCGTGAGGCACAGGAGATCGCCCAGATTCTTGACGTCGATGTGCCAGTCGCGGAAGC
>CAYUSL010000267.1:0-8470 GCA_964447125.1 uncultured bacterium | reverse complement strand
TGAGCGGTCCAGTGAGGGTGCGGCGCGTGGCCAGCGAGCGCTCGTCGAGCTCGGTGATGCGATCGGTGAAGAAGCCTGCAGAGAGGACTCCGTGGTGCGGTGGCACCCGCGCCAGCGCGAGCCCGCCATCGGCGAGCGGCCCTTCGCTCTCGATCTCGAAGTGCTTCAGGTCCACGCGCACCATGCGATAGGCGCCGGCTTCGTCTGTGGCGCCGATCTCCACGATCGCGAAGCCCTCGTCGAGGTCGCCCACCATCTCCCACGCGCCGCTGCGGAAGCGCGTGAGGCCGCGATCGCGAAACGAGAGCCAGCGGCGAATCTCGCCGCTCTTGCGGTCGAGCTCGGCGATGCCGGGCTCCTCGGTGAAGACCACGATGATGCGATCGGGGCCGGCGAGGAAGCTCATCGGCACGTAGCGCCGCGGGCCCGTGAGCGTCTGGCGTGCGACGATCGCGAATGGCTCGGGCGAGAGCGTGAGCAGCGCGCCGTGCACCCACTCGAGCGCCAACAAGCCGCCGCCGGGAAGTGGGTCTGCGCTCAGGTGACGGACCAGGTCATCGGGAGTCGGCACCAGCGTCGCGTCGCCGTGCGCCAGGTCCAGCCGCACCAGTCCTGAGGTCGGACCGAAGGATGTGAAGAGGGTCGCGCCTCCGGCATCGAGCTCGAAATCGCGCAGGAACGCGAGGGGGAAGCGCGGCATGGCGTCGCCCGTCGGATACACGCGGTGCACCGCAGGATCGGCGGCGAAGTCTCGTGTGCTGCCCCACGGCACGCGTCCCGCATAGCTGACCAGCAGCAACGACGTCAGCGACGCCGGTAGCGCGGCGCGTGCCAGCCAGCGCCAGCGGGCGAGTGCCGCCGTCGCCAGCACCGTGGCCCACGGCAGACCGAATACCGCGCCATAGAACACGATGCGATCGTCGGCGCCGATGTCCGTGAGCAGCGACATCGACGTCGCCAGCGCCGCCGCCGCCACGCAGCTCGGCAACCACCGCACCCGCGCCGCAGCCGTGGCCACCAGACCGAGCGCGAGCGCCCCGTGGGCCGTGGCACTCGCGGGTGAGGTGCGGGCGATCACTCCCAAATTGGCGGGGAGCTTCGCCCATTCCTGGGCGATCCACGCGTGGCTGCCGAGCTCACTCGGTGCACGCTGACTGAGCGCCGCCAGGCTCCAGAGCGGCGCCCCCAGCAGCGCCGCTTCCACGACGATCCACAGCGCGCGGCTCGGCCCGTGGTTGCGGTGACGGCCACGGCCAAGTGCCAGCACCACGAGCAGCGCTACACACCCGGCGCTCCACGCGCCGTGCAGCAACGGGCCTCCGACGCCTTCGGCGAGAAGGAGCAGGTGCCGTGCCAGCGTGTAGATCGCCCACACGAAGAGCAGCGCATCCCCCAGCCGCTCCACGAAGGGCCACCCGCGGCGTGGGTGATCGAGCGACGTGGGGTGGGCGGAACGTGCGACGGACACCAAGGCAGTGCCACCCGAACGGCGCATCGGTGAGGCGGGGCGGCCCACCATAGCGCGGCGGCGCAGCACGTGTCGGGCGTCACGCCGCAGGCTGCGCGTGGACACGAGCCGCTGCATGCGCCGCAGTCGTCGTGCAGGGCCGGGGCTTCGCGCACCGTGCCCGAGCGCACCGGTCATTCCTCCAGGTCGCCCGTCAAGTTGTCGGAGTGAGCGCCCGAATTCGGCGCTGCTGGTGGGGCGCGTGGTGCCATCGCCTCGAGTGAGTGGCCGGAAATTGTTGTTGTTTTGCGCTCTCTCCCGGGGCTGCGACCCTTGGCCCGAATCTTGATTCTGAGGTGCATCGAATGCCATCCAGCGCCCTCAGGGTCTGCCTGAGAGGCGTCGGGGTGGACGGACGACCAGCGCGCCGTTCGGCTCGCGGAGAGGCAGGCAGGCATGAACCGCATTCACCGACGAATGGTCCGCGGCGCGCACGGCTTCACGTTGCTCGAGCTGATGGTCGTGGTGGCGATCATCGGCATCCTCACGGCGATCGCCATTCCGCAGCTCCTCGGTGCGCAAGAAAAGGCCAAGGTGGCGTCTTGCGAGGACGCGTACACGCTCCTGAACGGGATGGTGGTGAACAAGATGGAGACGTTCCAGGCCGCCGGCGACCCGGCCTCGGCCCAACACGCCATCGACGAGTCCATCGCCGAGCTGCAGGGACGGGCACCCAAGAACCCGCGCAACCTCGGCGAGGCGGGCTACGAGTCGCTGATCGTCACGTCGAGCTTCGTGCCTACCGCCGACACCACCTGCAAGGTCTTCCTCTTCGACGGCACCACCACCTCGACGAACCACCTCGCGTCGGTGGTCGTGACGCAATTCGAGGGCGCGGTGCGCTCGTATCGGCTGACGCTCAACTGATCGATCTTCGGCGGCTTTGCGCTGAGGGCACGGCGCGGGTGACGTACGTCACTCGCGCCGTCGGATCATCAGGATCCCGTCGCGGATCGGCACCATCACGCGCTCGAGCGTCGGGTCCTCGTCCACGCGCCGCGCGAAGCGCACCAGCGCGTGATCGTCGTCGTTCTCAGGCGCCAGCACCCGTCCGCTCCACAGCACGTTGTCGGCGAGAACCAATCCACGGGGCGCCAGGCGAGGCAGCGCCCAGTCGAGGTAGTGCACGTAGCCGCCCTTGTCGGCGTCGAGGAAGACCAGGTCGAACGGGCCATCGATCCCGGCGAGTTGCTCGCGGGCAGGGCCCACGTGGAATCGAACCCGCGGGGCCAGCCCCGCCTCGGCGAGGTAGCGCTGGGCGACGGCGGCGGCGCGCGGATCGCGATCGACGCAAACCAGCTCGCCGTCGGGCGGTAAGGCACCCGCCAGCCAGATCGCGCTGCAGCCGGTGAAGGTGCCGATCTCGAGAATGCGTCGAGCCGCGATGGAACGCGCGACGAAAGCGAGGAAGGCACCTTCGAGGTCACCCACCATCATCTGGGGCGCGCTGAAGTCGCGCTGCGTTTCGGCGGCGAGTCGTCGCAACAGGTCGTTGCCGGGAGTGGAGTGTTGCGCGCAATAGGCCTCGATTTCGGGTGCCGTGATCGGTGTCATGGGTCTCCTCGCCGTGGCCGCGGCTTCGCGGTCAGTGGTCCCAGAGGCGGCCGAGCCCCAGGAGGTCCTTGAAGAAGGTGAGCCCCCCCGATCCCAGGTTCATCGCGTCCTGCAAGGTTCGCAGGTCGCGAATGCGTTCCCAGAAGTAGCGGGGACGAAGATAGAAATCGCTGCTGGCGCGCTCGATGCGCTGCCGCGCCAGCGCCATCGGGTGTCCGGCGACGGTCACGTCGTGAAGGGGCGTCGGCTCGTCCGCGAGGTAGTAGCGGTCGAGATCGTCGCCGGTGAAGGCACCCGCGGCGATGCGCTCGCGGGTGAGGGGATTGGCGGGATCGGCCTGCAGCAGGTCGTAGAGCACGTAATCGGGTGCCAGCCGACGCACGAACGCGACGGTGCGATCCACGTGCGCGTCGGTCTCGCTCGGGCTCGCGAGCAGCAGGTACGCCGTGGTGCGGATGCGATGGCGGCGACAGGCGGCGAAGGTCTCGATGGCGCGCTCGCCGGTGGCGTTCTTGCCGAGGATCCCGAGGATGTCGTCCTCTCCGGACTCGACACCGAACGCGATCAGGTAGCAACCGGCGGCTGCCATCCGCGCTGCCAGCGGCTCGTCGACCTTGTCGACGCGGGTCTTGCACGACCAGCGTAGGCCGAGGCGGCCGACGCGCTCGATCAGCTCCTCGGTCCGACCGCGGTGGAGAGTGAAGGTGGGATCGATGAAGTGCACCTCGCGAAGATCGTAGGTCTGCACGAGTGCGCGCAGCTCGCGTTCCACGTCGGCGGGGCTGCGCTCGCGCACCGGCATCGACAGGCAACAGAACTCGCACGAGAACGAGCAGCCGCGAGTCGTCTCCATCATCGTCGCGTAGGGATAGACCCCCATGGGCGGATGGAGGCGGAACTTGGCCATCGGCTGCGCCGCGTAGTCCACGCGTAGCCCGTCGCCGAGATCGCGGTAGGGGGCGCGCGGGTTCTCGACGGTGTTTCCGCTCGCGTCGCGCCACATCAGCCCGGGTACGTCGGCGAGCGACGAGCGAGCGCCCGCGAGCGTGTCGACCAGCCCGACGAGCGCCGCCTCGCCCTCGCCCCGCACGAAGAAATCCACGGCCTCGCCGTAGCGAGTGAGCGACGCGGCAGCGAAGCCGTTCACGCCCGGCCCACCGACGACCACGCGGGTCGCCGGGAATCGTGCCTTCAAGCCCCGCGCGATCTCGAATGCCTCGCGCAAGCTCAGGATGGTGACGCTGATGCCCACGAGATCCGGCGCGCCCAGCTCGGCGAAGCGGCGCACGAGCTCCGGAATCCACTCGCGCTCCGCGATGACGTCGCGCGTCTCGACGTTCGGATAGCCGTGAGATTTGAGCGCTGCCGACAGGTAGCCGAGGCCGAGACGCGGCACCGGATACATGTCGCTCAGGTTGAACTGCAGGCGCCGGCACGGCGCCATGACCAGACAGGTCTTGAAGCCGCTGTTCATGGGAGGACGCGAATCATGCGGGTGGTACGCGGGGATTCGCGGCCTGGCCGGTGGATCGAACGCCCAACGCGCGAGGGGAAGGGCGACACGATCGTGCGCCGACGTCGTCGGTGGTGCATGTTACCATCCGCAAATTCTCACGGCGGAACACGACGGAGTCGCGTTTCGCCCGTGCGCTCGCGCTCGTTCGCGGGGGCGAGCTTCGACGAGGGACAGAACGTGGAACATCGAGGAGAGGAAGTCGCCGACGATCCGGTGTACCGGATTCGTCACAGTCTCGCGCACGTGTTGGCACAGGCGGTCTTGGAGCTGAGGCCTGGTTCGACGCTCGGCTTCGGCCCGCCGATCCGCGACGGCTTCTATTACGACTTCATCTTGTCGAGCCCGCTCACCGAGGAGGATTTCCCCGAGATCGAGGAGCGGATGCGGAAGATCCTGGTACAGAACCAGCGCTTCGAGCGCGAGGATCTCGACCGCGAGGCGGCCTTCGAGCGTCTCGACGCCATGAAGGAGCCCTACAAGCGCGAGTACGCCGAGGAGCTTTTCGCCAAGCACGGCATCGAGAAGCTCTCGTTCTTCAAGAATGGCCCGTTCCTCGACATGTGCGAGGGACCACACGTCGAGAGCACCAAGCAAATCCCGAAAGCGGCCTTCAAGCTCAAGAGCCTGGCGGGGGCGTACTGGCGCGGGAACAGCGACAACGTGATGATGACCCGCATCTACGCGTGGGCCTTCGCCACCAAGGACGAGCTCGACGCGTACGTGAAGGCCTACCACGAGGCGCTGGCCCGCGATCACAAGAAACTCGGCAAAGAGCTCGACCTCTTCGTCATCGACGAGGTGATCGGCAAGGGTCTGCCGCTCTGGCTGCCCAACGGCACCGTGATCCGCGACGAGCTCGAGAAGCTCATCAAGGAGCTCGAGTTCAAGGACGGCTACCAGCGCGTCGCCACCCCGCACCTGGCGCGCGCCGAGCTTTATTACAAGACGGGTCACCTGCCGTACTACGCGCCCCACATGTTCCCGTTCATGGAGCTCATGGAGCTTCGCGAGAACGATCAGGGGGAGCTGGCTGCAGGCGAGACCGTCAAAGAGGCGTACGCGCTACGCCCCATGAACTGCCCGCACCACCACCGGATCTTCGCGTCGCGGCTGCGTAGCTATCGGGATCTGCCGCTGCGGCTGGCGGAATACGGCCAGGTCTATCGTTTCGAGGACTCGGGAGCGCTGTCGGGTCTGCTCCGCGTTCGCGGCATGTGCATGAACGACGCGCACATCTATTGCACCGAGGATCAGATCCGGTCCGAGTTCCTGAAAGTGATGGATCTCCACCGGCGGGTCTACGAGATCCTGGGCCTCTCCAACTACTA
Organism: uncultured bacterium; assembly: GCA_964447125.1. Classification (GTDB taxonomy): domain Bacteria; phylum JADJOY01; class JADJOY01; order JADJOY01; family JADJOY01; genus JADJOY01. Next base: position 2,565 of record CAYUSL010000267.1, on the reverse strand, counting down.
CATGCGTTTTTCCACCTGGGACCCCGACGATCCCAAGGGCGCCGAGAAGTACGTGCCCAATCCCGAGGCCTGGGAGCGCACCCAGGCGCTGGTGCGTTCGGCGATGGAGGAGAGCGGGCTGCCGTTCGTCGAGGGCAAGGGCGAGGCGGCGTTTTACGGCCCCAAGATCGACGTCCAGTTCCGCACCGTCACCGGTCGCGAAGAGACCGCCAGCACCAACCAGCTCGATTTCGCCGTGCCCGAGCGGTTGGGCTTGAGCTACGTGGGCGCAGACAACCAGGAGCACCGGCCGTACGTGATCCATCGGGCACCGCTCGGCACGCACGAGCGCTTCACCGCTTTTCTCATCGAGCATTTCGGCGGAGCATTCCCCACGTGGCTGGCGCCGGTGCAGGTGCGCGTGGTGCCCGTGGGTGAGCGCTTCGTCGAATACGGTCAGAAGCTCGTGGACGAGCTGCGCGGCGAGCTGGTGCGCGCCGAGATCGACGACTCCGCCGACACCATGGGCAAGAAGGTCCGCAACGCCGTGACCCGGAAGATCCCGAACATCTGGGTCGTGGGCGAGCGCGAGCAGGCGAACGGGACCATCACCTGGCGTCGCTACGGCCGGCAGGATCAAGAGACGGTGACCGTCGCGGAAGCGCGCGAGCGGGTGCTGGCGGCGATCCGCACGCGCAGCCGCGAGTGACCACCTTCTCGATCAGCGCGCGTGGGAGTCGCTGCGCGCGGACCCGCGGGCGCGCGGCACGCGTGGCAAACGCCGCGAGCGCTCCACGGCGGAGAGATCGGTGCGCGCGCGCTTCCAGTCTTCGTCGGTGAGCGGAGCACCCGCGTAGCGCACGTCTTCCACCAAGGCCGTGAGCCGGGCCACGGCTTCGGCGGCCTCCGATTCCAGCGCGCGTACCTGAGCGCTGAATTCCCGGGGCGTTGCTGCGGGATCCTTCGCGATGCCCTTCCGAGCGAGCAGCCTCACCATCTCGCGATAGAAAGTCGCGGCGATGGTCTGATCGGCGTCGGGAGTGCCGCGCCGCTTCCGCCAGCGCCGAAGCGCGCGCGGCGTCGCGAGCAGGTTCCAGGCGGCGATCGCGAGCGCCACGGTCATCACCAACCCGCCCAACGCGCGCCTGCCGCCGCCGCCGGCCGAGCCGTGAAACGATCGCTCGATCCACTTGAGCGGATCGGGCCCCCTGAGCCAGCGATTGCTCGAATAGACCTGCACCATGCGTTCGAAGGCGTTGCGCTGGTCGGCCGCGGTGAACGCGAGCACGTAGCGGTTCCAGCCCATCCGGATGGCGTCGAAGAAGTGGATGGCGTTGGCCGCAGGCGTGGTGTCCACCTCCGCGGAAGCGATCGAGCGCGGTGAGGGATCGAAAGTCACCCAGCCGGCGCGCGGGAAGAACACCTCCACCCACGAGTGGGCGTCGGATTGGCGAACCATGAGATAGCCGCCGATGGGATTCCATTCGCCCTGCAGGAATCCGTTCACCAAGCGCGTGGGAACACCGACGGCGCGCAGCAGCATCGCCTGCGCGGTGGCGAAGTACTCGCAGTGACCGCGCTTCTGGACGAACAAGAAGTCCTCGAGGGGCAGGACGCGGTGATCCGCGGCCAGCTCGAGCGAGTAGGTGTAGTTCCGCTCCAAGTAGTCGCGGACCGCCACGGCTTTGTCGTATGCGGTGGTTGCACCGGCGGTGATCTCGCGCGCCAGGTCCGTCACCCGCGGGTCCATGCTGGAGTAGACGCCCAGATAGTTGCGCCGCACGTCCTCGGGGTACTCGGTGGTCTCGTTCCGCAGCCGCTCGGGATCGGGGTCCTTGACGAACGATTGCGCCGTGTAGGCGAGCGTGGCACCGGGCACGCGCGGCAGCATGATCGAGCCGGCCTCGTCGACGCGTAAGAGCTCGCTCTGGACGAGCACCTGAAACGGGACGGGCAGGGCGAAGAGGGCGGTGGTGCCGATCGGCTCCAGGTACACGGTATAGGCCACCACCGGCCGGCGTCCCGGGCTCGGACCCACCTGAAAATCGCGCGCCACCAGCGGGCTCTGCGAGCGCGGCGGCAGAGCTCGCTTCTCGAGGGTGTTTCGCCATCGTCCGCGGCCCTCGTATTGATTGAGCGCCACACCGCGGATGTGACGGATGTTGCCGAGAAGCGGGAGCTTCGCGGGATCGTCGAGCTGGATGCGCAGCGCCAGCCCCGTGCTCAGCTCGAGCTCGCCGACGGCACCCAGATTCACTTCCTCGTTGAAGCCGGAGATGAGCTTGGCGCTCACCAGCGGGCTCAGGAAAAAACCGGTTCCCAGGCGAGGAATTGCGTAGAAGATCGGAAACGTGACCAGAAACGTGCCCAGCGCCACACCGGCGGTGCCGAGCAGATAGCGCGATCGCACCAGCCCGTCCGCTGCCGTGGGCGCGCCGATGGGAAGCACCGGCGTCGTTCCGGATCGCAAGAACGAGCTTTCCGATTCCAGACCGCGCTTCACGGTCAGCGCCATGAGCGCCCACGTGCTGGTCACCATGTAGGCGAAGAGCATCGGCGCGATCGAGAAGCTGGGGCTGAACGCGG
>CAYUSL010000266.1:0-8505 GCA_964447125.1 uncultured bacterium | reverse complement strand
GTCGATTCGGCATCAGGAGCCCGACGCGCGTGCCTTTCACGACTCCGGCGGCGAGCAATCCGCGGGCCAGGGCACGCGCTTGGGCGCGAAGCTCGTCGAAGCGAATGTTCGAGGAGCCGAAGCTGAGCGCGATGCGCGTGCCGTGGCGCGCCGCGACGTCGTCGAGGAAAGCGGGCAGCGTGTAGCGGGTCGCGTCGGGTTGAAGCGCGAGCGCGAGTCCAGGAGGCGCTGCCACGAGCCGGCCGATCAGGGCGACGGCAGCCGGTCCGTCGGCAGGCGCACCTCGACCGTGCCCTCGGCCATCGACTCGTCGCGCTGGTTCTTCATGCGCACTTCGAGGGTCGCGAGCGGCTGGCCCGTGGGTGCGTCGGTGCCGAGAGCGGTGACGGTCGCGTCCAGCATCGTGAGATCGCCGGAAAGCGCCGGCGCTTTGTAGGCGAGCTTGGCGTGCGTGACCTCGCCCCATTCGCCCACCCAGTTTCCCAGGTAGTCGAGAACCCACGAGCCCATCGACGCGCCGTAACCGTACGCGCGCGGCATGCCGATGCGCTGGGCGTAGCGATCGTTCACGTGGCCGCGTGACGGACCGTGATAGAGCCCATCGGTTTGCGTGGGATCGATCTTGGCTTTCTCGACGTCGCGGTCCATCTCGGTGAGCCAGCCGGCCTGACGCAATGAGGTGGGGCCGGGGTCGATGCGGAAAGCACCCCACAGGTTCTGCAGGAAAGCCCGCCACTCGCTGGTGAAGCTCGCGATCGAGTGTGGGCCGATGAGCCGCTGGGGCAGGCGCTCGCCCACCGTGACGTCCACGCGCCGCAGATGCCCGAGATCGAGAAAGGTGCGGTAGTAGTCGAGCTTGCGCTTTTCGATCTCGGCGAGCTCGGCGTCGCTCCACTCGGGTGCCGCAGCAGCGGTGCTGGCGCTCGCGGCGGCGACCGCGCGCCGCTTCTGCGCCTCGTCGGCGATGTACCGGATCGACGTGGAGCGCTGCTTCGCCACCACTTCGCCGCGGTGATTGATGTAGGTGGTGTCGCCGCGCGCGAACATCGTGGGGCCGGCGAAGCGGGTGTCGCGGACTTTGTAGTCGAAGAGCATGCGATCACGGGTGATGCGATCGCCGGGCTCGATCCGCGGCCCGAAGAACCACCACTCGTCGCCGCCGAAGAGCATGTGCGAGCCGGGGATGCTGCCCTGGATCGACGGGGCCGCGCCGTGGCTATCGTCGGTGCACACCGCGAACGACTGGGGCGCGACCAGGCGGCCGAAGCGCCCGTCGCGGGCATAGTCCTCGTCGAAGTAGAGGGGATTCGGGTTTTGCATCCCCTGCGACCAGCGGCGCACGTCGTTGACGTGGATCGGGTCGCGCAACGTGCGACCGCCGAGCGGCACGCCCACCCAGCGATCGACGTCGGAGGTGTCGAAGGCGATCGCGCTCATCGTGCGTTGGGATCGTGCGGCAGCTTGAAGGCGCGGATCATGTTGCCGGCGCAGATCATGTCGATCTCGTCCTTCGGCACACCCTGAAACATCTCGCGGGCCACCTTGCGGCTGTACGGCCAGTCGTTGCCGTGGTGCGGGAAGTCCGTGGACCACGCCATGTTGCGGACACCGATCTCGTGACGGTTGGCGATGCCGTGACGATCGGTGAGGAAGGTGCAGATGAAGTGCTCGTGGAAGTAGTCGCTGGGCAGGCGCTTGATGGTGACGCCGGTGTGGGCTCGGTTGCGCCAGTAGAAGTTGTCGAGCTGCTCGAGCGCCACCGGGATCCAGCCCACGTCCACCTCCACGCCGAGCACCGTGAGCTTCGGAAAGCGGTCGAAGACGCCGCTCATGATGAGGTCGCACATCGAGGGCGGGAACTGCATCATGCCGGCGAGCGCCATGCGCGCGATTGCCGCCGGGCCGTCGAGCCCCGTGACCGGCGCGCGCTTGCGGCGGATGTTGACGTGGATGGCCACGGGCATGTCCATTTCCTGCGCGGCAGCGAAGAATTTGTCGTCCGCCGCGCAGAGGTCGTCCTCACCGCCTGGCCACGCCGAGATGATGACGCCGCACATGCCCTTGGCCTTGCCGCGCTTCATCTCGGCGATGGCGGCGTCGACGCCGATGTTCGGCATCTGGCAGAGGGCGAAGAGCCGCTCGCGATCGGCAGCGCAGAACTCGTCGTGGACCCAGTTGTTGTAGGCCTGCACCCCGGCGAGGTGGTACTCGGGGTCGGGGTCCGCCATGAAGCTCCACATGGTGCGCTGGCTCGGGTACATGAACTCGGCGTCCACGCCGTCGATGTCCATGTCGGCGAGCCGCGCCTTGCCGTCGAAGCACGAGGCGCGAATCGTCTCGTACGTGTAGCCGGTCCACTTGATCTCGTCGTAGCTGCGGCCCGGCGTGGTCACCAGGCCGATGGTCATCGGCGGCGTGTCGGGGCGGAACTGCCAGGCGTCGCCGCCATCGGGGTCTTTGACCAGCTTGGGCGCGCGCTCGTGGAACTTCTTGGGCAGGTAGGTGGTCCAGATGTGCTTGGGCTCGAGGGTGTGGCAGTCCGCGTCGATCAACCGGTAGTTCCGCATGGGCTCCCTCGTGGCTGGCGACGCCCGCAGCTCGCGCTCGCGGCATGCACGGCGTTCCCGTGCTCGGCCAGCTCGTTTTTGACGATTCGTCAAAAACTTACGCTAGCTCGGGAAAAAGAGCAAATTCGAAAGATCGCCCGGGGCGAGCGCGGGATTCAGGCGGCGTACGCGGCGGAGATCTCGCGGTCGTAATGCGCGAAGATCACCCGTCGCTTGGGCTTGAGCGTGGGGGTGAGCTGGCCGTTCTCGGTGGACATCGCGTTGCCGAGCAGGATCCAGCGCTTGGGGCGTTCGTAGGCCTTGGCACCGCCCGCGTACTTGGTGAGCTCTTCGCCGATCTTGGCGTGGACCCGGGCGTCGGCGAGCAGCGCCTCGCGCGTCGTCGCGGAGATTCCCTCACTCGTGGCCCAGCGTTCGAGCGCTTCGAAGCTCGGCACGACCAGCGCCACGTTGTAGGGCTTGTTCGCGCCGTAGAGCACCACTTGGTCCACGAACGGGCTGAGCGCCAACTGCTCCTCCAGGGGGGCCGGCGCCACGAACTTCCCGTTCTCGAGCTTGTACTGCTCCTTGAGCCGCCCCGTGATGCGCAGGTAGCCCTCGCGATCCAGCACCCCGGCGTCGCCTGTACGCAGCGCACGTTCGCCGTCCAGCGTGAAGATCACTTCCGCGGTCTCGGTGGGTCGCCGGAAGTAGCCCTGCATGAGATTCGGTCCGGTGACGACGACTTCGCCCTCCACCTCGGGCGGCAGCGAGTGGCCGCCGTCGTCGAGGATGTGGATCGTCACGCCGGGCAGCGCTTGACCGCTGGTGCCGAGCTTCGAGGCGCCTGGGCGATTCGCAGCAGCCACCGGTGACGTCTCCGTGAGCCCGTAGCCCTGGTAGACGGTGATGCCGAGGTCGCTGATGAACGCGGCGATCTCGTCGGCGAGGGCGGCCCCGCCGGAGATCGCGAAGCGCAGCCGCCCACCGAGCTTGGCGCGCACCGTGCGACACACGATGTGATCGAAGATCTTGTACAGCACCTCGAGGAGCTGGCTCGGGTGGCGGTCCTCGATCATCCGCCGTCGCGCCCGCGCGAGCGCCAGTCCCTCGCGGAAGATCCACTGCTTGATCGCGTTCTCCTGTGCCACGCGCGCCTGCAATCCGTCGTGGATGCGGATGAAGATCCGCGGCACCGACACGAACACCGTCGGTCGCACCACCGCGAATTCGTCCATGAGCGTCTTCACGTCGGGCGCCAGCGCCATCGATGCACCGAACGCGATGAGCGTGTGCAGCTCGGCCACCTGGCCGAAGGCATGCGCCCAGGGCAGGAAGCTCAAGCTCCGGTCGGCGGGAGAGATGGGGAAGAGCTCGCGCACTCCGAGCACGTTCGAGAGGATGCCGCCGTGGCTCAACATCACGCCTTTGGGCTCGCCGGTGGTGCCCGAGGTGTAGATGAGCCCCGCGGTGTCGTCGGGACCGAGGGTCGCCGCGGCCACCGGTGAGCGCGCGCCCACGTCCAGGTGTTTGTGGAACGAGTCCTCGCAGTCGGGTGGGGCACCGAAGCAGATGCGATGGCGAAGCGTCGGAATCTCCCCGGGGAGGTGCGCCGTCAGCTCGCGAAGCCGGGCGTTGCCGAGCAGCAGCACGCAGGCCCCCGAGTCGCGAAGGATGTAGGCCCAGTCCTTGGGGTCCTGCGCCTCGTACATCGGCACGTACTGCGCACCGAGGCCGTAAGTGGCGTAAGCACCGATCGCCCACTCCAGGCGATTGTCGGAGATCACCGCCACTTTGCTGTCGCGACCGACGCCCAGTGCCGAGAGCGCCGCCCGGAACGCATTCACCTGCTCGGCGAACTTTCGGTAGCTCGTCCACTGGTACTCGGTTCCCACCTTGGTGCCGAAGAGCGGCCGATCCGCGTGGGTGCGGCACGCCTCCTCTTGAAGCTCGACCAGCGATCGCGGTTGCTGCGCGGTGCTCATCACGCCCTCCGGGATGGCCGACTCGGCGCGCGATGCGCCGGCCCGACCGAGAGCCTAGATGACGGCGCGCGATCCGGCGCGGGCGCCCCGCCGGCCCCGGTTCACGCGAGCTGAAAGGCCACGCCCTGCGCGTCCAGGAACTCGCGCGCCCCCGGTCCACGCAGATACGCGAGGGTGGCGAGGGTGCCGGCTTCGACGCAGGTGCCTGCGACCACGCTCACCGAGCGCGGCGCACCAGCCACGGGCCATCCCGTGGTGGGGTCGAGGATGTGGCCGAGGCGGCGGCCGCGATGCACGACGTAACGTCGCGCGTCGCCGCTGGTGGCGAGGGCGCCGCTGCGCAGGGCGATGCGATAGAGCACCGCGTCGCCCGTGCGCTCGGGATCGTCCACACCCACGTGCCAGGGCTCGTCGCCTCGCCGCGGGCCGCTCGCGAACAGGTCGCCGCCGAAATTCACCAGGAACGCGTCGTCGATCTCGCCCGCGACCCGCGCTGCCGCGCGATCCACCGCGTATTCCTTGCCGATCCCGCCCAGGTCGATCTCCATCCCCGCGGGCAACGTGAGCACGGGGTTGTTCCACGTCGCACGGTGCCAGCCCACGTGCTCGAGCACCACGCGGATGGCCTCCTCGCTGGGAACGCGGTCGCTGCCGTCGAACGTCCACACGCGCCGCAACGCGCCCGACGTGATGTCGAATCGGCCGTCGGAAAGCTCGTAGCAGTGCGCGGCGTAGTCGATCACTTGCGCCGTCTCCGCATCGACGCGGACCGGCTTTCCACCTGCGTGGTTGATGCGATGCACGATGCCGTCGTTCCGGTAGCGACTGAATTTGCGCTCGATGCGCAGCGCCTCGCTCTCCGCGGCGCGCACCGCAGCCCGCACGCGTGCGAGGTGCGTCGAGTCGACGAGCACCTCGCAGGGGCTCGCCATCGCGGCGAAGCGGCCCACGCAGTAGTCGTCGACGCGTGTGAGATCCATCGGGGCTCCGCCTCGCGCGGCGCCGCCCGAGGCGCCGTCGACCTTCAAAACTTGATCTCGTACGTGAGCACCAGCGAGCCGATGTTCATCGCGGGGTAGAGGTCGTAGCTGCGTTGCACGCCGACTGCGTCTGCGGGATGCCCGTCGGGGAACTGACCGAGGTACTCGGCGCGGGCGCTCCATTCGCCGGCGAGATGCGGGATGCGGAAGCCGAGTGTCGCCCCCACGGTCACCGAGTCGAGCGGCCCCAGGCGATAGTCGCTGGTGGCGAACGCTGGCAGCGGATCGCCGCCGACGAGCCCGAAACGGAAGAAGCTCGCAGCGCTCTGCTGATAGAAGCGCAGGTGCGGCTCGAGATAGGTGGCTCCACCCAGCTCGCAACGGTAGGTGAGATCGACGGTGTGGGAGCGGATATCCCAGTCGTCGCCGTAGTAGCGATACGAGAGATGAAGGACGTCCTCGTCGAAGTGGTAGACCGAGCTTCCCAGCACGCTGAATCGGGAGCGCGACGTCGGCCGGTTCTCGGTGCGTTCGCCGGTGGGCAGGCCGGTGATCGGATCGACCAAGCTCAGCACCTTGTAGGGTTCGGTGAGATAGCCATCCTCCGCGGTGTACGAGCCCGTCACTCCCACCAGCCAACGCCGCGTCAGCACCCGCGAGATGCCGGCGATGCCGTTCACCACCTGCTTGGAGCGGCTGTTGCCGAGGCTCGTCTCCGGCAGCGCGGGATCGGCGAGCCCGAGGGTGATTCCACCGCTGGGAAAAACTTCATCGTGGTTGTAGCCGCCCCCTCCCGTGAGCGTGGTGAGGCGATCGGGGAGGTCGAAAGAAAGCTTTCCGGTGGCGCCCAGCGATTGATAGTCCTTCTCGCGGGAGAAATGGACGGTGAGGGTGGGCGTCAAGAGCCAGAACGGTTTCACCCAGCCGCCGTCGACGGCGACGCGGGTATCCGAGAACGGGCTGGTGGGGATCTCGCTGGCGGCGCGGGTGACCACGCGCCCCGAAGCGGTGGTGATCGTCTGCATCTTGCCGGTGGGCACGGCACCGCTCGGCGAGGCACCGGTGATGACGTCGAGCCCCACCTCGCCGTAGAGCGACTCGCCATCGGGGTAGAGGCGGGTGAATCGGGCGTTGGGCTCGACCACGGTGACCCGCTGCGACTCGCCGTAGATCAAGCTCGTGAGGTCGACCTGGTTGGTCGCTGCCGTCGCATCGGCGGCACGCGCGCCACCGGGGACGGTGGACGCGAGCAGCGCACACGCGGCAGCACCGAGCTTCCCGCGGATGGATTTCGGTCGGGCGGGCACGGCGTCTAGTTGCATCCGCAACCTCCGCCGCCCACGTCGGCGCCGCCGGTCGAGCCTTCCTTGCTGAAGTAGATGTGCTCGTCGATGGCGTGGATCATGGGGCGCGGAATGAACTGCATCTCGGGCTTGGCGAGCAGATCGCGATCCCACGGATGCACGGTCATCGCGTCACAACCGGAATTCGCCAGCGCAAGCGTGAGCAGGAGGGCACCGAGGCCGAATCCAGCTCGACGCGCGCGCCGCGGAGTGCGTTGCCAGGGGCTCGAGGCCTTCGCGCTCATGGCTGGAGTGCTTTCTGGATCAGCACCTCGGTTTCCTTCGCCTTGTCGTCGTCGAAGCCCGACATCGCGTGCAGCACGGCGCCGTTGGGGCCGATGAGGTAGCTCGACGGCATCGCCTCCACGTCGAAGGCCTCCGCGGATTTACCGGCGGGGTCGTAGGCCACCACGAACGGGCTCGTGTGACGGGCGAGGAAGCTCTCGGCCGCGTGGCGATCTTTGTCGAGATCGACGGCCACGATCACCAACCCCTGCTTGGCGTAGCGATCGTGAAGCTCGCGCATCCACGGGAACGAGAGCTGGCACGGACCGCACCACGACGCCCAGAAGTCGAGGTACACGAGGTGCCCGCGGAGCGCGTCGAGGGAGACCGAACCGTCGCGCGCGGGCAGTGTGAACGAGGGGGCTGTTGCGCCACCCGAGTCGCGGGAGGTCGTCGCGGTGGCGAGGGGTGCCTGGGCGAGGACGAGCCCGAGCGCACAGAGTGTGTGGTGGATCCGGTTGCGTGGGATGCGTGTCATCGTGGTCTCCACATCGATCGCGGGTGCCCCGCGAATGCGCGAGTGAATCGCAACTTGGGCGCGTGGGCAGTAGCCCGAATTCGACGTTGCGGCGGAATTCGAACGTCCGTTGGACGATCCGGGGCGCGCCGCATGGCCGCTGCCAACGGGAGTTCAGTTCGCTTGGATCGCTCGCAGGCGAGTGAGCGTTTCCACCCCGAAACGCGCGGCTGTTGGGACTTGCTGCGCGTTACTGTGTGCGCGCCTCGTGGGTGGCGGAGTGGTGACGGCCAACCGCCCGTGCTCGTTCGCCGATGGCGTCGGACCAGACGCACGCGGGACGTTTGTCGCCACGCGCGACGCGACCTTCGGCGCGGGCGGACGCGCGCGCTCTCGCCTCCCGCCATCGAGCGCCACCGAGCGGCGACGCTCTGCTACGGCGCCCCGGTGTTCCTACCCCGGCGGCGCGGAGCTCGCGACAACCGCGCGGCACGTTGCGAAATCCGCGCACGCGCTGGAAAGTGCCGCGGCGTTCAACGTGCGACTCACACGCGAGGAGATTTCGTCATGCCCCCCAAGGCCGACTTCGACATCGCCGCGGCGCATCGCTACTTCGCCGCAGCCTGCTTCAACGAAGCGTGGGATTTGATCGAGAAACAGCACCGCACGCCCGCCGACGATCACCGGATGATCGCGCTGAGCCTCGCGTCCATCTACCACTGGAGCGAGCGCCCGGACTGTGGCGCGAAGCAGCGTTCGGTCGGGTACTGGCAAGCCTCACGGGTGCACGCGCTCGCCGGGCTCGCCAGCGCGTCGCGTCGCTACGGGGAGCTTTGCCTGGCTGAGAGCAGCGACCTCGAGCCGTTCTACGTCGGCTACGCCCACGAAGCGCTGGCCCGCGCTGCGCGC
>CAYUSL010000265.1:6664-8511 GCA_964447125.1 uncultured bacterium | reverse complement strand
GTCTTCATCCGGCTCATGCGCGACGTGGTTCGCTACTACATGTTCCACGTTCCGGGCTCGAGCGCCCTGGTGCTGCAGGACACGAAGAGCCCCTCGCGCCGTGCGTATCTGGAGCGCTTCGCCGATCAAGAAGGCAGCATCTTCCTCACCCGCTTCTACCGGAAATACGAGGGCCTCGATCCCGACGCGCTGCTGGAAGCCTTCTTCTCCGGCCTGCGCCCAGCCCCGCGCCGATTGAGCATGGCGTTTCGCTCCACCCATCCGAACGCACCCTTCGAAGCGTTCCGAGATTTCTTGCGTGAGCGGCTGCCGAGCTCGGACCTGGACGAGGGGGATCTTGAAAACCTCTTCGCGACCTACGATCCGCGCAAATTCTCGCTCGCCGACCAGGGCTATCTCATTCGTTGTCATCCGCTCGAGCTGTGGCTGGTGAAGTACTTGCATGCGCACCCCCAGACGACGCTGGAAAAGACGCTGGAGGCGAGCCGAGGCGAACGCGTGGCGGTCTACAAATGGTTGTTTCAGACGGGCCGCAAGAATGCACAGGATCGGCGCATTCGCCAGCTCCTGGAAGTCGAGGCTTTCCTCGAAATCCACCGCAACTGGAAGAAGGTGGGGTATCCGTTCGAGTCGCTGGTGCCGTCCTACGCGACCGCGATCGGCAGCTCGGCGGACAAGCCGGCATCACTCGCCGAGCTGATGGGTATTCTCGTCAACGACGGAGTTCGCCTGCCGGCCGTGCGCGTTCGCAAGCTGCATTTCGCCGCGGACACGCCGTACGAGACCAAGCTCTCGTTCTCTGCCGCAGCCGGCGAGCGCGTGCTCGCCAGCGAGGTTGCGGCGGTGGCCCATGAGGCGGTGCTGGACGTGGTCGCCAACGGCACCGCCCGCCGCGTGTCGGGGGCCTTCAAGCGAGCGGACGGCACCGTGATTCCCGTGGGTGGAAAGACCGGCACCGGCGACAATCGTTTCGAGACGTTCGGCCGCGGGGGCAACCTCCTGAGCTCGCGCGTGCTCAATCGGACCGCGACGTTCGTGTTCTCGATCGGCGATCGGTTCTTCGGGGCGCTCACCGCACACGTTCCCGGCGCGGACGCGGCCGATTTCGCTTTCACCAGCGCACTGCCGGTGAGCGTCCTCAAGGCGTTGGCACCTGCGCTCGAACCACTCGTGCGCGAGCCCGCGCCGAGCGAAGCCGCCGGCGGCTGAGTCGCTCGGCGGACTGGCTCGACGAGCGGGGGACGGCCTCGCCGGAGATCGGGCGGCTGAGAATCCGTTTCGGGTCCGCATCGAAACGATGCGGATCGCGCGCCTTCACGAGTTGGCGCGCCGCGCGTCCGACGTGATCGTCGGCGGAGGCGGCGGGCTCACTCGAATCCGAACAATTTGCGAGTCCACAGGTGGTAGACCTTGCCGGCTTCGCGCTTGACGCTCGCCATCATGTGCTCGGTTCCGCCCGGTCCGTCTCCCGCGCGACCATCCCAGAGCGCGATGAAGTGGACCTTCTCGGCGCCATGAGCCAGGGCTGAGTAGAGCTGCCACAGGTTGTTGCGCGAGAACGGGTCGGCGAGCGGTGGCGTTGGCCCGAGCTCGTGCGGCAAAACCTGCACTGCGCTGGCGCCACCCGACTCGCGCGCTTTTTCACAGACGGCGTGGAACCGCTTTTGCCACGACTCACCCGCGAATCGAACCGACTGCTCGAGAAAATCCGGCTCGATGAGCGGTAAGCGCAACTCCAATCGCACGCCCCGGGCCTGGCACGCTTCGGCGAACAAGAGGTCACCGCCACACGCTCCACCGCAGAGAGCGAGGTCGTTCGGACCCGCGCCGAGCTCGTCGAGCTTGGC
>CAYUSL010000265.1:0-6564 GCA_964447125.1 uncultured bacterium | reverse complement strand
GGATCGATGGCGAAGGCCTTGGCATAGCGCTGGACCGCGCCGAGGAGATACGCCTCCTCGCTCGCGGCATCGGCACGCATCTGTGCCGGGCTGGCGCCCGCACGCTGCCAGCGCGTGACCCAATCGTCTTTGTCGAGCCGGCCGAGCAGCGCCAGCGTCTCCGCGTCCTTGGCGTGGGTCTGCGCTAGCTCTTCGAGAAGCGTGCGAGCCTCGGCTGCACGTCCGAGTCGCCCGAGGAGAATCCCTTTCTGTCGATGGCTCTCGAGATCGCGCGGCGCCAGCTCCAGCGCCTCTTCGACCATGCGCAGCGCGAACGTGAAGTTCCCGAGCGACCGGAGCGCGCCAGCGGCGGCGCGCAAGGCATCCAGGCGAAAGAGGCGTGCGGGTGCCTCGCCCGCGAGCAAGACCAGATCGCCGGCCCGGCCCTTGAGCCGCGCGGCGCTGATCCGCCCGCGCCACACCTCGTACCGCTCCCAGTATTCGAGCGCTTGGTCCGACTTGAGCTGACGCCAGTCGGGCTCCGCCAGGTCGCGGAGATGGGCGTAGACGGGGCTGACGATGCGCCCGTGCCAGCTCCGAACGGTCTCCGCCGCGAATTTGGCCAGTCGTTCGCGGTCGGACGCGAGCCTCGCGGGGTCGGGAACCGCCGGCACCTCGGCTGTGCTCGCCGTCACCGAATAGCGCAGCGTGCGGTCGGTGTAGACGTCGAACGGCAGATACTCGCGGCGGCATTGGATGGGGACGACGCCGCGCTTGCGCAGCGCGTGCCGTACACCGAGCTCGTACCAGACGTTGGGATTGTCGATCGAGAGATCGACGACCACGAGATCGGCGAGCAACAGCTCCTGGAACATGTCCGCGCGAATCTGGCCGGCGCGCAGCTCTTCGTCCGCTCGCAGCACGACGAAGCCGGCGCTCTCGAGCGCGGGTCGGATGAGGTGCTCGTGGACGGCGTTGAAGTCGATGCCGTCCTTCACCCCGAACGGCATGGCGACGAATACGTGCAGGAATCCGTGACCGTTGGCCATCGCGCGCTCCTTGGGAGAAACGCTCATACACCTGCCGCACCACGACGCACAACGTGCTGCGGCAGCGGCGTGACGACGCACGCTGGCCGCGCGACACAGCTTGCTCATCGATGGCAGGGCGTGGGAACCGAGGCGGAGCTGCGAGCGACGTGCCGAGTGGGATCGTCCGCCCCCCGCGGCGCCCTGCTACACTCGCGCGCCGCTTTTCTCTCGCGGCCCTACGCCGATGCGTGCAGCCTGGACACTCACGAAGCGTGCGTGGGCGCTCGCGGTCATCTTCCTGCCGAGCGTCGTCACGGCGTGGCGGCTCTGGGGTGAGAAGCCCGCGCGGGCGCGCTGGTACGCACGCTTCGTCGCCGCGCTGGAGCGCGGTGGCGCCACGTTCATCAAGCTCGGTCAGATCGCGAGCTCACGTCCCGACTTGGTGCCGATCGAGCTCTGCCAACACCTCGCCAAGCTTCACGACAAGGCGCCGGCGCACTCGGCCGAGGTCTCGCGGCAAATCGTCGAAGCGGCCTTCGGCAAGCGCGTCGAGGACTCGTTTCCCCGCTTCGATCCCGAGCCGATCGCATCGGGAAGCATCGCCCAGGTGCACAAAGCCGCGATGCCGGACGGCACCGTGGTGGCGATGAAGATCCGCCATCCGGGTGTCGAGAGCTTCATCGCCATGGATCTCGAGATCATCCGCTTCGTGGCGCGCCAGCTCAATCGCATTCCCACGGCGAAATGGCTGAGCTTCCCGGAGGCCGCCGAACGATTCGGCGCCTCGCTTCACGGTCAGGTCGATCTGCTCGAGGAAGCGCGCCATCTGCAGCGCTTCCGCAAGAACTTCGAGGATCGCCCCGAGGTCTGCTTTCCGCGGCCGATCGAGCCCTACCTGCACGAGACCGTCATCGTCGAGACCTTCGAGGATGCCGCGCCGCTCGCGGTCTTCCTCGCGAATCCGCACCCGGCGAATCCGCGCATCGCGCGGATGGGTCTGCAGTGTTTCCTGCAGATGATCTTCCGCGACGGCTTCGTGCACGCCGATCTCCACCCCGGCAACCTGATGGTCCGGCTCGTGGACGGCGAGCCGCAGATCGTGGTGCTCGATTGCGGCATGGTGGCGGCGCTCGAGCCCCATCACCGTCGCAACTTCACGGAGTTCTTCGCGGCGATCGCCGGCGGCGACGGTGCCCGCGCCGCCGAGCTCATGATTCTCCACGCCGAGCACCACGCGTGCCCCGATCCCGAGAAGTTCAAGAGCGAGATGGGCGCGTTGCTCCTCGACGCGCGCTCGCGGCCGATCCAGGAGATCGAGGTCGCCGCGATCCTGAGCCGCATCCTGGTGCTGGTGCGCAAGCACCGCATCAAGATCGAGAGTGCCTTCACCGCCGTGAACGTCGGCATCATGGTGCTGGAGGGCGTCGGCCGGCAGCTCGACCCGACGATCGATCTGGTGCGTGAGGCGACCCCGTTCCTCTTCACCGCGATGGCCGAGCTCGCCCGCGAGCGTGTGCTCGCGCAAGCAGCCGCCGAGGCCCGCGCCGCGGCCGGCGCGTCCTGAGCCCCTCGATCGCGCCATGCCCGAGCTACCGGAAGTCGAAACGGTCCGCCGCAGCCTGGAAGCGGCGGTGCGCGGCGGAGTGTTGCGCGGCGTCGAGGTGCGCGATCGCGGGTTCCGCCATCCCGTGCCCACTCGTGGGTTGGAAGCCTTGGTGGGCGCGCGGCTCGCGGAGCTGCGCAGGCGCGGCAAAGTGCTGCTTCTCGATTTCGTGCGAGATGGGGGCGCCGAGCCGCGCACCGTTCTCGTTCACCTCGGCATGAGCGGCCGGATGTTGGTCGGCGCGCCCGACGCGCCTTGGCAAACCCACGAGCACGTCCGTTTTTTCGTCGGTGAGCGTCTGGTTCGCTTCGTCGACCCGCGGCGCTTCGGCTCTGTCGAGCTCGCCGCCACAGCCGTGGTGCAGAGCCACGATCGAGTCGCCCGTCTCGGTCCCGAGCCGCTCGGCGATGGCTTCGATGGCGAGTACTTGTTCCGGATCACGCGCGGCCGCCGCGTCGCGATCCGCAGCTTCCTTCTCGACGGCCACAACGTCGCTGGCGTGGGCAACATCTACGCGAACGAGGCGTGTTTCCGCGCCTGCATCCGGCCCAGCCGCGCCGCTGGCCGGCTCTCGCGCGCCGAAGCCGAGCGCTTGGCGAGTGCGGTGAAACGCGTGCTCGAGCGGGCGATCCGCGCCGGCGGATCGACGCTCAGCGATGGCGGTTACACCGACGCCGAGGGAAACGCAGGCGAATTCCAGACCCGCATGGCCGTCTACGACCGTGCAGGCGAGCCGTGTCGTCGCTGCGCAACGCCCATCCGCCACCGAGTCGTGGGTCAGCGCTCGGCCTACTTCTGTCCTGCCTGCCAGCGCTGACCGCGAGCGGCTCAGTTCGCCGCAACCTCGAGCACTTTGAGGTAGGCGTCGTCGACGTCGAGCGACGTGTGGATCGACTCGAGCGTGATGCGGTCGCCAGCGCGGTGCGTGGTCAGGACCCAGTCGCCGCTGGGCAGTTTTCGGAGATGGTCGATCCACGGCTCGTCCTGCGACACCAGCAGGTAGTGCGCAAGCGAGGGAATCGTCGGGTAGTGCTGGAATTTCTCGCCTCGGTCGTAGCCCTCGGTCGATTCCGATAGCACTTCGAAGATCACGGACGGGTTGGTGAGGGTGTCGTCGCGATCACTGGTGAAAACCGGGCCACCGCAGACGATGACCACGTCCGGATAGGTGAAGAGGCCACTCGGCGCCGCCACGCGCATGTCGGAACCCAACACCCGGCACGACCGCGCTCTGAGCTGCGACGACAGTACGGCAATTAGATTCGACGCGAGCAGACTGTGACGGAAGGTGCCCCCTGTCATGGCGTAGATCTCGCCGTCGACGAATTCATTGCGGGAGGGCTGCTCGCGCTCCCAGGCGAGGTAGTCCTCCGCCGTCCATCCCTTCTGAATCGCCGGACCGGGTTTCATTGCATGAACTTCATCCACGTCGAATGAAACGTCGCCGAAACCGAGGCTACCACGTTCGTTTGCCGGCGGGTTCGACGCGCGGGGCGAAACCGATTTCCCACGTGCGCCGTAATGCTTTCGATCCGCCACCGCCCTGAACCCGGAGACGCTCATGCCGCTCGCGCCCGCATCCCGCGCCCGTGTTGCCGCGATCATGCGTGCGGCGCTCACGTACCTGCTGGCGGCGGTGATGGTTGCCGCAGGCATCACTCATTTCGTGAACCCCGAGCCCTTCGTCGGGATCGTGCCGAAGATCTTGCCCGCGTCGCGAATGCTGGTGTGGATCAGCGGCTTCTTCGAGATCGCCGGGGGCGTGGGGCTCGCGATCCCGCGGTTTCGCCAGGCTGCAGCGTGGGGCTTGATCGCGCTCTACCTCGCGGTCTTCCCCGCGAACATCAACATGGCCGTCAACGGCCTCGCGTTTGGTGATTTGCCGCCCGACCCGGTGATGGCGTGGGCGCGGCTGCCGTTCCAAGCCGTGTTCATCGCATGGGCGTGGTGGGTCGGCCGGCCGCCGCTGGCAGGGCTCACGCGCGACGGGGCGGAGGCGCCGCAGGAGTCACGAGCGACGCGCGCTTGAGCAGCGCCCAGCGATCGTGGCTCACGGCGGCGAGGTCGACGAGCTCGGCGCCGACCTCGAAGCGCCTGAGCTCGCGACGCCCCCACGACTGAACGATCAACGATTCCCGTTCGTGCTGCACCAAGCACGCCGGTCCCTCGGGGCCGGCGGCAGCGCGGAAGATTCCCGGCGGCGGCTGCCGGCCCTCGCCGCGGTCGAGTGTGTGTGTCCAGCGGTGAAGCTCGCCACGGCTATCCACCACCACGAAGCCATCGCCGACGGCGGCCACGCTCACCACGGGCAAGCCCACCTTGACCTCGGCCAACAGGCTGCCACGCACGGACACCAGCTTGAGGCGCCCCGTCTGCGTGCCCACCAGCACCCGATCGCCGATCGCGGCCAGCCTGAGCGGCGCTTCGCCAGAGATCGCCGGCACGCGAAACATCTCGGCGCCCACCGGATCGAGTGCCACGATCTCGCCGGATGCGAGTGCCGTGATGACGAACGTGCCGTGCGCGCTGCGCACCCCCACGAGCGCCGCTGGCGCGCTCCCGAGCTTGGCCAGCAGACGGGCGCCATCGGGCTCGAGGAGCTGGATCTCGCCGTCCGCCGAGGCGGCGAGCATCGATGGCGCGCCGTGAACGCGACTCATCTGGGGAGCGTCGAGCGCCGCTGACGCGCGCCAACCGTGCAGCGGGTCGAGCAGCGCCACGCCGCGCGCGCTCGCCACCCCCAGCAGCCCACCCCGTTCGGTGAAGAGCACCGCGCGCGTGCCGCCTGCGATCTGCACGCGCTTGAGCTCACGGCCGCCCTGCGCCAGCAGAACCACTCGCCCATTCGGATCGGAGAGCGCGATCCGGGCGGTCGCGGGATCCGGGTCCAGAAAGACGTGCTGGAAGGTCGCCGGCGGCGGTAACGGCCGCTCGTCGATCTCGTGGGCCATGGCTTGCTTCGGGCCGCGCGTGAGCGAGGCGGCGCGGCGGGCGCCCTCGGCACCGCGCAACACGTCGTAGCAAGCGAGGACGCCTTCGCGATCGTGGAACCAGAGCCGGCTCAGGTCGAAATTGGCACGCATCCGGAGCGCGCCCTCTGGAGCCTCGCCGCGCCACACCATGCGCGCCGCTGCGTCGAGGACCGCGACGCTGCCATCGTGCGCCAGCACCACCACCTGATCGCCCAGCGCGCTCGAATCCGCGTCGGCCACCGGACGATCGAGGCCGATCGTCACCATCGAGGTCGTGCGCAGCGAATGCACCATGACGCCTTCGCCGGCCGACAGCACGAAGCCGCGCTCGCCGCGGGCGTCCATCCACGCGCGGGTGAGCTCGGCGCGAACGTAGGAGGTGCGTTCGGGCTTGTGCTTGGCGTTGAGCACCGTCACGTGCCCGGAGTTGCTGGCGGCGATCACCGCCTCGCCGCTGGGTGCCACACCGAGCAGATCGGCGGGATGCTCGATCTGGACCGTGTCCTTGGTCTTGCCGGAAGCGTCGAAGTAGCGAATCGTGCCGAAGCGATCGCCGACGACGATGCGCTCGCCGCGCTCAGACAGCGCCACCGAACAGCACCCTTCCGGCAGCTTGACCGAGCCGGCGCTCTCGCCGAGCGCGCCGCGTGAGAGCTCCAGACGGCCGCCTTCGACGAGGGTCGCCACCAGCCCGCCGAGCGGATCGATGGCCACGGCCAGGATCGTCGCGCGTCCGCCTAGCACGTGACGCCAACCGACGTCGCCGCTGCTCTTCACCAGCGCCGTGCTGAGCCGGCCCGCGAGCAGCGCCTGACCGGAGCGAAGCGCGATCTCGAGCAGATCGCCCTGCACTCGCTCGCGCGCTACCCAGCGCTCCGCCAATCCGTGGATCGCGGTGGTGGGGTCGAGCATCCGAGCAAATCCCTAGTGCGGGCGATTCACCCGCGGCCCTCGCGCCGGCGGCGAGTATGAGTCATCG
>CAYUSL010000264.1:0-8515 GCA_964447125.1 uncultured bacterium | reverse complement strand
GTGGTAGCCGCTGATCGAGACGCTGTAGAAGTTCCGCACGTCGTTCTCGACGAAGAATTGCTGCACGTCGCCCATGAGCTTGAGGGCGAAGTCGGTCGAGAAGATGCAGGTGTTCTGCGCCTGGTCCTCCTTCAGGATGTCGGCCTGCACGGTGCCACGGACCTGCGCCAGCACGCGGCAACGGATCTCCTCGTATTCCTCGTGCGCCAGCACACGATCACCGCTGGTGCCGAGCAGCGCGAGCCCGCTGCCGTCGTGACCTGCTGGCAGCTCGCCGCGATAGACCGGTAGCTCGCCACCCGCATCCGCTCGTGCCGCGGCGATCGCCGCCTCCAGGCGTCCGGTCTCGCGCAAACGCTTCTCGACCGCCTGATCGATGGCCGTGTTGAGGAACATCGCGAGAATGGCCGGCGCCGGACCGTTGATGGTCATGGACACGCTCGACTTGGGCGAGACCAGGTCGAAGCCCGAATAGAGCCGCTTCGCATCGTCGAGCGTGCACACGCTGACACCGCTGTTGCCGACCTTGCCCCAGATGTCGGGACGCTCGGCGGGATCGTCGCCGTAGAGCGTCACCGAATCGAAAGCGGTCGAGAGCCGCACCGCCGGAAGGCCGCGGCTCACGTAATGGAAGCGCCTATTCGTGCGCTCCGCCGTGCCCTCGCCCGCGAACATGCGGGTGGGATCTTCCTCGGCACGTTTGAACGGGAAGACGCCCGCGGTGAACGGAAAGCGCCCGGGAACGTTCTCGGTGCCGAGCCAGCGCGCCAGCGCTCCCAGCGACTCGCCACGCGGCAACGACACCTTCGCGATGCGCATGCCCGAGAGCGTTCGGTAGTCGTTGCGGACGGTGACTTCCTTGCCGCGCACCGTGAATTTCGAGACGTCGGCAGCATAGCTCTCGCGCAGCGCCGGGAACTCGGCGATCTCGCGCTTGAGCCTCGGGTCTACACTCTCGACGAGCTCGTCGTGGCGCCGCGCCAGGTCGATGACCACCGGATCGCGCTGCGACGAGTCCTCGCCCGTCGAAGCGAGCGGCGCGAGTGGCGTGGCGGGGAGCGGTTCCCCCAGCTCGCCGAGCGCGACGGCGATCGCTTCGGCGCGACCGACGGCGGCTGCCTGGGTGGCGACGTGCGTCCTGTACGCGCGGCAGGTCTCCGCGATCTCCGCCAGGTAACGGACGCGCGCGTCGGGTACCACCGTCAGCGTCACGCCCGTGCGGGCCGGCGGCTCGCCCGGGCTCCAGTCGCGTCCGCTCACCTCGGCGACCCTGCGCATCAGCGCGGAGAAGAGCGCGTCCACGCCTGCGTCACCGAAGCGGCTCGCGATCGTGGAGAAGACCGGCATGTCCTCGGCGGCGAGGCTCGTGAGCCCGCGCACCCGACGCAGTTGCCGTCGCACCTCGCGGAGCGCGTCCGAAGCGCCGCGGCGATCGGCCTTGTTGATCACCACCAGATCGGCGAGCTCGAGCATGTCGATCTTCTCGAGCTGCGAGGGCGCCCCGTACTCGGGCGTCATGACGTAAAGCGAGAGGTCCGAGAGATCGACCACCTCGCTGTCGCCCTGCCCGATCCCCGCGGTCTCGAGGAGCACGAGATCGAAGCCGGCGGCGCGCAGCGCCAGCAGCGCGTCGCTCACCGCCGCCGAGGTGGCGAGGTTGGCACGACGCGTGGCCATCGAGCGCATGAAGATCCGCGGCCCGCGGGCCGCGTTCATGCGGATGCGATCGCCCAGAAGCGCGCCGCCGGTGCGACGGTGCGTCGGGTCCACGGACAGGACCGCGACGGTGCGATCGGGGAATTGGTCGAGGATGCGCCGCAGGAGCTCGTCGGTGAGCGAGGACTTGCCGGCGCCGCCCGTGCCGGTGATGCCCACGATGGGCACCGGCGTCGCCGGAAGCCGGGCACGCAGCGCTTCGCGTAAGGCGTGAAGGCGATCGTCGTCCGCGGAGGCACCCTCACTCGCCGTGCCGGCTTGTTCGAGGGCGCTGATGAAACGCGCCAACGCGCCTGGCTCTCGCGCGGGAAGCGTCTCGGGCACGGCTTCCGGGCACGCGAGCGGACGAAGATCGAGCTGCCCGAGCATGTCGCGGATCATGCCGACGAGCCCCAGCCGCCGGCCGTCCTCGACCGAGTAGATGTGCGCGACGCCGGTGCTGTGGAGTCCTGCGATCTCCTCGTCGACGATGACGCCGCCTCCGCCGCCGAACACCCGGATGTGGCCGGCACCGCGCTGGCGCAGCATCTCCACCATGTAGCGGAAGAACTCGACGTGCCCGCCCTGGTACGAAGACACCGCGATCCCGTGAGCGTCCTCCTGGATCGCCGCCTCGACGATCTCCTCCACCGACCGGTTGTGACCGAGGTGGATCACCTCCGCGCCCTCCTGTTGGAGGATGCGGCGCATGATGTTGATCGAAGCGTCGTGTCCGTCGAAGAGCGACGCCGCCGTGACGAAGCGCGGACGCTGCGCGATCGGCGAGGGGGTGGGCTCGAGCGCGGAAGAACGATCGGAAGCGAGGCTGGGCGGATTCATGCCCGGATTATGGCCGCGCGCCGTGAACCCCGGGAAGGAACGCCCGCCCCGCGCGGCCGAGTCGCGTCAGCCGGGCTTTCGTGCCTCGACCAGCCAGCACGCCGACGGCGCCACGACGCCCTCGGGTGACGCGAACGGCACCAGGGCCTCGCGCATCGCGCTGCGTGCCAGAGCCGCTTTTTCCGGCGGTGCGTCGCTCACCAGCTTGGCCATCGGACCAGCGGCCATCATGAAATCCGCCACGTCGTCCACGTCGCTCCCACCGCCGAAGTGAAACGGCATGCGCAGATCCTCGAGGGTGATCGACGTGAAACCGCCTTGCGTCAGCAGGCTCTCCACGCGATCGCCGGCGCCCAACGAGAACGGACCGGGTGCATCGGGCGCCGGTGGTTTGGGGACCTCGATCACGCTCGCCACAGCCGCCATGAGACGCGCGAACCACGGGTTCACCTCGCGCCCCTGCCACGCGAGAAACACGAAACGGCCGCCGGGACGCAGCGCCCGCGCCAGGTTCTGGAAGGCGCGCGCTGGCTCGACGAAGAACATCACGCCGAAGCGCGAGCACACCGCATCGAAATGCTCCGGAGCGTAGGCATGGGTCTGCGCGTCGGCCAGCTCGAATCGAAGCTGCCCGATGCGAGCGCCGCGCTGAGCGGCGATGTCCAGCATCGGCCGCGAGATGTCGACGCCGAGGACCTCGCCTTGTGGGCCGACGCGGCTCGCGATCTCGAGGGAGGTGGTGCCGCAGCCGCAGCCCACGTCGACGATCCGCTCGCCCGCGGCGGGTCCCAGGCGGTCGACGAGGCGTTCGCTGAACGGCGCGAGCTGGCGATCGAGCTGCTCACGGTGCTCGACCCAGCGGGGGCCAGCTTCCTCGTTCCAGTGACGTGCTTGATCGTGGGCCGTTTCGGTGGTGCTCATGGTCGAGAGCCTATCAGCGACCGACGCGAACCGAGGCCGGCGACGCGTTGTCTGGCCTTGGGGTCCCTGCTAGCTTCGCGACACAGCGCGTTATCGGTTGTGCCCTTCACGTTCGTCGCGCTTCGCCGCGGAGGAGAAACGCCCCGTGAGCTCGACCCGTCTGGTGGTGCGTCCGCTGTTCGAGGAGTTCCCGTCTCCCACGGAGAGTGCCTGGCTGGAAGCCGCGCGCGCCGAGCTGGGAGGTAAGTCGGTCGCGGAGAAGCTCGGCGAGAGGGCTCTCGACGGGATCCCGATCCAGCCCATCTACACCCGCGCTACCGAGGGCCAGGTGCCGCATCTGGGCAGCGTGCCTGGCGCGGCTCCTTTCGTGCGGGGCAGCCGCGGCGAGCCAGGCGCTTGGCGGGTACGTGTCGACGTCGAGGAGGCCCGCCCGGAAGCGGCGGCTGCGCGGGTCGCAGCGGAGCTCGCTGGCGGCGCCGACGAGATTGCGCTGTTCGTCGATGCCGCGAGCCGAAGTGAACGGGATCCCCAGGATCCCCGCGCCCGCGGTGCCGTGGGCGACGGCGGCGCGTCGATCGCAACGCGGGGCGATTTCGATCCTGTCGCGGCGGCGCTCGATCCGAAGCGCCACACGCTGGTCGTGACCACGGGGCCGGCGCCGCTGCCGTTGGCGGCGCTCGCGATCGCGAGCCTGCGAGCGCGGAACGCAGCGCTCGACGGGCTGAGCATCGCGGCGGATCCCCTGGGTGCCTGGGCCACGAGCGGCGCGACTCCCGTTTCCCTCGCTGTGGCCTACTCGGACATCGCGGCACTCGCCCACTGGGCGTCGAAGCACGGGAGTGCGATGCGGGTCGCGGTGGCCTCGGGCGCGCCTTACCACGACGCGGGCGCGTCCGTGGACCAGGAGCTGGGGCTCACCCTCGCGGCGGCCGTCGAATACCTCCGGGCACTCGTCGATCACGGAGTGGCGCCGCACGACGCAGCCGCTCGAATCGCATTCTCGTTTCCGGTGGGCACGCGGATGTTCCTGGAAGCCGCGAAGCTTCGCGCCGCGCGACTCGCGTGGGGACAGGTGCTCGCCGCATACGGTTGCGCGAGCGCAGCATCCGAGCTGCGCATCCACGCTGCCACGTCGCGGCGGACGGAAACGGAGCTCGATCCGTGGGTGAACATGATTCGCGGCACCGTCGAGGCCTTCGGCGCCGTGGTGGGTGGCGCCGACAGCGTGTCGGTGGCGCCGTACGATCACGCCGTGGGCGCGGGCGACGCTCTGTCCCAGCGTGTGGCGCGAAATACCCACGCGCTGCTGCGCGACGAGAGCCATCTCGCCAAGGTGCAGGATCCGGCGGGTGGCTCGTTCTTCGTCGAGAGTCTGACCGATACGATCGCGCAGCGCGCCTGGAACCTGTTGCAGACCATCGAGAGCGAAGGCGGGCTCGCCGCGGCGCTCGCGAGCGGACGCGTCCAGGCGCTGGTGGGTGAACGCGTTCGCGCCCGGCGCCTGGCCGTCGCCAAGCGGGCCGAGCCGATCATCGGAGTGTCGAAGTTCCCCAATCTCGTGGAGCAGCGCCCGATGCGGCCGGTCTGCGATCGCAAGGCGCTGCGCGAGGAGCGCATTGCGGAAGTCGCGCGTCAGCGCGCAGCGCTCGATGCCGCGCGGCTGGTTTCGGCTCTCGCCACCGTCGCCGCCGAGCGCGACCCCGTGGCGCGGGTGGAGTGTGCGATCACGGCGGCCGCGTCGGGCGCGACTCTCGGTGAGCTCAGCGCTGCGCTGCGAGGTGGGGCGAATCCCGGAACCGCGATCGAGGCGCTCGTGCACGAACGCGCGTCCGAGGGTTTCGAGCGCTTGCGTCGCGCGTCCGAGTCGCGGCTCGCCCGATCGGGGGCGCGACCGCGTGTGTTGGCCGTCGCGGTCGACAGCGGCAAACGCGCCAAGGCGAAGCTCGCCTTCGCACGCGAGGTCCTGGAAATCGCCGGCTTCGAGGTGGTGGTGCGCGAGGGGCTCGCCGAGTCCGCGGCGATCGCCGCGGCCAACTCCGAGAGCGGTGCCGCGGCGATCGCCCTCTCCCCCGTCGACGACACGGAGGCTGAGCCGCTCGCGGCGCTCGTCGAGGGCGTGGTCGCCGCGGCGCCCGGATCGCCGCTTGCGCTCATCGGCCGGATCCGGACCAGCGATGGCACCCGCGCTCGCATCGAGCGGCTACCGCAGCTCTACGCCGGCGCCGATCTCGTCGCGGCGCTCACGAACCTCGCTCGCGCCATGGGAGTGCTGCCATGAGCCGCACCTCGAAGCACCCGGACCTCACCTCCCTCGCCTACGCACCGCGCGTGGCGCGCGCACCCGCGCCCGCTGCCAGCGAGCTGTGGCTCACCGCCGAAGAGATCGCCGTGAAGGCGCTCTACACCGAGCGCGACCGCGATGGCCTCGAGCACCTCGACTACCTCTCGGGCCTCGCCCCCTTCCTGCGCGGCCCGTACGCGACGATGTATCTCGAGCGTCCCTGGACGATCCGCCAGTACGCCGGCTTCTCCACCGCCGAAGAGTCGAACGCGTTCTACCGGCGCAACCTCGCCGCCGGGCAGAAGGGGCTGAGCGTGGCCTTCGACCTGCCCACCCACCGCGGCTACGACTCCGATCACCCACGGGTGATCGGCGACGTGGGCAAGGCGGGCGTCGCGATCGACTCGATCCTCGACATGAAGATCCTGTTCGATCAGATCCCGCTCGGCGAGATGTCGGTGTCGATGACGATGAACGGGGCCGTGATCCCGATCCTCGCCAACTACATCGTCGCCGCCGAAGAGCAAGGCGTGCCCACCGCCCAGCTCACCGGCACGATCCAGAACGACATCTTGAAGGAGTTCATGGTCCGCAACACGTACATCTATCCGCCCGAGCCTTCGATGCGGATCATCGCGGACATCTTCTCCTACACCGCCCAGCACATGCCGAAGTTCAACTCGATTTCGATCTCCGGCTACCACATGCAGGAGGCGGGCGCCTCGGCGGATCTGGAGCTCGCGTACACCCTCGCCGACGGCCTCGAGTACCTGCGCACCGGCCTCGCCACGGGCCTGAAAGTGGACGAGTTCGCGCCGCGGCTCAGCTTCTTCTGGGCCATCGGCATGAACTTCTTCATGGAAGTGGCGAAGATGCGCGCGGCGCGGCTTTTGTGGGCGAAGATCGTGAACCAGTTCCAGCCCAAGAATCCACGCAGCCTCTCGCTTCGGACGCATTGCCAGACCAGCGGCTGGAGCCTCACCGAGCAGGACCCGTACAACAACGTGGTGCGCACCACCGTCGAGGCGATGGCGGCGGCGCTCGGCCACACTCAGTCGCTCCACACCAATGCCTTGGACGAGGCGATCGCGTTGCCCACCGACTTCTCGGCGCGCATCGCCCGCAACACCCAGCTCGTGCTCCAGGAAGAGACGGACTTCACCAAGACCGTCGATCCCTGGGGCGGCAGCTACTACGTGGAGAAGCTCACCCACGACCTCGCCCACCGCGCGTGGGATCTGATCCAAGAGGTCGAGAAGCTGGGCGGCATGGCCAAGGCCATCGAGGACGGCTTGCCCAAGATGCGGATCGAGGAGGCGGCGGCGCGCAAGCAGGCGCGCATCGACTCCGGCCTCGACGTGATCGTCGGCGTCAATCGCTTCAAGGTCAGCGACGAGACCCCACTCGACATCCTCGATGTCGACAACACTGCCGTGCGCGAGGCGCAGGTGGCGCGGCTCGCGAAGCTGCGTGCGGAGCGCGACTCCGCGAAGGTCGGTGCGGCGCTGAATGCCATCACCCACGCTGCCGAGACGAAGAGCGGTAATCTCCTGGCGCTCGCCGTCGATGCTGCACGCGCCCGGGCCAGCGTGGGCGAGATCTCGATGGCGATGGAGAAGGTCTATGGCCGCCACGAGGCGACGTTGCGCGTGATCTCGGGTGTCTATCGCGCCGAGGCCCAGGGCTCGGACGCGTTCCAGCGGGTGCGCGACAAGGCCGCGGCGTTCGAAAAGGCTCACGGGCGGCGCCCGCGAATCCTGGTGGCCAAGATGGGTCAGGACGGACACGACCGCGGCCAGAAGGTGATCGCGACGGCGTTCGCCGACTTGGGTTTCGACGTCGACTTGGGTCCGCTCTTCCAGACTCCCGAGGAGACTGCGCGTCAGGCCATCGAGAGCGACGTGCACCTCGTCGGGGTCAGCTCACAGGCCGGCGGCCACCGCACGCTGGTGCCTGCGCTCATCGCGGAGCTCGCCCAGCATGGTCGCGAGGACATCGGGGTGGTGGCGGGCGGGGTGATCCCCAGCAAGGACTACGCCACGCTGGAAAAGGTCGGAGTGGTCGCGATCTTCGGGCCCGGGACGGCCATCCCTGCTGCCGCCGAGGTGCTGCTCGACGAGGTCGAGAAGCGTCTTGCGAGCGGCGCCGCATGACGAAGGCTGGTGGTGGCGCGGCGGCATTCGCGGCCAAGCGGGCTCTCACCCTCGACGATTACGTCGCAGGCGTCCGCGCCGGCGACCGCGTGACGCTCGCGCGTGCCATCACGCTGGTCGAAAGCACGGCCGTCGCCCACGCGCGCCTCGCTCACCAGCTTCTCGAGCGCTTGAGTGCTGCCACCGGTGGCGCTCGCCGGGTCGGCATCACCGGGCCGCCCGGCGCAGGAAAGAGCACGTTCATCGACGCCCTCGGCACCCGTCTGACGGCGGCCGGACATCGGGTGGCGGTGCTGGCCGTCGACCCTACGAGCGGCCGGACCGGCGGCAGCTTGCTCGGTGACAAGACGCCCATGGGCCGGCTCGCGGTCGACCCGAACGCTTTCATTCGTCCCTCGCCCACGGCCGGCACGCTCGGCGGTGTCGCCCGCAAGACGCGCGAGAGCATCCTCGTCTGCGAGGCGGCCGGTTACGACGTGGTGCTCGTGGAAACCGTCGGTGTGGGTCAGTCCGAGACTGCCGTGCACTCGATGGTCGATTGCTTCCTAGTGCTCTTGCTCGCGGGGAGCGGCGACGAGCTGCAGGGCCTCAAGAAGGGCATCATCGAGCTCGCCGATCTCATCGC
>CAYUSL010000263.1:2334-8559 GCA_964447125.1 uncultured bacterium | reverse complement strand
TCGGAGCTTTTTCGTTGACTCACGATCCGCTACACGGTCTCAACCCCCAGCAACGCGAGGTCGTGCTGCACCAAGGCACGCCGCTCTTGGTGATCGCCGGCGCCGGCAGCGGCAAGACCCGTGCGCTCACCCATCGCATCGCGCACCTGGTGAGCGTGCGCGACGTAGCGCCCAGCTCGATCCTGGCCGTCACCTTCACCAACAAAGCGGCCGGCGAGATCCGAGAGCGCCTGAACCACCTCCTCGGCCCGTCCGGTCGCGGTCTACGCGCGGGCACGTTCCACTCGATCTGCGTGCGCTTGCTCCGTGCCTACGGCGATCGCATCGGCCTTCCCCGCCAGTTCACGATCTACGACGAAGCCGACCGCTCCCAGGTGCTCAAGGCGCTGGTGCGCGAGGCCAACCTCGGCGACGACACGTTCCACCCCAATCGGCTGGTGCACGCCATGGGCGTGCTCAAGAGCCG
The DNA here is from genome assembly GCA_964447125.1 of uncultured bacterium. Taxonomy (GTDB): domain Bacteria; phylum JADJOY01; class JADJOY01; order JADJOY01; family JADJOY01; genus JADJOY01. The sequence continues at coordinate 8,093 of CAYUSL010000263.1, read as the reverse complement.
CGGCGTCGATCCCCGCGACAACGACGCCGAAGTGCCGGGCACCGCGGGCGAGCGCAAGCTCGAGATCCTCCGCCTCTACCAAGAGCGGCTCGCCGAGGCCGGCGCCCTCGACTTCGACGACCTGCTGCTGGTGGCCGTGCGCTTGCTGCAACGGGACGAAGGGTTGGTGGATTACCTGCGCCGCGAACCATTCCAGCACCTCCTCATCGACGAGTTCCAGGACACCAACACCGTCCAGTACCAATTCGTGAAGCTCGTCGCGGGTAACGGCGAGCGACTGATGGCGGTCGGCGACGAGGACCAGTCCATCTACGGCTGGCGCGGCGCGGACGTGTCGCACATCCGCCGTTTCGAGCGCGACTTCCTGGGCACCGCGGTCATCAAGCTCGAGCAGAACTACCGATCCACGGGCAACATCCTGCGCGCCGCACACTCGGTGATCGCCGCCGACACCAACCGGCGCGAGAAGACGCTCTGGACGGAGGGCGCCCAGGGCGATCCCGTGCTCCTGCGCGCCACACCCACGGACCTCGACGAAGCCCGCTTCGTGATCGGCGAGATCCTGCGGCTGGCGCGGGTCGAGAACCGCCGCCCGCGCGACTTCGCGATCCTCTACCGCACCAACGCCCAGTCGCGCCCGCTCGAAGACGAGCTACGGCGATGGAACCTGCCTTACGTCATCATCGGCGGCATCCGCTTCTACGATCGCGCCGAGGTGAAAGACGCGCTCTGCTACCTGCGCGCCGCGCTCTGCCCCAACGAGCCGGTCGCGCTTCGCCGCATCCTCAACCGGCCGGCGCGGGGCATCGGTGCCACCACCCTCGAGCGCGTGGATGCGATCGCCCGCGAGCACGGCGCGAGCTGGGGAGAAGCGCTGGCGATCGCCACCCAGCGCCCCGAGATCACTCCGGCGTCGCGACGCGCACTCGGCAAGTTCATCACCTGGCTCGACGAGATCCGGGCCGCCGCCGACGGCCTCCGTCCCGTGGCACTGCTCGAACGCCTGCTGAAAGAAAGTGGCTATCTGGCAGCGCTCGAAAGCGACGACGACCCCGAAGCCCAAGGCCGCCGCGAGAACCTGGACGAGCTGATCCGCGTCGCCGGCGAGTTCGAGACCCGCGAGCCCGAGGGCACCGCACGCCAGTTCCTCGACGAGGTCTCGCTGGTCGCCGATTCCGACGATCTCGACGCCGCGCGCGACCGCGTGAACCTCATGACGCTGCACACCGCCAAGGGCCTCGAGTTTCCGGCAGTGTTTCTAGTCGGCCTCGAGGAAGAGCTGCTGCCACACGTGCGCTCGATGAACCTACCGCTCGCCACCGCCGAGGAGCGCCGGCTGCTCTACGTGGGCATGACCCGCGCACGGGAGCGCCTGACGCTCAGCTACGCGGATGCGCGGATGCTGCACGGCGAACGCCGGCCCTCGGTTCCGTCGCGGTTCCTCCGCGACCTCGATCGCGAGTCCACGAAGTTCGTGGGAGTCACGAGCCTCGCGACTCCGCAGCATCACCGCCCTCAACCACCGTCCATCCAGCGATCCGCGTTCGCCGCGCCTGCGGCGCCCAAAGCCCCTGCCGAGCGCACCATCGACACCGAAGCGAGCCAGGAATCGGTGCGCAAGCTGATGCCGAACGACGACATCCAGCCGGGGCTCGTGGTGATCCACCCCACCTTCGGTCGCGGCACCGTGCGTGGCACCTCGGATCACGGCGAGTCGCGAAAGGTGCTGGTGCAGTTCGCGCGCGTCGGACTGAAGAAGCTCTTGCTGCGGCAGGCCAACCTGGGAGTGTTCGACTGAGCGCCGGCGAAACGCACGCGAGGCCTCGAAAACACGAAAGCCCAAGGCTTCTCGGCCTTGGGCTTTCGGTCATCCGGCGACTGGCTCCGTCGAAGCGCGCCGTTCGCGGGTGCCAGCGGTGTCGTGCTTCAGAGCGCGACGCCGGACTTGCTGTCCGTGATGAGCGTCTCGTTGATCTTGTGGCCCGAGATGTCGGAGACGTAAGGAAGCGACATCACGTAGTGGTACGGACGGAAGAACACCCACTGCAGAAGCGTGCCGACCATGTTCACGGGATACGCGACGATGCGAACCGGATGATCGTCGATCACCGATGCGTACTCCGCATTCGCACGGGCGGTTCCGCTGAGGCTAGCCACGAGAAGGGCGACCGTCGCTGCACTGACGAAGAGGCGTTTCATCGCGTTCCTCCGAATATCGTTCGCGCTGGACGCGAGCGTCACACATGTCGCTCGTCCACACGATTCGCACGGATGGTAGGAGAACGCATTTCAAGTGTCAAGCGAAAGTTGCCGAGGTCATTCAGATTTCCCGAGTGCTTCGGCGAGGCGTGCCAAGCCGGCCTCGACCCGGATGGCCGCGATGGATCCCGACCGTGATCTGGGTGCTCGCCCCCACCGCTGGTGAAGCGCGCGCGCTGGCACGCGTCGCACCGCTCGCCGCCGCAGCACCGTGGTCGCTGCACCGGATCGCCATGGGACCAGCGCGGGCCGCCGACGCCACCCGGGCACTGCTGGCGCGCGGGCGGCCGAGTGCCGTGCTCCTCGTCGGGCTCGCAGGCGGCCTCGATCCCGGCCTTGCGATCGGTGACGTGGTGGTACCGACGCAGCATCACCCGCTCGCCGGCGACGACCTCGGCCATCCGGTCGCGATGACTTCCGCGCTCACCGAGCGGCTGCGCCAGGCGCTCGACGGCGCCGGCATCTCCCATCGATGCGGGCCGTTCGTCACCAGCCCGCGGGTGCTCGCCGACCCACGCGAGAAACGCGCGTTCGGCGCGCGAGGATGCCTCGCCGTCGAGATGGAAGGGCTGGCGGTCGCAGCGGTCTGCCACGACCACGCATTGCCGTGTGCGTCCGTGCGCGTCGTGCTCGACCCGGTCGAGCACCGCTTGCCCGATCTAGCGGGCGCCGTGGACGAGCGCGGCGAGGTGCGACTGCGGCTGCTGGTCCGACAGCTCCTTCGCCGCCCGGGACTGGTTGCGGACATCCCGCCGATGGTGCGCGCCGCGCGCACGGCCAACGCAATCCTCGCCAGCGTCGTCGCGCGCGTCGCCCCCGAGCTGGTCGTGAAGTGACCGCGCTGCGGTTGCGTCAGGGCCGGCGCGTGCATGGGTGGCTCGCGCGGAGATGTGCCCGACGCCCGCGGGCACGCGCGTCGGTATCCAGCACCATCCGGCCGTGAATGAGGCAACGAGCCTTCGATTCGATCGCCATCGAATGCGCGGCTAGACTGCGATCCCGCCTCCGCACGGCTCATTCCCGCTTCGAGGCCAAGCTTCGTGTCCCAAAGCGCCTTCGACTTCCTCCATCAGCCGAGCCTCGGTCGCGGCTGGCTCGACAACCGCGCAGCGATCCTGTCGCTCAGGCTCGCGCTCGCGTTGGTGACCACCGCGGCGCTGGCCTCCGGGGAAGCCCCGTCACCCAGCCCATCGCTCGTGCTCGCCGCCGTATTCCTCGCGAGCCAGGTGTGGCTGGCGCGCCAGCCGCCGGAGCGCTTCGGTAGCCCACGCCTGCAGACCGCGCTGGTCGTGTGCGATCTGACAATCATCACCACGGCCGTTGCGCTCACCGACGGGGCGCACGATCAGTTCTTCCTGGCGTACTTCGTCTTGCTGCTGGTGGTGAGCCTCACGGGCACCTACCAGCGGGTCACGCTCGCCACCACGGGCGCGTGCGTCGCGTACGCGTTCGCGCTGGTCGTCGGTCACGACGCCGACGCGCCGTGGAGCCCGGCACTGTGGATTCACGTGCCGCTGCTCTTCGGCACGGGAACCTTCTTCGGTCTGATCGCGCAGTCGAGCCGCGACGAGCACCAAGCGCTCACCGCCAGCGAGCATCAGCGCAAGGCGTTGGAGACGGTGCTGGCCGTGACCGAGCGCCTCGACCCCGCTCTCGAAGTGGGCGAGATCGTTCGAGCCGTCGCGTCGCAGCTCGCGGTCTTGGTGCCGCGCGCGCGCCTGCTGCGAACGCTCTACCAGCCGGAGGCACCGAGCAACGCAGTCGAGGTTCTCCCCGCCTCCGGCGCGCTCGCGCTGGCAGGCGAGGCCGAAGCCACCCGCGACGCAGACGTCGCGTGCGTGCCGATGGTCCACCGCGGCACGGTGGTGGGCACGATGGTGGTGATGGCCGACCCGCCACTCGTCGCCGCCGAGTTGGCCGCCACACGTCTCCTGGCCAACGCCGCCGCGCACGCCCTCGCCAACGCGTACCTCTATCGCAGCGAGCACGAAACCGCGCGGCGCTTCCAGCGCCTCGAGGCAGAGCATCGCCGGCTGTTCGAAAGCGCCGACGATTGGATCGCCGTGTATCGCCGCGACGGTACCGTCGAAGCGTGGAACCGCGGTGCCGAGCGGATCTCCGGCGTACCGCGCAGCGAGGCGATCGGCTCCCGCGTCGATCGCTTCTTCGCACCTGGCCCGGAGCTCACTTTGTTCTTGGACGCTCTCCGCCGCGGCGCGCCGCGATCGGGGCTCGAGTCGGTGCGCGTTCGAATCGACGGCACGCGGCGCTTCGTGGTGTCCACGATCTCGCCGCTGGTCGCGGACGACGCGAGCCAGACGCGGATGCTGGAGATCGCGAAGGACCTGACCGAGCAGCGCGAGATCCGCGCGCGCCTCGATCAAGCGGAGCGGCTGAGCGCCATGGGCAGCTTCGTATCGGCGGTGGCCCACGAGCTCAACAACCCGCTCACCGCAGTGCTCTTGTGCGCACGCGCCCTGGAGCGCGATTCCGCCGGCCCGCACGAGCGGTTGAACATTCTGGTGAACGAGGCCGAACGCGCGACGCGCATCGTGGCCGAGCTCTTGACCTACGCGCGCCCGACGCAGGAAGAGCACACCGACGTGGCACCGTCACAGGTGATCGAACGCGCCGTACGCGCGTTTCGAGCGGCGCGCGCCAAGGACACACCCGAGGTGATCGTCGAGCTCGCGGACGAGCTGGGCACGGTCCGCGGCTGCGCCCGCGAGATCGAGCAGGCGCTGGTCAATCTGCTGCGCAATGCCGCACAAGCGATGCACGGCCAGGGCCAGATCCGCATCAAGGTGTGCCGCGATCCCGGCGATCGGTCGCTCACCCTCGACGTCGAGGACGACGGGCCGGGAGTACCGGCTGGCATCCGCGCCCGCATCTTCGAGCCGTTTTTTTCCACCAAGGCTCCGGGCGAAGGCACCGGGCTCGGTCTGCCCTTGGTGCAACGCGTGATGACGAGCCACGGCGGAACTGTCGAAGTCCTCGATCACGCGGGTGGTGGCGCGGTGTTTCGCCTGCGATTCCCGCTGCGCGGCAGGACGCTTTCGCAGCTTCTCTCCCCCTCGCCTCGTGAGATGCCGCTTGCCTGACTCCCGCGACGCTACCGCAGCCGAAACGGAAGGCACGGCGACCGACTCCGCGCAGGAGCGGGCGTGGACGGTACGCGCCCGCGGCTGCATCGCCTGCGGAACCGAGAATCCGTTCTCGCTCGGCATGCGTCCCTTCCGTGAGGGCGACAAGGTCGTCTGCGAGCTCTCGTTGCGCCGCGAGTTCCGGGGCTACTCGAACGTCGCCCACGGCGGCGCCACCTGCATGGTCCTCGACGAAGTGATGGGCGCCGCGGCGTCGGTGATCGTGCCGGACACGGTGGTGGCGACGGTGCGGCTCAGCGTGGAGTTCGCCCGCCCGCTGCGCGTGGAGGTGCCGATTCGCGGCGAAGCGTGGCTTGTACGCCGTGACGGGCGCGATCTCGAGATCGAGGGCCGGCT
>CAYUSL010000263.1:0-2234 GCA_964447125.1 uncultured bacterium | reverse complement strand
GCCGCCCAACAGATGCCGCGTGAAGTGCTCCTCGATCCGCCCCTCGATGTAGGGCAGGAAGAACACCGCGCTGTAATGACCGGCGGGCAGCACGATGCGCTCGGGGCGGTGTGCCGCCTCCCACAGCCGCGTACCGGATTCGAACGGGATGATCGGGTCGAATCGCCCCTGGATCAGCAACGTGGTCGCCGGGTCGAGGCTCGCCGCGTGGCGGAGCGGATCGACTCCGTCGAGAGAGCCGTGTGCCTCGCGGCGAATGCGATCGGCGTCGTAGCCGCGCGCAGCGAGCCCCTCGAGAAACGCCTTCACCTCGATCTCGTCGCGCGCACAGTCGAGCACGTTGGCGAAATCACCGCCGGAGAGCACCAGCGCTGCAGCGTCGATGCGCGAGTCGTAGGCGGCGATCAGGTTGCCGATCATCGAGCCCATGCTGATGCCGAGCAGCCCCACACGCTCGAAGCGCATCGGCTGGTGGGCGAGCGGCGAGTCGGCGGCGAAGAGATCGAGCGCGCGACGCACGTCGACAACGGTGTCGCGGATGCGCCGCGCCGCCAGCTCGAAATCACCGTCGGGATCGAGGATGTCGGTCTTGCGATCGAAGCGCAGCGTTGCCAAGCCGATGCTGGCGAGGCCACGCGCGAACCAATCCGTCTCCGAATAGTCGCCGCCCAGGATCGGCAACACCACCACCAGCGCGTTGCTTCCCGCGCGTGGGTAACGCAGCACCGCGTGCACCGTCGGGTTCTTGGGATCCTGGCGATCGAGTGCGTCGTAACGGAGATGCCACGTGGCGAATTCGGGTTGCTCGTCGGGCGCGGCTTCCAGCATGAACGGAAACTCGACCGGGGTGTGGCGGAACGGATCGGCGCGGCGCGTCCACCCGCCGTCCTGCGGCTCCGGCGCAGCCGTTCGCACGGCGCAGCCCGCACACGCCAGCAACAACACCCACGTTCCGATCCGCGATCCGCTGCGTTGATGGCTCATCGATCGACTCCCCCGCCGGTCCCGCGCCCCACGAGCTCGCGATAAAGCTGGTCGTAGCAGAGCGCGGTCGCTTCCCAGGTGAGCCCGCGCTGGCGCAGGAGCTCGCGGCTGCGCTCGCCCATCCGCTCGCGCTCGCCCGGATCGCCGAGCAGCCGTGCCAGGGCCGTAGCGAGCGCATCCGGCGCCTCGGCCGGAACCAAGACACCGTTGCCGCCGTCCTCGATCAGATCCGGCACACCGCCGACGCGCGTGGCGACGATCGCCCGCCCGACACCCATCGCCTCGAGAATCACGTTGGGGAGGCCCTCCGACCGGCTCGGCAGACACAGTACGTCACAAGCCGCCATCCACGTGGGCACCTCGTCGGTCGGCCGAAAACCCGTGAAGCGCAGCACCTCGCTCACACCGCGTTCCCGAGCCAGTTCCTCGTAACGCGGAATGTCCGCGCCTCCGCCCACGAGCACGAATCGGAGGTCCTCGAGATCCGGCCGCCCGCGAAGTCGAGCCGCCGCTTCGATCAGCACGTCGATGCCCTTCACCGCGATCACGTTGCCGACGAAAAGAACCAGGCGCGCCTGGGGATCCAGTCCGAGCGCCGCACGCGCCACTTCCCGTGTCGCGAAACCTTCGGTCTCGGCACCATCGGCGACCGGACGGGTACGCTCGGCGTGCGCGCCCAACTCGATCGCCCGACTCGCGAGGTCCTGGCTCACCGGAGCTACGCCATCGACCCGTGCCAGCAACCAACGGGCCGCGACCCGCAGCGGCGCCGCAGACTCGGCGAGCACGAGATCGCTGCCGCGTAGGGTCAAGAGCAGCGGTACCCGCTTGGCCACGTGCGCCGGCCACGCGGCAAAGCCGGTGAAGAGCCAATTCGCATGCAGCACGTCCGCGACTCGCGCTGCTCGCCACGCCTCGACGGCGAGCCCGAGAATCAGAAACGGCACTTCCAGCACGCGCCACGGATGAGCGCGCAAATGCACGGGAATGCCACCGTAGCCGTACGGCAACCGACGCCAGCGTCGCGGCAGGTAACGGGCGCGACGGATCGTGGCGCCGCCGGTCCAGGTCGGCTCTTGGTCGCGGTCGTCGGCGGGGGCGACGACGGTCACCTGGTGACCCATCGCGATCAGACGACGAACGCCTCGCTCCACGTGGGCACCCGCGAAATCCCCCGCGAAGCGCGGATAGCACGTGGTGAGCACGACGACGCGCATCGGCTAGCCCTGAAGCAAGCGCGACGCGCTCAC
>CAYUSL010000262.1:0-8565 GCA_964447125.1 uncultured bacterium | reverse complement strand
GAACTTGACCACCGTCGCCCGGCCGCCGTGGATCTGGCCGGGGATCACCCAGATCAGGTCGCTGCCGAGCTCTTGGATCTGCCCGGTCACGAAATCGCTCGCGCCTTGGCCCACGGCCACCAACAAGATCACGCTCAGCACGCCGATGATCACGCCCAGCATCGTGAGCACCGAGCGCACGCGATTGGCGCGCAGCGCTTCGAGCGCGGTGCGGAAGCTCTCCCAGAAGCTCACGTGGGACGGTCCTCGACGATGAGCCCGTCGCGTACCCGCACCAGACGGCGCGCGTGGGCGGCGACGTCGTTGTCGTGGGTCACGATCACCAACGTCACGTTCTGCTCGTGATTCAAGCGCTCGAAGAGCTGGATGATCTCCGCGCCCACCTTGCTGTCCAAGTTTCCGGTGGGCTCGTCGGCGAGCACGATCGAGGGCGAGTTCACGAGCGCGCGGGCGATGGCCACGCGCTGCCGCTGTCCGCCCGAGAGCTCGTTGGGCGAGTGGTTCATGCGGTCGGTGAGGTCGACGAGCGCCAGCGCGCGCTCGGCGCGCTCGCGCCGCTCGCCCACGGGTACCCCTCCGTAGACCAGCGGCAGCTCGACGTTCTTGAGCGCCGACATGCGCGGCATCAGGTTGAACGTCTGGAACACGAAGCCGACCCGCCGGTTGCGGAACTTGGCGAGGGCATCGTCGTCGAGGTGCGAGACCTCCTCGCCGTCCAGCACGTAGGTGCCGGAGGTGGGCGAGTCGAGGCAGCCCAAGATGTTCATGAGGGTGGACTTGCCCGAGCCCGACGGTCCGATGATGGCGACGTACTCGCCGCCGTCGATGCGCAGATCGATGCCCGCGAGGGCGCGCACGATCTCGCCGCCCATCGGGTACACCTTGGTGACGCCGCGCAGTTCGATCATGGGGCGTCAGTCACGACGACAGGCGATCGGCTCAGTGGCTACTCGGCTCGGCGGCGTGCCGGCCGCGGATCTTGAGCCCGTCGGCGAGGCGATCGTCGGCGTTGGTCACCACGAGATCGCCCTCGGCGAGCCCGCTTTGGACCTCGTCCTGATTGAACGTGCGAATGCCGAGCCCGACTGGCCTCGCGACCGCGCGTCCGTATTTCCGCCAACGCTTGTCGAAGACGAACACCGTGGGCTTGCCGTCGCGATCGACGACGGCGTTGGCGGGGATCGCCAAGGTGTTCTCGGCCTGGCCGACCTGGATCTCGATGTCGACGCTCATGCCGACGCGCAGCGCGGCGATCGAGCCGTCGATCTCGATCCGCACCTCGACACCGCGGCTGGCGCGCTTCGAGAGCGAGACCACCGGCGACACCCACGCGAGCCGCCCCTGGAACTCTTGGTTGGGCAGCGCGTCGGCGGTGATGCGCACCGTTTGACCGACGCGCACCTTGCGCGCGTCGGATTCGTCGATCACCGCCTCGATCTGGAGCTTGGATGCGTCCATCACCTCGAACGCGGGCTGCTTGGGCAAGAGCATCTGCCCCGGCTCGACGGTGACGGTCTTGAGGGTCCCCGCGACCGGCGCGGTGAGGTCGGTCTCGGCGAGCTTGCGTCGCGCGATGTCGATCGAGCGCTTGAGCTTGTCGATGTTGATCTCGAGGGTCTCGACCTCGCTCTTCGACGCGCGCCACGCGAGCGCTGCGGCCTCGGCCTGCTTGCGAGAGAAGATGCCGCGCTGGAAGAGGTCGTACGCTTTGCCGTAGTCGTTGCCCGTCTGGTCGCGACGCACCGTCGCCTCGCGAAGCTGGGTTTGCGCGACGCGCAGGTTGCCTTCTTCGATGCGCAGCCGGTCGTCGAGGTCGCCGGGGTCGAGCTTCACGACGACGTCACCGGCGGCGACGGCGTCTCCCGCTTGCTTGGCGACCTCGATCACGCTGCCACCGGTCTCGGAGGTGACCGCGCGCGACTCGCGGGGCTCGAGCGTGCCGGACGACACGCTGGTGACGATGTCCACGACGGTGCCCCGCGTCACCGGCGCCACCACGTATTCGGGGGGCTTCTCTCGTGTGAAGCCCCAGACGAGCAGCACCGCCACCACGACGATGACGCCCCATTTCACTCGATTGCGCGTCGACACGTCGGATGGGCCTCGCTGGACGAGCGTCGGGCCGCGCGGCCGCTCGTGAGGTGCGTCGGCCGGCTGCTCGAAAGCGCGGGAGCGTACGAGAACCCCTGGGGGGCGTCAAACCCGTTCGCGGCGGAGAACGGGCCGAAATCGCGAGGTTTTCACTTCGAGTATAGAATCGGCCGCCATGAGCACCGAGGCTTTGGAACGGCGCGAGCGCGTGCCCGCAGGGATGCGGCTCTTGAACGTCGGGTTCGACGTCGTCACCCCGGCCCAGGGCATCGGCCTGGTCGAGGTGAGCTTCGAAGCCACCGAGGCGCTCCGCGCGCGGCTCGCTGCCGAGCGCGGAATCCGGATCTCGAACGCGCTGGTGCTCGTGAAAGCGGTGGCGCACGCGCTCGCGCGCGTGCCCCAGGCACACGCCTTTCTCGAGGGCGGAACGCTCATCCATCCAGCGCACGTCGACGTGGGCATGTCGGTGGCGGGGAAGGGCAACTACGCCCCGGTGGCGGTGCTGGAGGCCGTCGAAACCAAGTCGCTCGTTCAGCTCGGTGAAGAGCTGCGGGCACTCGCCGCCCAGAAACGCGCCGAGGAAGATCAGGCCATCCGACTCTTCGGCATCCTCTACTGGGTGCTCGGCTTCGACTGCGTACGGCGCGCGGCGCTGCGCTTGGGGCTGCGTCGATTCGCGATCGCGCGCAAGCTGGTGGGCACGATCCAGGTGAGCACGCTGCCCAACCTCGACCTCTTTTGGCCGCTGCGCTTCAGCTCGTCGGCGGTGGTGGCGCTCGGCAGTGTCGAGCCGCGGCCGTGGGTCGAGGACGGAGCGCTCAAGGTGGCACCGGTGGGGCGGGTGACCATCGCCATCGACCATCGGGTCCTCGATGGATGGAAGGCGGATCAGCTCCTCGCCGAGGTGAAGCGCATCCTCGAAGATCCGCGCGAGCTCGCGAGCTTCGTGTGATGCCTGTGGCGAGGCCGCCGCGGTGAGGCGGAGCGTCGGCCTGGCACTCGCTGTCGCGGTCCTGCTCGTGGCGACGGCCGCGGGCGCCGCAGCGGCGGATGCAGCGGCAGGGGGCGCGTCGCTGCGCATCCTCTCGGTTCTCGACGACGACGTCACCGACTGGATCGTCGCCGACTTCAGCGCGCACACTGGAATCCGCGTCGAGCGACCGCTCGGCAAGCGCTCCAGCCTCGAGGCCTTCACGTACTTCGCAGAGAGGCGCGGGTCGCCCGAGGTGAGCGTGGTGCTGGGCGGACCCGGTGTTGCGTGGGCGGGAGCTGCGGCGAATGGCCTGCTCGAACGCTACGACTCGCCCGAGCTTGCCGAGTTCGGCCCGCCCGCCGATCCGGAGCACCGCTGGTTCGGCTTCTATCGCGGCACGGTGGCGTTCGTGACGCGGCGGGAAAGCGGGATCTCGGTGCCACGGGTGTGGTCGGATCTGTTGCGCACGGATGGACCGGATCTGCACGTGGCGCTCGCCAATCCCGCCACGTCGGGTACGGCGTTGGCGGTGCTCACGTCGTTGGTCACGCTCATGGGCGAGGACGCGGCGTTTCGCTACCTCGCTGCGGTCGACCGCCGGGTGATCGAGCATCCGTCCGCAGGCGCCGCGGTCATTCACCTCGTGAGCGAGGGAATCGCCAACGTCGGCATCGCGCTCGATCACGACGTCGCGCGCGAGATGCGCCGCGGTGAACCGCTCGCGATCTCGTATCCCGCCGATGGCGCTGCTGCCGAGGTCGGCGGCGTGGGGATCCTGCGCGACGCACCGGAGCCGGAGGCGGCGAGGCGATTCGTCGATCGTCTCCTCTCGCGCGAATTTCAAGAAGCGCTGGCGTCGAGCGACGTGGTGCTCTTCGAACCGTTGCGCGATGGCGTCGGATCCCAGCGTTGGCGACGCGACCTGCCGCAACCACGGCGCGTGCTGATGGAGCCGTCGATCGCAGCCGCAGCGCGCGAGCGACTGCTCGAACGCTGGAATCGCGAGATCGTCGCCGTCCGCGCCGTCGAGCAACCAGCACCAGGGATGCGCGTCGAACCGGTCGTGGCCCACGCAAATCTCGGCACGCGAACCCTCGATCTCGAGCTGGTGCTCGACCTCGCCGCGGTGGCATTGGCGCTGGTGGTTTACGGCTTGCTGCGCCGCCGTACCACGCTCGTGCCGCGCTTCCTCACGCTGGTGCTGCTGGCGGTGCTGATCACGGCGTTGGGAATCGATCGATTCGCCGTTCGACTCGAACGGCGCGCGAGCCAGGAGCATCGCGAGGTGCAGGCGCGCACCGCGACCGAGCTGCTCGCCGAAGAGTCGGCCGTGGATCTGGTCGCGCGCAACGTGGCGGCGATCGCAGCACGCGTGGAGAAGCTCTTCCGCTACTTCCCGGGCGAGCTGGCGGAGGTCGAGATCGTGGATGCGTCGGGGGCGCGGCTCATGCGCGCCATCTGGCACGGCGGCGGTGGCGGAGAGCGCGTGGAATGGCTCGAGCGGAGCGGTCCCCAGCGCGACCTCGCTGCGGTGTCGAGTGCGACGAGCGCGCCCGCGGCCACCCGGCTCACCACCACGTTCGACCCGCGCCGCGGCCGCGAGATGCTGGTGGTGGTGGCGCCGATGGTTGCGTACGACGCGCGTCGCGGCGAGGTACGCGCGACGTTCGAACCGAGCGCCTCCGAGCCGATGTCGCGCACCAGCACGCGGAATCTGCTGTGGGTTGCCCTCGCCGCGAGCGTGGTCGGCGCGCTCGCCATCAGCCTCTTCGTCGGTCGCGAGATCGTGGCGCCGCTCGACCGGCTGCGCGAGCGCATGGTGCGGGCGACGAGCGGTGACCTCGCCGTCGAGATGGATCGTCGCGACCGGGTGCGGCGGGACGAGGTCGCCCAGGTCGCGAGCGCGTTCGGAGGACTGCTCGCGGCATTCCGTAACGTGGTCGCCGACACGGGCGTGGCTTCGGCGGAGCTCGAGGTCGCGGTGGCCGAGCTCGAGCGCCACGTCGCGGAGCTCGAGTCCCGAGGTGAGCGACGGCGGCGCGAAGGCGAGCTCGAAACCGGCGAGCAAGCCGCGCTGTCGGAGCGCCTCGCGACGTTGCGTCGCTCACTCGGCGAGCTCCGGCGCGGGCTCGGGGATGCGCAGGCGTTCGTCGAGGACGGCGAGCACGCATTCCGGCACTCCGCCGAGATCCTGGGCCGTGCCGCCGACGGAACCGCGACGGCGGGAGCCGTGTTCAGCGAGCTGGCCGCTGCTGCGCCGCGCGTCGACGAAGGGTTGCAGGTGATGGCGACGCGGGCGCGCGAGGCCGGCGAGACGATCGGTGTGGCGCTCAACGGGTTCGCCCTGCTCGTCGACCACTCCCTCGCGCTTGCCGAAACACGCGGTGAAGCGCAGGGCAGCCTCACCCGCAGCCGCATGCTGTTGCACTCGACCCTCCACGGGCTCTCGAGCGCCGCTGGCACGATCTCGGAGTTCGTCACGTTGGGACGAGAGCTCGGCACCCGCGCTCGTCAGGTGGGGTATCTGGTCAAGCTGATCGGGGAGGCGAGCGAGGAGATCGGCGTGCTGGCGCTCAACGCGGCGATCCTCGCGGCGCAAGCAGGACCGGAAGGCGCGAGCTTCGGTGTGGTGGCGGACGAGATGCGCGTGCTGGCGGCGCGTGCCGAGCAAGAAGCGCTCGACGCCGACGCGATCTTGCGTGCCGTCGAGCGCGACGTGGAGCGCGCCATGACCGCTGCTGCAGAAGGCCAGCAGAGCGTGGGGCTGGCGATGGGTGCGGCGAACCAGATGGACGCGAGCCTCGATGCCGTGGAGTCGCGTATGACCGAGGCGGTCGGGCTGGTGAACGCCATCAGCGCATCCACCGAGGATCAAGAGCGGGGCGGTCGGTCGCTGCTGGAGGCCGTCCACGAGATCGAGGATCGAGCCGAGCGCACGTTCGCCGAAAGCCGCCGTCACGTCGCGGCGCTCGGCGAGCTCCGCGTCGCGGTCGCCGCTGTCGCGCAAGCGGTGCGCGACGCCGCGGAAACGGCGCGGCGCGAAGCGGAGCGCGGCGGCTCGGCGCGCGAGAGCATCCAGCGCGTTGGCGCGCACGGGCTCGCCGCGGAAACCGTGGCGGACGAGGTCGTCACACTGGTCGGGCGCAGCCGAGATCGAGCTATGCTCGGCGCTTCGTGGGCGGCCGAGCATCACGAGCTGGCGCGCGCGCTCTCCGCGACGGCGCAGCGGCTGGCGCGTGGTTCGGAGCGGCTGCGTGCGATCGTGGCGCGCTTCGCATCTCGTGGCTGATCTTGCCAGCACACGGCCGATTGGACCTTCCCGAGCGAGGAACGCAGCGTCGGCCGATCGCTCTCGGTTGGCCCGTCGCGCGAAGCGAGTAGACGAGTGAAAGAAACGATCGACGACGGGATGGGCGAGCCGGCGCTGGTTTCGCGGGGGCTGACGCGGCGCTTCGGCGACTTCACCGCCGTGGACGGCATCGACCTCGAGCTGGGGCGGGGTGAGATCTTCGGGTTTCTCGGACCGAACGGCGCTGGGAAGACCACCACGATCCGGATCTTGTGCGGCATCCTGGCACCGACCACCGGTAGCGCCACCGTGCTCGGCTACGACGTCGCCCGCGATCCGGAAGCGGTCAAGCGCCGCATCGGCTACGTGTCGCAGCAATTCGGGCTCTACGGCGATCTCTCCGTCGACGAGAACGTGCGCTTCTACGCCGACATCTACGGCGCCACCGATCGCGACTACCGTGAGCACTTGCTCGAGCACTACGGCTTCGCGGACAAGCGCAGGCGACTGGCAGGTGCTCTTTCCGGCGGCTTCAAGCAGCGCCTGGCGCTGGTGTGTGCGCTCACCCACAAGCCCAAGCTGGTGTTTCTCGACGAACCCACCGCCGGCGTCGATCCCGTGACGCGCAAAGAGCTCTGGGACCTCTTCTACAGCCTCACCGGCGACGGCACGACGTTGTTCGTGACCACGCACTACATGGAAGAAGCGGAGCGCTGCGATCGCGTGGCGTTCATCTTTCGCGGCCGGCTGGTGCTCAACGACGCGCCCGATCGGGTCAAGGCTCATCTCGGCGAGCGCGATCTCTTCCACGTCCGTTGCCGCTACGATCCCGGGCTCGTCGAGCGCGCCCGCGCACTCCCGGGCGTCGAGACGGTGAACCAGTTCGGCACCACGCTTCGGCTGGTGGTCGAGCGCGGACGCTACACACCCGCGAGCCTCGCCCGGGATCTGGCCCACCGCGAGGTCACGGCGCAGCACATCTATCCCACCGAGCCCACCATGGAGGACGTGTTCGTGAATCTCACGAGCCGTCTCGCCGCAGAAGCCGAGGCCGCATCATGACTCTCGGCTACCTCGCGGTGGTGCGAAAGGAGTTCACGCACATCCGGCGCGAGCCGCGGATGCTCGCGTTCATCTTCATGGGGCCGCTGCTCTTCCTGCTGCTCTTCGGCTACGCGCTCAGGCTGCAGCTCGAAAACGTGCCGATGGCGGTGTGGAACCAGGATCCGAAGAGCATCCTGTCGATGCAGATCGAGGATCGGCTGGCCGGCACCGGCTACTTCCGGTTGCATCCCGTGGCCAGCCTGGAGGAGCTCGAGCAGGAGCTCCTCGACGGCAGCGCCCGCGCCGCCCTCCACATCCCCGCCGATCTCTCGGAGAAGCTCTTCGACGGCGAGCGCGCCACGGTGACGCTCTACGTCGACGGCACGATGCCGGCGATCGCCACGGCGACCAAGGGCGAGGGCGGCGTTCTCGCGGGCGACGAGCTCAGCGCTCAGCTCCACTTCGATCCGCCCGATGCGCCACCACGCAAGCTCGCCAAGCGCCCGCTGATCGTCGAACAGAAGGTCCTCTACAACCCCGAGCTGCGCGACCAGGACTTCTTCCTGCCGGGAGTGATCGGGTTGCTCATCATGCAGGTGGCGCTGGTGCTCACCTCGACCGCGTTGGTGCGCGAGCGCGAGTACAAGACCTTCGAGCAGCTCATCGTGACGCCGGTGAGCGGCACCGGCCTGATTCTCGGCAAGATCACGCCGTACGCCGTGATCGCGTTCCTCGACGCGGTGCTGGTGGTGTCGGTCGCGCACTTCTGGTTCCACGTGCCCATCGCGGGCAGTGTTCCGCTCCTGGCGCTCTTGGTGGTGCTGTTCGTCGCCGGGGTTCTGTCGCTCGGCATGGTGCTCTCGAGCTTCGCCGAAACCCAGCAGCAGGCGATGTTCTACGCGGTCTTCGTGCTCATCCCGTCGCTTCTGCTCTCGGGCTTCGTGTTCCCGATCGAGGCGATGCCCAAGGGATTGCAGCCGTTGCCGCATTTCCTCCCGCTCACGTACTTCGTGTCGAGCGTGCGCGGCATCATGCTCAAGGGCGCCGGCCTCGACGTGCTGGGGCGCGACTTCGTGGCACTTGCCGTCTTCGTGGTGCTCTTCGTCGGGCTCTCGATCCGGCGGTTCCACAAGACGCTGTAGTTTTTGCGGGGGGCTTTTCAAGCCCC
>CAYUSL010000261.1:0-8572 GCA_964447125.1 uncultured bacterium | reverse complement strand
GCCTGCCAGAAGAGCCACCACACGCCGTTGTCGTAGTCGCTCGGCTCGATGCCCGGCAGCACCAGCTCCTTCAACTTCACGGGATGGGTCACGTCGGACCAATCCCAGAACACGATCCCGTAGCTGCCCTGCGTGACCGCGTAGAGGCCGGGATAGCTGTACGAGAAACCCATCGAGTGGCCTTCGCGGATGTCCGGGTCGAAGACCGTGTGGACGTGTCGGGGCGCGTACGGGTTCGAGATGTCGTAGAAGGCGAAGCCGCCGTCGTGGGTGTTGTCGGCGAACGGGATCACCAGGTACCCGTCGTGCATCACCGCGGTGCCGTGCTCGGTGGGCGCCTCGGGTCCCTGGATCGTGCCGATGATGTGAAACACGTCCGACGACGGGTAGGTCAGATTCGGCACGCCGGGCCCGGAGGCCGAGGCGACGATCGGCGGCAGGCAGGCTGCGAGCGCGAAGAAAAGGGCACGCGCTCGGGGTACACGAACGGATCTCGACCGAGTGGGCATGACGGAACTCACCCGGGTGTTTGCTCGACACCCAGCGTTGGAAAGTGAGGAATACGTCACCGATCGTACGTGCCCTGCTGCTGCGCGCGCAACGGTTTCGGCCGCGGCCGGGCGTAGCGAGCCAGCCAGGCGAGCAGCACGCGTCGCCGTTGCCGGGACGGCGTTTCGCCGTCCCGGTCATCCCTGCCGCAAGTAGTCGAGGCCGGCGAGCACACCGAACACGAAGAACAGCGTCGCAGCACCTCGTTTCACGAGTCGTTGCGGCAGCCTGTCGGCGAGACGCTGGCCGAGGAACACTGCGAGGCCGTCGGCGACGAGCATGCCGAGTGTGGCGCCTGCGGTGACGGCGACGATCGAACCGAACTTCGCCGCCAGCCCGATCGCCGCGAGCTGCGTCTTGTCGCCGAGCTCGGCGACGAAGAAGAGCGTTGCCGTGGTCAGAAAGGCGCCGCGCGACGACACGGGCTCACTCGTGGCGTGATCTTCCTCCTCGCCTAGCAGTGTCCAGAAGCCGAAGCCAATGAATACCAGCGCGACGCCGAGGCTGAGCAGCTTGCGGTCGAGGTGGGCACCGATCCACACCCCGAGCGTCGCCGCCAGCAGGTTGAGGACGATGGTGGCGGTGGCGATCCCGGCGAGTACCGTGCCTGGCTTGCGGAAGCGGGTCGCCAGCGAGAACGCGAGGAGCTGGGTCTTGTCACCCATCTCGCTGGCGAGGACGAGCGCGAACGAGCTCAGCAAGGCTTCGATCACGGTGGCGCGACGCTACGGTACGGTGCTGGACCAGTGGTTGGTGTTCCCATCCTCGAAATCGTCGTCGAAGATCAACGAGTCGAGTATGGCCGTCGCCGCGGCATCGTAGTTGTCGAGCGGTGCGCTCTCGCCGAAGGTCGCGTCCGGAACGGCGGAGGCGACGGCGATCAGGGGCGCATCGGGCAGCGTCGCTGGCCCGGCGTGCGTCGCGGTCACCGCGAACGTCACGTGCGCGCCAGGTGGAACCGAGACCGGGGCGTCGAGCCCGCGCACGCCGCTCGCTGGACAGGTGGCGCCGTTCGCGCCCGAGCAGGTGAAGCTCACGGACGCGAGGTCGCGAAGCGTGGGCAGCGTCGCGCGCGCGGTGACCACGGCGGCGCCGGCGTTCGTCACCAGCAGCGTCGCGTGGAAGGGCCGGCCGGCGACGATCGTCGCCGGCATCTCGAGCGCGGCGATCAGATCGCCGGAGACGCTCTCTCCGCATCCGGTCGCGGACGGCGAGGTGGGGCAGAAGTCGCAGGCGTCGCCGACGCCGTCGGAATCGGCGTCGCCTTGGCTCGCCGGGTCGATGGTCGCAGCGTCGAAGATCACGGGGCAGTCATCCTGCTCGTTCGGAACGCCATCACCGTCGAAGTCGCTCGCCGTCGGGATCCCGCCGTGGATCGGGAAGCCGCCCGACTCGAGCGGCCGCGACGGCAGGCACGTGGGCTCGTCGGTGGGGACGTCGCAGAAGAAGGCGGGATACGAGGCGGCGTTCGCGATCGCGAGCTGTGGGTAGGTGATTCCGAGCTCGCCCGAGAGGCACGGCCGCAGCTCGTGGCCGCACACGTCGATGGCCGCATCGCTGCAGATCCCGCCGGGCCAGGACGCGAGGGCATCGTTTTCCCCGAGCAACGGTTTGCCGGCGCGAAGCACGAGCGCAATGCGCGCGGGGCTCGATTCGATGACCGCGCGAAGGTGATCGCGTCCCGCACGTGCGAAGACGGCAATGTCCGCCTTGCGTCCCGTTGCGAGCACGCCGATCTCGTCGTCCATCGCACTGGCGATGGCGGCATTGCGGGCCGCGGCATTCACGAGCTCCTCGTCGGAAAGCCTGCCGGCGAGGAAATGCCGGTTGTACGCGTCGGCGCACGCGAGCTCCCGCGACATCGACATCGAACCGGTCACGATCCAATCGGTTCCCAGCACCAGCGGCACGCCGCGACGATGCAGCTCGGTGATCGGCGCGGTGCGGCCGTAGAGCGCCAGATTGCTTCGCGGTGACCACACCACGCTCGCTCCTGCTGCCGCGATCTCGGCCACGTCGGCAGGGGTGATCGCGATCGCATCCGCCAGCATCGCGCCGGCGATCACGTCGACGCCGCCGTGCGTGCCGCCGCCGTCCGACAAGCAGACGAACTCGTTGTGCGCCGTCGCGTCGATCCCTTCGGCGACGTCGATCCAGTACGGCGCGCCGATGGGCGCCGTCGGCAGGCTGGGATACGCGCAGCTCCCGTCGAGGCGCGCACCGCCGGTGTCGCCGAGTGGGAAGTTGTCGTCGACCCACGACGCGCTGGTGAGCCCCTCGGTGCTCGCCGTGTCGAGGTTCCGCACCAAACCTGCTTGCGACGTGTTGCCACGCATCGAGGTCGCTCCGGCGAACAGTTGACGCAGCTCACCCCAGCGCACCTGTGCCGCCGACGCGCCGCCGGGGGCTGGGATGTCCGTGTGCCCGTTCTGGCCGAGCCGCCAATCGTGGCGGTGCTCGAAGCGCTCGTCGCCCCAAATGCCCGGATCGTCGTGGGTGAAGTTGAGGAGGTCGTTGCCGTTGATCAGCCCGGGCGCGATCACTCCATCGGCGCAGTCGACGCGGGTGGCGCTCGCGAATCCGGGGGCCGCCGAGCAATCGCACGCCGCGCACACGATGGTGCCTGTCGCGTCGATCAGAAGCTGGCCGTTGTCGAGGACGTCGCCGGGCACCAGCACCGCGCCGCGGAGGAGCAGCGACGCATCACCCGCGGTCACCTGGCACGTTTCCGTGCCCGCAGTGAGTGGCGGATTCGGGCACGACGTTGCGGACGCAACGTCGATGGCGAGCACCACGCTCGGCAACGTGCAGGCGAAGGCCATCCGAACGGCGCTGCATGCGTGAGGCAGCCGGATGGAAGTCGTCACGAGTCCACTCCTCGGGGCCAGCGAGTCTCTCACGGACGGGTATCGGTGACGACTCCTCGCGCACTTCGGCGGGGGAGGGTGCGGGGATTCGATCGTGGCATCTCGGTTTGGCGGCGCGCGACGCTTCGGGGGAGAATCGGTGCACCGGGGGGATGGGTATGGTGCGGGCTGCGGGCGTCGCGATGCTGCTGGGTGTGGTGTTGCTCGTCAGCGCGTGCGGAACGGGGGGCGGTCGCACACGGTCTGGCGATGGCGGCCTCGATCTGCCTCTTCCCGAGCCCGAGCCGCGCCTCGCCACGCGCTCGGGCCCCGGCCTGGGAAACCTCACCTACGATTCCGAGGAGCTCTTCACCGCGATCGCTCGCATCGACACCTCGAACGACATTCCGGCGCAGGCCTCGCTCAAGCCGTTCGGCACCAACGTCGCAACGATGGTCGACGGCTGGTTCTTCACGATCTTCGCGCCCGACAGCGGTAACGGTCCGGGTGGTTTGCTCTTCTACGACGTCTCCGATCCCCGCCACCCCAGGCTCGAAAACCGCCTCTACGAGCCGCACGGACGCACCGGTGAGCTGCGCGAAGCGCACTCGATCGGCTTGGGCGTGGTCGAGGGCCGCATCTACGCCGCGATCCAGAGCCGTCTCGGAGTCCAGCTCTGGGACGTCACCGACGTCCGCAATCCGCGGATGGCGAGCTTCCTGCGCCTGCCGGCGGTGAACGGCGGCGACTACACGTTCGTCGCGTGGCAGCTCTTCTGGCAGGGTCGCTATCTCTACGTCGCCGGCTCGAACCTCGGGCTCTTCATCGTCGACGTCGGCGATCCGGCGCATCCGGTGCTCGCCGACCGCGGTGCGGGCCGCCCGAATCCGGTGCCGGTGGGAGAGCTGGGTGGATTCCGCGTCGGGCCAGTCTTCGCCGTCGGCAACTTGCTGGTGCTCACCAGCATGGACGTCGCGTTCGGCTACGCGACCCTCGACATCTCCGATCCGCTGAATCCCGAGCTCCTCGACTACGTCAACCGCGATCTCACCCACTACTACGCGACCAGCTTCAACGGGAATCGCATCGTCGCTTCGGTGCGGGGCGCGGGCGCGCGCATGGCGATCCACTCGACCAGCGATCCCACCGCCATCTCCCTCGTCAACGACGCGCTCGTGATCGACGAGCAGCTCTACAACGCCACCCAGGACGAGTTCGTGATCCAGGGCTGCCAGGAAGAGATCGTGAAGGTCGACGTCTCGAACCCGGCCCAGTACCGGATCGTGGGGCGCGGTTCGCTCCACGTCGAGCACGCCGACCACGGTCAGGTCACGCCGATCGGAAACTTGGTCTACGTCGGCAACGACCACGGCACGGGCAGCGGCTGGATGGTCCACGACCTGGCACCGGACACCCGCCCGCCGAAGGTCACGATGGTGAGCCCACCCGACGGCGCCACGGGCCAGGCCGTCACGAGTCGCGTGGGGCTCACCCTCTCCGACGCCGCCGAGCTCGCGAGCGTCAACGACACCACCTTCGTGGTGCGTCCGGTGGGCGGGGCGCCGCTCGCCGGGCGCTACACGGTCCACAACACGCTCGTGAACTTCCAGCCCGACGAGCCGCTCGCGCCATCCACCCGCTACGAGGTGATCGTGCGCGCGGGAGGCATCGCCGATTGGGCCGGGAACCTCGTCGACGAAGAGGTGCAGACGCACTTCGACACGGAAGCCGCGAGCGCCGCACCCGCGACGGGTGTAGCGGGGTTGATGGGTCGGTGGCGTCTCGACGAGCCGGCAGGGGAGGTGATCGCCCGCGACTTCTCCGGCCACGCCGCCAACGGCGCGCTCCTCGGTGACGCGCGCCTCGGAGGCGGCGCGCTCAGCCTCGATGGCGAAGGCGACACGGTTCGGATCGATGGAACCGGCCTGGCGTTCGACGGCGACCTGTCGGTGGCGCTGTGGCTGCGCACCACGTCGACCAGCACCCGCGGCGCCGATGCCCCGGAGGAGTGGTGGCGCGGCGAGTGGCTGGTGGATCGCCACCGCGGCCCCGGCGGGCGCGGCTGGGCGATCACCAATCATTTCGGCAAAGCCACGTTCTACGTGAACCGCGACGACGAGGCGCTTGAGTCGACCACGCGCATCGACGACGGCGAATGGCACCACGTCGCCGTCACGAGGCGTGCGGCCGATGGCGCGCGGAGGCTCTACGTCGATGGGCGTCTGGAGCGCGAGGCCGCGAGCGGCTCGACCGACACGATCTTCACCCGCCCGTCGCTCTACCTGGGCTCGAGCTCGGGGGTGTCGCAGTTCGCGCGGGGCGAGATGCGCGACGTGCGTGTCTACGCACGAGTGCTGGCACCCAAGGACGTGTCGCGAGTGATGGAGGGCCGCGCCGAGCCGGGTGAGCCGCTCGCGCTCACCGTTGCCGACCGTTCGTCGAGCGTCGCGGGCGGCGAAGCGCGTTTCACCGTGGAGGTGAGTGGCGCCACCAAGCCGCGGGTGTCGTGGGATTTCGGTGACGGCAGCCCGGCCACCGAGCCGCTCGCGTCGGCGGAGGCCACTCACACCTTTGCCGCCCCCGGCCACTACGAGGTGGTGGTGACGGTGACGGATGGTGGACGCGAGGAACGCTCGACGTTCGCACACACGGTGCACCGTGCGCTGCCGCCGGCGGCGCCCACCACGTCTTCGACCGTCGCCTATGATTCGCGCCGCGAGCGGGTGTGGGTGGTGAACCCCGACCAGGACACCGTCACCGCCATCACCGCCAGCGGCCATCCTGCGGTCGCCTTCGAGGTCCCCGTTGCGCGCCATCCGCGCACGCTCGCGGTGGCGGGTGACGGCAGCGTGTGGGTCGCATGCCAGGACGATGATCGCGTCGTCATCCTCGACGGCGAGCACGGCGCCGTCCGCGCCAGCGTGGCGTTGCCGCGCGGCTCGCAGCCGTTCGCGATCGCGGCCGATCCCGCTGGCGCCACGCTCTACGTGACGCTGTTCGCGACTGGCGAGATGGTGGCGATCGACGCTCGGAGCCACGAGATCCGTTGGCGGAGCGCGGTGGGACCCAAGCCGCGCGGACTCGCCGTGACGCCGGACGGCAGCCGGCTCTTCGTCTCGCGCTTCGTGTCGCCGGCCGATCGCGGCGAGATCCGTAGCGTGGTGGCTGCCGATGGCACGGTCGAGGAGGTGATCGAGCTCGCCGCCGACACCACCACCGTCGACGCGGAGGATCGCGGCCGCGGCGTGCCCAACTACGTGGGGGCGCCTGTGATCTCGCCCGATGCCGCCGAGCTGTGGGTGCCCTCCAAGCAGGACAACGTGTTCCGTGGCCTCGCTCGCGACGGAAAGCCACTCGAGCACGACAAGACCACGCGTGCCGTCACCTCACGCATCGACCTCATCCGTGGTCATGAGGTGGCTGGCGGGCGCATCGACTTCAACGACCGCGCCATGCCGAGCGCGGTCGCGTTCACGCCGCTCGGCGACTACGCCTTCGTGGCGATGCAGGGCTCGTCCACGGTCGAGATCCGCGACGCCTACACAGGCGCCGCTGTCGGCGCGGTCGACAAAGTGGGGAAGGCGCCGCAGGGGCTGGTGCTCTCGCCCGACGGCAGCCGGCTCTTCGTGCAGGGTTTCACATCGCGAACCGTCACCGTCCACGACACCGCGGGTGTGCTGGCAGGGCGCGAGCTCGCGCCGCCGCTGATCGCGGCGTTGCCGACGGTCGCCGCCGAGCGGTTGTCGGTGCAGGTGCTGCGCGGCAAGCAGCTCTTCTACGAGGCGCGCGACCCGCGGATCTCCCGCGACGGCTACATCTCGTGCGCCGGTTGCCACGTCGACGGGGACGACGATGGCCGGGTGTGGGATTTCACCGACCGCGGCGAGGGCCTACGCAACACCATCGCGCTCGTGGGACGTGCGGGCACCGCGCACGGACCGGTCCACTGGACCGCGAACTTCGACGAGATCCAGGACTTCGAGAACGACATCCGCAACGCCTTCGGCGGTGCGGGGCTGATGAGCGACGGCGACTTCCACGCCGGTACGCGCGCCCAGTCCCTCGGCGATCCCAAGGCGGGACTGAGCGCCGATCTCGACGCGCTCGCGGCATACGTGGCCTCGCTCGATACGTTCCCGCTGAGCCCGTATCGCGCCGCCGACGGCAGCCTCACCGCCGACGCGCGCGCCGGTGAGGCGATCTTCCAACGGCTGGGTTGCCCGACCTGCCACGTGCCGCCGCGCTTCACCGACAGCGGTGCCGGTGAGCTTCACGACGTCGGCACGCTGACGCCGGACTCCGGCTCCCGGCTCGGCGGGCCGCTCACCGGCCTCGACACGCCCACGCTGCGCGGGATCTGGGACACGGCGCCGTATCTCCACGACGGCTCGGCACCCACGCTTCGCGATGTCTTCGTCGCGCGCAATCGCGAAGGGAAGCACGGTGACGTCGCGAGCCTGAGCGACGCCGAGCTCGTCCAGCTCGAGCGTTATTTGCTCGAGCTCGAGTGATCAGCGATCGTGGCGCGCATGAGCCCCGATCTCGAGTCCGTCACACCACGCAATGCGAGCGGCTCCGGCGCGAGCCTCGCGCAGGACTTCTTCACCGGCTGCGGGACGCTGGTGGCGCTCGGTTTGGTCGTGTTCGTCGTGGTTCCGCTCGTTCTCTTCGTCGTGAAGGCGAGCCTCGCGATCGCCGTTCCCATCGCGATCCTCGGCGTCGTGCTCTTCCTCGTCGCCGTCCTCGGCCGCGCCGTACGAATCGTCCGCAGCCGGTGGTGAACTGGGCGCAGGCGAGCTGGCGCGCGTCCCCACGCCGCCACGCCGCCGCTCGGCGCTCGTGGGAGCGTCCGGACGGTGGTGAGCGAGCCCACCGGGGCTTCCGGCCGATCGTCAGCCGGAGCTGCGGAGCTGGGCTGGCAGTTCGACCGCGGCCTCCTTGCCGACGACGGTCGTCCACTCGCGAACCCACCAGCGGCGCACGGCGCCGTTCAGCACGTAGGGATCAGCTTTCGCGAAACTCTCGGCGACGTCAGGCGAGTCGCCGCTGAAGAGCAGCACCGCGCCGTCTACGGGATCCGCGTACGCACCGCCGAGCACCAGCTCGCCGCGAGCGACCGCTGCCCGAGCGTGGGCGAGGTGTGCCGCCCGAAACGGCGCTCGCCGCTCCGCGTAATC
>CAYUSL010000260.1:4594-8578 GCA_964447125.1 uncultured bacterium | reverse complement strand
CATCGACGACCGCTTCCGCGGCTCGAACGCGCTGGGTGCCGGCGACGTGAACGGCGACGGCCTCACCGATTACGTCACCAACTACGAGTTCGACCAGCGCTACGTCATCGAGCTCCATCCGCCGCGGGACGCGGATCCGCGCCTCACCTGGCCCACGGTGATCGCGCATCAGCCGCCCGTGCTCGCCGACGGCCAGCAATTCGATTCGGAGAGCGCCTCGCTGGCCGATCTCGACGGCGACGGCAACCTCGACGTCGTGGCCACCCAGGGCGGGCACGCCACCCCGTTTTGGGAGGGCTACGCGCCGGGAGTGCGGATCGTGTGGGGACCGTCGCGCGAGCGCGTCCTCGATCCCAGCGCCTGGACCGACGGCGGTCGCGTCCCGGCGACGGTTGGAGTCGGCCATCTTCTCTGGCAGGTGCCCTTCGACGTGAACGGCGACGGCGCCCTGGACGTGCTCTTCGGCGGTCGCGTGCTCTTCGACACCGGTGCTCGCGGCGGTGTGCGATGGCTCGAGGCGCCCGTCGATCCGGCGCGGCGGCGCGATCTCGACGCTTGGTCCATGCACGCCATCGACGCCGACCAGCTCGACGGCCACGGTTTCGTGCTCGACGACATCGACGAGGATGGCGACCCCGATCTACTCGACGCCAACGCCGACTTCGATACCCCCGAGGACGAAGAGACGGTCCACTGGTACGAGAATCCCGGTCCGGGAACGGCGGCACAGCGCGAACCGTGGCCGAAGCACATCCTCTACCGAGGCCCCGAGCTCGACGCGAAGCCGCAGCTCGCGATCGCCGATCTCGACGGAGATGGGCTGCGTGATTTCCTCACGGCTTCGCGCAGCGAGATCTGGTGGTTCCGGAAGACGCAGGCGTCGCCGCCCCACTTCGAACGCATCGTCATCCCCAAGCCACCCGAGGCCACCTACTTTCAGCGGCCGATTCGGGTGGGAGACGTGGACGGCGATGGCCGGCTCGACCTCGTGGGCATGTTGGTCCACGAAGATGGCGTGCTGCCGGTGACGACTCTCTCGGCGTTCTGGCTTCGCAACGAGACCCCGCGCGGCACCACTCCAGGACCCCACGATTGGTCACTTCACCCCATCAAGTGGGGCTCGGGCCGGCAGATGCTCATCCCGGCATTCGGCGAGAAATGGGATCAGGCCGAGCTCACCGACGTGGACGGCGACGGTGACCTGGATCTGGTCGCCAACTGCGAGGAGTGGTGGCAGGACTGGTTCGACGTCCTGCCGTTCTTCACCACGGGGCGCGATCGCCAGAGCGTGGCGGTGGTGTGGTTCGAGAATCGGCTCGGCGAGGTGCCGCGGAGCTTCGTGGAGCGCGACGGCGTGGTGGCCGTCGAGGCCGAGCACGCGACCGATGTCGGTGACGACGCCTGGACGGAGCGGTCCTGGTTTGCCGGGGCGGCTGAGGGCCTCTATCTGCACGACCTGCGGCGCCTCGACGAAGGCTCCCGCGAGCGCGGCGGATCGCGTGGCGCCAGCTACGACGTGCGTGTGGAAGGCGGCGATTACCGCCTGTGGGTGCGTCGCTACGTGCCCAGCGCGTGGGGCGCCGCGCGCGGGCGGAGCGCATCGGACTCGGCGTGGGTGCTCGTCGACGACGTGCCCCTCGGTGCCGATCCCCTCGATGATCGTGGCGAGCCGTTCGATGCGTGGACGTGGATCGACGCGGGCAGCACGCTGCACCTTGCTCCCGGCACGCACGTGCTCACTTTCCGTCCTCGGGAAGGCGGTTACGCCTTCGATCGCCTGGTACTCGCCCGTGATCCCGCATTCGAGCCGCAGGATGAGGGACCGCTCGAAACGAGGGCCGATGAGTAGCGCGTCTGGCATCCGTCCGACCCGGCGCCGTGATTCCTGGCGCGTGGGGATCGTTGGCGCGATCGCGTCGACGCTCGTCATCGGCTGCGCGGGCAGCGGCTCGAATGGTGTGGACGCACGCGGCTCGGGAGCGTCGCTGCGCGTGGGTGTCGCCGTGGTCGACGTGACGCCTGCGAGCTGGGAACGCTTCCACGACCGAAACGCGAACGGCCTCTGGGATTTCGCCGAGGGCGAAGCGTTCGACGATTTCGGCCGCGACGGTCTGCCCGATCCCGACGAGCCAGGTTACGACGCGATCACCCATCCCGATCCCGCCGGCGACGACTACGACGCCCTCACGAACCCGGCTGGAACCGAGAATGACGGCCGCTTCCAACCCATCTGGATGGCGGGCTTCGACAACGCCCACCCAGCGCTCGGCGTCCACGATCCGATCACGGTGCGGGCCGTCGCCTTCGAGCTGGGCGGCGTCACGACGGCGCTGGTGGCGCTCGACGCCGTCGGCATGTTGAGCCCGAGCTTCCAGCCGGCTCTCGATCGCGTCGCCGCCGAGACCGGTCTCGATCCGCGGCGCGTGATCGTCGCCTCGATCCACGATCACCAAGCCCCGGACACGCTGGGCCTGTGGGGCAAGACCCAGTACGAATCCGGCATCGACCCCGTCCATCTCGACCAGGTGAACGACGGCATCGCCGACGCCGTCGCGGAGGCCCTCGCCACGCTGCGTGAGGCGAGGCTCCAGGTCGTGAGCGTGCCCCTCGACCTCGGCATCGCCGATCCGTTTCTCGACCACCGCGCCCTCGATCCGCAAGACCCGCCGCTCCTCGCCAACGACACGCGCTTGCCTTCGGTGCGCGACCACGAGTTGCTCGCGATCCAGGCGCTGGGTGACGACGACGCCACGATCGCGACGATTCTCGCGTGGGCGAATCATCCCGAGAGCATCGGCGCGCGGAACAACCTGCTCTCCGCCGATTTTCCGGGGTACGCCCGCACCCGCCTGGAAGCGCGTCTCGGGGGCACCGCCATTTACCTGAGCGGCGCCGTGGGCGGCCTCATCACGCCCCTCGACGGCGCGCGGGTCCCGTATTGGAGCGAGTCGGGCGAGCGCGGTACCCATCCCGTCGACGGCCGCGAGTGGATCGCCGACGACGGGTTCGACAAGGCGCGCTCACTCGGCTTCGAGCTGGCCGAGCAGGCGATGGCTGCGCTCGCGAACGCGAGCCCGGTGACGGTTCCTTCTCTGGCCTTTCACCGTCGCGAAGCGCTGCTGCCGATGGAGAACTTGAACCTGGTGCTGGGGCTGGTGGCTGGCGTCATCCCTGGCAGCGAGACGTTCTTCACCGGCGATGGCGGCGGGCTCTTCGATTTCTCGGACTCCGACCACTGCGGTCATTGCGGCTGCGTTCGCGCGCCGCTCTTTCGCATCGATCTCGGAGACGCGGCGACGATCGTCACGGCGCCGGGCGAGCTCTTCCCCGAAAGCCTGGGCGGACGGCCCGAGAGTGAAGCGGCCTTCCCGACCCCGGCTTACGACTACGGCACCGAGACGTTCCCGGCCATCGAGGGTCTGCGGACGATGCGTGGTGCACCGAACGAGATCGCGCTCGTCGGCCTTGCGCCGGACGAGCTCGGCTATCTGGTCCCGCAGAGCGACTACCTCGACTTCACCGTCGAAGAGTTCCTGTTCGGTGGCACCGGCAGCCCGCTCGAGCATCCCAACTTCTACTCGGAGTGGTTCTCGCTCGGGCCACGCGCAGGTGACGTCGTTTATTGCGATCTGATCGAGCTCCTCGACCTCACGCCAGCGCCGGAGACCCGCGATCGCTGCGCGGCGCTGGCCCGCTCCGGCTTCGCCGACGCCGGTGCCGATGCCGTGTGCAAGCTGGTTCGCGCCCTCCCCGGTCCGCTCTCCGATCCCGCGCAGCTTGCATCCGTGCTCGCCCAATCCGGAGGCGATGGATAGGCCGCACCGGCCTCTCGCGAGCTTGCGGCAGTCGCAAAGAGCGTCGCAGGGAAGGCTCGTCACGAGCGCGGTCCCATCGGCGCTCTCCTCGAATCGCCGGCCACCCTCGACGTCATTCGAAGGTGGCGAGAGACCAGGTCGGGACGACACAGCGGAACCCGGCAAGCTC
>CAYUSL010000260.1:0-4494 GCA_964447125.1 uncultured bacterium | reverse complement strand
ATTCGAAGGTGGCGAGAGACCAGGTCGGGACGACACAGCGGAACCCGGCAAGCTCGGCGCCCTCGTCCGCCGGCGCACGCGCCGGTGCCGCGCCAGGCGCGTGACAGGCGAGCACGAAGCCCGCATCGTCGGCTGCATTCACCGATGAACGAGCGGGAGCAATCGTGCACGGAAGTCTGCGTGCATCTGCAGGATCGCCATCGGCAGTGCCGTCGCTGGCCGGGCAGTTTCCACCTAGACCGAGCCGCACGCGCGCGGCGTCGTCGGGTCCCGCGCGCCGCGCGTCACAGGCACGGATCTCGGCCATGGGTGCGTTGCGCGCATCGGCCCCGGGCCAACGCGAGAAGCGGCACTCGGCGCCGGGCACACTCGGGTTGTCGCAGCGCCCCTCGGCCGTCCACTCGGGCAGGGGCTCGAAGTGGAGCTTGGGTGCTGTCGCCGGCGCATCGCGCTCGCTCACGACCACCGCAGCGAGGCCGAGTTCCTCCCTCGCCCGCTCGAGCTGGGCGCGGGTCGCGATCTGTCCGGCGAAGCGAAGCGCGCACAGTCGGTGCGCCGTGAACCCATCCACCAGGGCGACGCGCCGCGAGGCCAGGGAGACGGGCGTCTTGCTGGTGAGCAATGGCGTCACGCTGGGACAGGCGATGGTCTCGTGCTCCCCCGCCGAGCACGGCATCGGCGCCACGCTGATCCAGAAGGAATCCTGTTGGTTGCCGCCACACACCTCGACGAAGCGCACACCCAGCTTCTCGGCGATTCTCCCCGAGCACGGCGCGTCGCCTCGGGGTGCGGGTTCGCCGGCGCGCGCCGCGACGGGCGCCAACGCGAGGAGAATCGACGCGAAGAAGCGGATGAGGGTGCCAGCGCTCACGGGATCGCCCTCCTCGATCGAAGCCAACGGCGGTGATCTCAGCCGGTCCGAATTCGCCGCGTGAGCTCGCGATGCCAGGCCACATCGCTCCAGGGTCCTTCGAAATGAGGCTGTGCGAAGTTGGAAGTGCATATCCCTTCCCAGCCACGTTCGATTGCTGCATTCACACCCTCGCGGCACACGTCCTTCACCCAATCCCACTCGGACGTGTCCGGAAACGGCGCGACGTCGTCGTAGTTGATGGGCCCCCACGCCTCGGTGGTGAGAAGCGGCAGCCCGCGCTCGCGCGACCACGCGCTCCAGCCGTCCATGAGGCCACGGAGCGTGGTCAGCCAGTGCTCGCGGTTGCCGAAATAGAGCTGTGGCGCCGTCGACGTGTGGAGCGCCAGCGAGCCCGGCAGCCCGAGAAGCAGGAAGAGCTGCCCGGAGCGCAGCAGGAAATCGAGATCGTTCGAGAGCCAGATGTGAATTTCGGCGAGGTCGAGGGAGCGGGTGTCGAGGTTGCGGAACTTGGGGCCCACGGTTCCACCCTCCACCGAGAACGTGTAGCGCAGCTCGGGATACGCCTCGCGCAGCGGACCGATCCCCTCGTCCAGGTAGCTCTGGATGCGAGCCGTGGCGGCGGCGGACCAAGGCAGGAGCACCGGCAGCGGATTGGTGATCGGAACGCCGAAGATCGCGGGATAGGCCCCCCGAGCCCAGGTGGGTAGCGGGAACTCGTTACACAGATCCACCCACTCCACCAGATCGAGGAGCTGCTCCTCGGCGAGGAAATCGAGGGTCTCGCGCCACACCCGTGCCAGATCGGCAGGCGAGACGACGCTCTCCGCGCGCCCCAGCGCATCGTCGCAGAACCAAGTGGAGAGGCCCACCCGCATCCCGCGCGCCCGCATCTTGCGCAGGAACTCCGCCAAAGCGGGGCGAGGCTCGACCTCCACCGGCGCGTGGTTTCCCCAAAAGAAGAGCGGCGCGCGCGGTGCGATCGTGAAGCGCTCGACGTGCGCGCCGTCGGGGCCGGCGGCGATCAGGTGCGGGAAGGCGTCGAGCCGGATGCAGTCGTAGCCCCGGTCTGCGAGCTCGTCGAGCACGGTGTCCCAGTCCGCGTACTCCGCCTCGGGCGCGATGCGCCGCACCAGCCACGAGAACTCCCACATCGTGATCGCGAGCCGCCGGGTCGACGATGGGCTCGCCGCGTCGCCGCCGCATCCCCCGAACTCGGAGAGCGCGAGCGCGCCGAGCGTCGCGCCACCGGCGCCGAGGAAATGCCGGCGATTCACGAGCGATCGCGCGTGCCGCGCCATGGGTTCGACATCGCAGCCGTTCGCGCGCCGGGTGTAACCGGTCGTGCGGCGCTCGATCACTCGAACACCAGGTCCTGCGGCGCCGGCGGTGCGCTGGCCTGCTCGCGCAGGACCTGGGCGTAGGCGTCGTTGGGCTCGAAGAATCGCGAGTCGAGCCCCTCGAAACGCTCGCGCAGCTCCGCGAACGAGAGTGTTGCGTAGTCGATCGGCTCGTAAGGCGGCGCCGCGTGGTAGACGCCCCAAATCGAGTTGGCGTCCCAGTGCTTCCACGTCCAGGGCGCCCAGTGGATGCCGCGCGCGTTCATGAGCGCCAGGATCTGGCGCATCGCCTCGATGGCGTAGGGCTCGTTGGCGTAGGTCGAGAACTCACCGACGAGGAGCGGCGAACCGAAGCGGGCATCCCAGCTCACCGTCTGCGCGGCCAACGTCCCCTCGAACGCGGCCACGTGCTCGGTGGTGGTCTTGGCGTCGGCGTAGTGGTGGATGGAAAGCGCGTAGCTCTCCCAGCCCATGGCCTTCGCCGTGGGATAGAGAGGCGGCGGCAGGTAGCCGTCCTCCATCAGGATCACGTGATCGCCGTCGACGGACCGAATCGCGTCGTAGATCCGCTCCAAGACGCGGCGATGGACGATCGGATTGAAGACGTTCATCGGTTCGTTCGAGAGATCGAAGCCCACCACGTGCGGATCACCCTCGACGTAGGTGGCGATCGCCTGCCAGAGCCGCGCGGTCTTGGCCTGGCAACGCTCGTCGCTCCAGAGGTGGTTGCCGTCGCTGGTGCCGGAATGGATCTCGACGTTCTGGCCGCCCGGTGCACCGTGCATGTCGAGGAGCACGTAGAGGCGATGGCGGCGCGCCCACTCCAGCACCTCGTGCAATAGCTCCCAACCATCGGCGCGGAACGTGGCACCCGCCGCGTCGTCCGACTCGAGCCAGTCGTACCAAAACGGCAGCCGCACCAAGTTGAGGCCGAGCGCCGCGAGCCGTTCGAAGTCGAGCTCGGTGATCCAGTGATCGCGCCACACGCGCTCGAGCTCCTGCGCGCGATCCCAGCCGAATCGGCGGCCGAGATAGCGCCACAGGTCCTGCTCGGAGTAGACGCCCGGGAGCGCGTCGTACCAGTTCCAGAACGCGCGGATCGCTTCCTCCTCGCCGGAGGCCGTGTGCGCGTAGGTCTCGCCCCGCAAGAATTCGATGGTCGGTGCGATGCCGAGGCCGAGGAAATGCTGCAGGTAGGCGAGTGGCCAGGAACGAGAAAGTGTCTGCGTGCAGCCGAGCTCCTCGCATTTCGCGAAGAGCAGGTCCTCGGAATCGAAGAGGTCCAGGTCCTGGGCGCCGAGTCGAGCGATCCACGGCTCGATCAAGAGCCAGTTTCCGAAGTTGACGCCGCGCAGCGCGACCCGCTGGCCGTCCGCGTCGACGAGATCGGTGCCCCGCACCCGCACGAACGGCAACGTGGCCGGCGACGGCGTGGGGCGCGGCGGCACCGGCTCGGTGTTCGGCTCGCAGAAGCCCTGCGGCGGCTCGACGCTCGCTGCCCCGCCGCTCTCGCCGCTGCAGCCGAGACCTGCGAGCAGACAGGCCACGACAAGCAAGCAACAGGCGATCGATCCAACACGAGTCCTTGGGTTCGACACCGTCGCGCTCATCGGCGTGCATGCCCCTTCGCTGGTCCAAGCCTGGTGGCACGGACTACGTGTGTCGAGAACGCCAGTCGCTCACGCTCATTGCGTTCGCTGCGGCCACGAGCGCAGCGTCGCGCAGAGCTTCCGGGGGCCGCCATCGGTCGGAGGCGGCTATTTGGGTGGTCGGCGCCTCAATCGCTCGGCACGAGGCGCGTAACGACTTTCTCGGTCGCGGCCCGGACGTTGTCGTCGTCGCTCGCCAGTAACGACGTACATCGGGACGCGATGTCGGGTGTGTGCGCCCCGCAGTCGGCGAGCACGTCGAGGGCTTGGGCGATCCGGGCTCTCGGGAGCGTCGTGATCGCATCGAGCAGAGCCAGTGTGAGGTCTGCGTCGAGATCATTCCTGTAAAGCCCGCGAGTGGTGCGTGTCCCGGTGGTGACGATCTCGAAGAGCGCGGCGAAGGCCCCCGGTGAGCGCGCCTCTCCGGCGACGGCCGTGAGGAGCTTGGCCCAGGTATCGGCCTGCGCCGCCCCGAAGCCCGCCGCTTGCACTTCCACGCGAGCGCGCTCGCGTAGCCGATCGTGCTCGCCGAGCGCTGCGCAGGCGCCGATCGCGAGTGAACGGGGTAGTCCCACCGGCGCCTGCTTCGCGGCGCGCTCGGCGACGTCGAGCCACTCGGTGGCCGTTCCGGGCT
>CAYUSL010000259.1:6579-8601 GCA_964447125.1 uncultured bacterium | reverse complement strand
TCGGCTCGATCCCCGTGGTGGACGGCGGCGGCCACCTGCTCGGGCTCATCACCCGTAGCGACGTGCTCGACGCGTACATTCGCCTCGACGAGTCGCGCTGAGCGCTGCTCGGCGCAACTGCTACGCGCGCCAAACCGGAACGCCCGCGGCATGGCGCAGCACCAGTAGCTCCTCCCGCTTCAGCACATTCGCGTCGCCCGACGCGGGCGCCCGATCGCTGGCGATGCAGACAGCGGTCGCGGCGATCGCGTCCGCGCCTCACGCCGGCGCGGGCAGCTCGCGCCGAAGGCCGAGCTTTCCGAGCAGCCACATCATCGGGCACCACTTGGTGAAGGCGCTCTGTAGCAGGTTGACGCCGACGAACGCGGTGAACCCGAACCACGCCGGGTGCACCCAATACCCGAGCGCCACGCTCAACAGCACGAAGAACCCCGCAACCATTCGCAAGCCCTCGTTGATCGTCACGGTCCTACTCCCCTTCTGCGGAACACCCTGTCGATGCTCAGAGCGTTCGCTCGATACCGAGCACGAACGCATGCACCCCCTCCGCCGGGTAGCAGCGTTCGGCCAGCGCGCCCAAGGCGCTCATGAGTCCGTCCACTCGATCGTCGGATACCGCCGCCCACGTCATGGTCGATGTGCCCGGAAACGTCCGAGTGCCGAGCTTCTGCCCGGTCCTCCCCGCCCCCGTGAGCGAATCGATCTCCGTATACCCGTCGGCACCGGATTCGAGCAGGACGTCGTGCAGATCCTTGCTGCAGCTCGACGAGCACATCACCACCACGAGCTTCATCGCGCACCTCCCTCGATCGCAGGCGCGCTGGGGGCATCGCTGCCCTTGACCATCGCGTAGATCACGGGCACCACGCCGAGCGTGAAGAGCGTCGAGGCGAAGATTCCGAAGATGAAGGACCACGCGAGCCCCGAGAAGATCGGGTCGAGCGTGATGACCCACGCCCCGAAGATCGCGGCCCCGGCCGTGAGCAAGATCGGCCGCAGGCGTACCGCACCCGCCTCCACCACTGCTTCGACAAGCGGCCTGCCCCGGCTGCGCTCCACCTCGATGAAGTCGATCAGGATGATCGAGTTCCGCACCACGATGCCGGCGAGCGCGATCATGCCGATCATCGCCGTCGCGGTGAAGAAGATCGGCGACGTGTAGCCGGCGACCGTCTTCCCGGCGACCACGTTGAGCAGCCAGAACCCCGGCAGGATGCCGATGAGGGTGAGCGGGATCGCGGCCATGATGACCAACGGGATGCCGAAGCTTTGCGTCTGCGCCGCGAGCAGCACGTAGATCCCCGCCAGCGCTACGCCGAACGCGAGGCCCAGATCTCGAAACACGTCCACCGTGATCTTCCACTCGCCTTCTCCCGCCATCTCGACACGAAAGCCGCTGGGCGAGGGCTTCTGTGCGAGCTGGCGTTCGATGCCGAACACGGCTTCCACTGGCGAGGTACCCGCCACCTCTGCGCTCACGTATGCGAAGCGCCGCAGGTCCTTGTGCAGGTGCGTGACCTCGTCGGTGCCCACCACTGCCCGGACCAACGCACCCATCCGCACGGTGTTGCCATCGGCGGCTCGCAGCTCGAGCGCCAGCGCATCGTCGACACGCGCACGATCCGCTTGCGCGAGGCGCACGCGCACCGGCACCGTGTCGCGCTCGCCGAGCACGTGCAGCGCCGCGGCGTCGGCACCACCGAGCGCCGCCCCCAGCGTCTTCACGACGTCGCTGGTTGCGATTCCATGAAGCGCTGCCTTCTCGCGGTCCACCTCTACGACCCAGCGCTCACGTGGCTCCTCGGCGGTCGAGTCGACGTCCACGACACCCGGCACCGCGCGGAACAAGCCCTCGATGCGGCGCGCTTCGGCAGCGATCGCGGCGTAGCTCGCGTCCTCGGGACCGTAGACCTCGGCGACCACCGTCGCGAGAACCGGCGGTCCCGGTGGCGTTTCGACGATCTTCAGCGTGGCACCGGTGCGAGCCGCGATGCGCTCGATCTCGGGGCGGATCCGCAGCGC
>CAYUSL010000259.1:0-6479 GCA_964447125.1 uncultured bacterium | reverse complement strand
AGGGGCGTGCGACGAACCGGCGGCGGGACGGCCGGGATGCTCCTTGCGTAGCAATCGGTAGCTCGCCCAGGGCGTCACCGTGAACGCCATCACCAGCGAAAGCACCATGGCGAGCGGCACGTGATACGGCATCGGCCGCATGTACGGCCCCATCATCCCGGTCACGAAGAACATCGGCAGGAACGACAGGATGACGGCGATGGTCGCGAGAATGGTCGGGGGGCGCACCTCGTCGACGGCGAAGAGGGTCGCTTCGCGTGGCGGCAGCCGCCCGAGCTGAAAGTGGCGGTGGATGTTCTCGACGTCGACGATGGGATCGTCGACCAGCAGTCCCAGCGAGAGGATCAGCGCGAAGAGCGTGACCCGGTTGATCGTGTAGCCCACCATCCAGCCACCGAGCAGCGTCAGCGCGAGCGTCATCGGCACCGCCAGCGCCACGATCGCCGCTTCGCGCGTGCCCAGGCTCAGCGCCAGCAGCGCGATGATGGTGACCACGGCGATGGTGAGATGCTTCACCAGCTCGTTCACCTTCTCGTTGGCGGTCTCGCCCCAATCGCGCGTGACGCGCACACCGACGTCGCTGGGTATGGTCTGGCCGCGCAGCTCGTCGATGCGCGCCAGCACGTGCTCGGCGACGGTCACGGCGTTCGACCCTTTGCGCTTGGCGACGGCGATCGTGACGGCGTCACGCACTTCGCCGGACTCGGGATCGCCGGGCCCGAAGCCGATGCGCGTGTAACTCGCCGGCTCCGCGGGTCCGTCGCGGACGGTCGCCACGTCCCCGAGGTGCACGGGTGCGCCGTTGTGGACTCCGATCACCAGCGCTGCCACCTCGGCAGAGTTCGCGAGCGCCGGCCCCACGTCCACAGCGGTCTCCCGGCCGTTCGCGACGAGCATGCCGGCGCGCGTCGTGCTCGAAGCACCGGCCAGTGCGTGCATCACGTCCATCACCGTCGCGCGGCGCGCCGCGAGCCGAGCAGGATCGATCGCCACGCCGACTTCGCGGGCGGGGCCGCCGATCACGGTGATGCGCGACGTGTCCGGCACCTCGCCGAGGCGTTGCGCGGTCTCGCGGGCGATCTCCCGCAGCGCCTGCGCATCGACCTCCGAGCCACGCTCGGGATGGAGCGTGAGCGTGACGAACGGCAGATCGTCGATCTCGATGGGCTTGACCACCCAGCCCGCCACGCCGGCAGGCACGCGATCCGCGTTCATCGAGATCTTGTTGTAGAGCTTCACGATCGAGCGCTCTCGGTCCTCGCCGACCTTGAAGCGCACCGTGACCACCGCCTCGCCGGGACGCGCCATCGAGTAGACGTGCTCGACGCCGTCGATCTCCCAGAGCAACGACTCGAGGCGCGTCGTCACGAGGTCCTCGACCTCGCGGGCGCTGGCTCCCGGAAACGACACCAGCACGTCCGCGACCGGCACCACGATCTGCGGCTCTTCCTCGCGGGGCATTCCTGCGAGGGTCGCGATCCCAGCGAGCAGCGAGAACACGATCAGGAGCGGCGAGAGCTTCGACGTCAGAAAGACGTCGACGATCTTGGCGGTGAAGCCGAGCGGCTCGGACTTCATGGCGCGCTCCCGCCCACCACGACCTCGTCGCCGTCCGCGAGGCCTGCCAGGACTTCGACGAGATCTCCCATGGGCCCCAACCCGCTGCGCCCGACGCGCACGTTGAGCACGCGTATGCCGCGCTCGGTGCGCACGCGCACGGTCTCTACCTGACCGACCGAACGCAGCGCGCGCTCGGGTACCGCCAACACGCGATCCTCGGCACCCGCCAGCACGAGCCGTGCGAAGGTTCCCGGCCGCACACGCGCGCCCGCCGGCAGCGCGGCTTTCACGATCACGGTGCGCGTCCGCGGGTCGGCGGCGGGCACGATCTCGTCCACCGTCACGGGCAGCGGCGCCGGTTCGCCGTCGATCTCGACACTCGCGGATCGTCCGACCACGACATCGCGAGCCACGTCCTCGGCCACCGTTGCCTCGACCCGCAGATGCTGAGGATCGAGCACCACCAGCAGCGGCACGCCGGGGGCGGCGAGCGCGCCAGGATCCACACGTCGCTCGCTCACCACACCCGCGAACGGTGCCACCAACTCGGCCTCGGCGCTGAACACCCGCGCCTCGTCGACGGCCCGCGCGGCGCCGGCAACCGCGGCGCGCGCCGCATCCAAGCCAGCACGCGCCTGATCGAGCTGTTGTGAAGTGGCGGCCTTCTCGGCGAAGAGTTGCTCGATCCGCTCAGCGTCCTTGCTCGCTCGCAGAGCCACGGCCTCCGCCGCAGTGAGCGCGGCCCGTGCCTGATCGAGCTTGGCGGTGGTGTCGCGGGCATCGAGGCGCACGAGAACCTGGCCCACGGCCACCGCGTCACCAGGATTGACCAGCACTTCGCGCACGGCAGCCTGGATTCGCGGCGCCAGCGCAGCTTCGTTGCGGGAGCGCACGGTGCCGGGCGCCTCGCTGGTGCGCACCAGCGCGATCGCGCTCACCCGCTGCGTGGTCGTGCCGGGCGGCAACGCCGCGCTTGCAGCCACGCCGTCTCCCTCGTCGGGTCCGATCCGATGGCCGGAAAACGCGCCCTGCATCCACGCGAACATCCCGATCAGGCCCACGGCCACTGCGATCGTGGCCCAGGCCTTGGGGCCGATTCGTCGTCGCTGAGTCGTGCTCACGGTTCCTCCCGGGGCATCGAGGTCGCAGTGGAAGATTCGGACGCGGATGCGGCCAAGGACGCCGTGAGACGTCCCAGCGCATGCTCGCGCTCCGCCCAAGCCAGCAGCACCCCATGCTGCGCCTGAAGCTCTCGGAGCCGTGCCGCTGAGAACGCCGATTCCGCACCGGCCAGCTCCGTCCAGGTGGTCAAGCCTTGCTCGTAGCGCCGCGCCACCACTCGCCGCGCCTCGGCCGCGAGATCCGCGGCACCGAGTGCCGCGATGAGACGTGCGCGCGCGGTGGCCAGCGCAGCATCACGGGCACCGACCTCGAGGCGCGCGGTGCGCTCCGCCACCTCGAGCCGCGCGGCGACGGCGCGTGCCTGCGCTGCCGCCGCCTCAAGCTTGGCGCGATCGCCACCTCCCGCGAGCAAATTCCAATCGAGCGCCACGCCGACCGTGTAGGCCGACTCGCCGTCGCTCGCGAATCGCTCCCGATCCCACTGCTCGCTCGCGACCAGGCCCAGCGTAGGCAGGAACGATGCGCGCGCCGCCGATTCGACCGCGCTCGCAGCCGAGGATTGGTGACGCAGCGCCGCCACGTCGGCGCGCGCCGCCAGCGCCGTCTCCACGTCGGTCGAGCCCTCGCCATGTTGGGCTGCCTCGGTGAGCCACGCTGGCACGCCAGCGAGAGCGCCGACGCTGCCACCACCATCGAGAAGGGACGAGAGACCCAGCTCGGCGACGCGCGCGTCCCCCCGCGCCCCTTCGAGGAGCTCGGCCTGGCTGCGCTCGTGAACCTGGGCCTGGAGGGCGTCGGCCTCGAGGGCCGTCCCGGCGCGCACCAGCGCGGACGCACGCTCGAGATCGGCGAGCGCCACGCGGTGGGATTCGTCGGCCACCGCCACGGCGTCACGTGCAAGTCCCAGCCCCAAATACGCCCGCACCACCTCGAGCGCCAGCGTCTCGTGAGCGAGCGTCTCGCCGGCACGCGCCGCGTCCGTGGCTGCGCTCGCCGCGGCACGTCCGTACCACGCGGGTACGACGAAGAGCGGCTGCTCGACGGAGACGCGGGTCTGGAAATGATCGAGCGCCGCGGGATCGTTGAGCCGCTTCACGTCGAAATCACGCTCGCTGAACCGCCCCTGCTCGAGGAGCGTGCCGAACGCGAACACTGGATCGTCGGAGCGAGCCCACGATTCGCGCACCGCCAGTTGCGGCAGGAGTCGTGCGGTGGCCTGCCGCTCACTGGCCTCGGCGGCGTCGCGGTCCGCCGCGGCAGCCTGACCGAGCGGGTGGTTCGCGATCGCGACCTGCACGGCCGCGATCAGCTCGAGTGGCTCACGGCTCTGCGCCGCCGCCGGCAACGACGTGACGAAGCCGATCGCCGTCGCGATCGCGGCCGCCTGGCTCCGCGTGGGTGAGCGTCTCATGTCGATTGACCTCTCATATATGATCATATAATCATATAAGCATGCTAGTCAAGAGGCATGCTATGCTCCACCCTTCGAACACGGATGCCGAGCGTCGATTCGTCGCGGCGCCGGTCTGCATGCTTCCGCACCGCGCTACCGCTGCGAGCACGATCACCGAGGAATCGTCCATGACCGGCACCGTCGCGAACGCAAGCGCATTCACTCTGCCAACCGAGGCTTTCGACCTGATGGCGGAGCGATTCCAAGCGCTGGCCGCGCCGTCGCGACTCGCGATCCTGAACGTGCTGATGCAAGGTGAACGGACCGTGCAGGAGCTCGAGGAAGCCACCGCACTCACCCAAACCAACGTGTCTCGCCATCTCGCCGTGCTGCGCCGAGCGGGAATCGTGACGCGATCCGCACAGGGCAACCGCGCGCTCTACCGCATCGTCGATCCCACGATCGAGGCGCTCTGCCACCTCGTCTGCAACTCCCTCTCCGAGCGTCTGAGCGGCCAGATGGACGCGCTCGCGCCCGTGCGTCCGCGCACGCGCTCGAAGCGCTGACCCGGCTGGCGCTCACGAGCCTGTCGCACGATCGGCACGAGGCCTCGAAGCGCAAGCGGAAACGCGGCGCTTCCGACGCGGCGTCCAGCGCGTACCCGCACGTGCCGCCCCCCTCCAGCGCTCGCACGACGAGCGCTGCGTTCGCCGTGCCTCAGCTCAGAAAGACCGGCGAGCGCTGCACGGCGCGCATGTACTGGGCGCGTTCGAAGGCCTCGGGGCTCTCGACGTGCTCCTGGCTCATGCTGCCCTGCATCTGGCGCACGGATTCGTACTCGTGCGCCTCCATCCACTCCACCAGCTCGGCGCGCACGGTCCGCAGATGTTCGATGCCGTGGCGCAGCAGCGCCGAGCACAGCATCGTCACGTCGGCGCCCACCATGAGCATCTTGAGCACGTCTTCGGCACCGTGGATGCCGCTGGTCGCTGCCAGGTCGGCCTTGAGTCGGCCCCGCAGGATCGCGACCCACCGCAGCGGCAAGCGCAGCGCCTGCGGCGTCGAGAGCAGCACGTTCGGCCGAACCTCCAGGTGCTCGAGGTCGATGTCGGGCTGGTAGAAGCGGTTGAAGAGCGTGAGCCCATCGGCACCTGCGGCCACCAGCCGGCCCGCGACGTTGGCGAGGCTCGTGAAGTAGGGGCTCAGCTTCACCGCCAGCGGCACGCGGATCTCGGCGCGCACCGCACGAACGACGTCGAGCAACTCGTTCTCGATGTCGGCGGCGCTGCGTTCGGGATCAGCCGGGATCGTGTAGAGGTTGAGCTCGATGGCATCCGCCCCCGCTTCCTGCATGAGGCGCGCGTATTGGGTCCATGCGCCCGGATGGCTGCCGTTCAAGCTCGCGATCACGGGAATGCCCACGGCGTTCTTCACCGCACGGACGTGCTCCAGGTAGGCCTCGGGACCGATCGCGAAGTGCAGCGGCTCGGGAAAGAAGCTTTGAGCTTCGGCGAACGAATCGGTGCCGAAGGTCAGATGGTGGTGCAGCTCCAGCCGATCGCGGCGGATCTGCTCCTCGAACAGCGATCGCAGCACCAGCGCACCCGCGCCCGCATCCTCCATGCGTCGGACGTTGTCCATCTCGTCCGAAAGCGGCGACGCCGAGGGAACGAGCGGGCTCGCGAGCGTGTGCCCCAGATAACGCGTGGTCAAATCCATGCGAACGCCCTCCCTCTCACTTGTTCCCGGGCTCGGCCGGCTTGTCGCCGGGATGTTGGCCTGCCAGCGCCTGATAGGTCTGCCAGTTGCGGTTCACGTCGTGCTGGACCTCGCGGAAGAGCCCGCGCGCCTCGCCGGGACGGGTCGCCACCAGCATGCGGAAGCGGTTCTCCATCTCCAGGTATTGCGAGACCTGGATCTTGGGCGCCTTCGAATCGAGGATGAGCGGGTTCTCGCCGTTCTCAGCCCGCTCGGGGTGATGGCGATAGAGCAGCCAGTGCCCGCTCTCCACGGCCGCCTTCTGATTGCGCATGCCGTGCTCCATCACGATGCCGTGCGCGATGCAGTGACTGTACGCGATGATGATCGACGGGCCGGGATACGCCTCCGCCTCCAGGAAGGCCTTCAGCGTGTGCTCGTCGCGGGCCCCCATCGCCACCTGCGCCACGTACACGTTGCCGTAGGTCATCGCGATGCGCCCCAGATCCTTCTTGGGACCGGGCTTGCCTCCTGCGGCGAACTTCGCCACCGCCGCACGAGGCGTGGACTTCGACATCTGGCCGCCGGTGTTGGAATAGACCTCGGTGTCCAGCACCAGCACGTTGACGTCGGCACCGCTCGCGAGCACGTGATCGAGCCCGCCGAAGCCGATGTCGTAGGCCCAGCCGTCGCCGCCCACGATCCA
>CAYUSL010000258.1:0-8610 GCA_964447125.1 uncultured bacterium | reverse complement strand
GCCCTGACGAACGATCCAGTTGACACAAGTCGATCCATAGAAGACCCCCGAGAAAACACTGCGCTCAACTCACGGCGAGCGCGGCTTGCGATCGCGAGGTGCTCGGGGCTAACGTCTACGCCCTGCTGCGCGCGTCAGGGAGGGGTAGCGCGCGGCCTTTCGCTTCACATCACGGTGTTCGATCGGGTGGCGTGCTCGACGCCGACACGTCCCCGTCTCGTTGCGACGACGAGTCGGCGACGGCTGCGCGCGCGTGGAAGGAACGATCATGGAACGCTGCGACTGGGCCAACGCCCATCCACTCCTGACCACGTATCACGATCGCGAGTGGGGCGTGCCACTTCACGACGACCGGCGTCACTTCGAGTTTCTGGTCCTCGATGCGATGCAGGCCGGCCTGAGCTGGCTCACGGTGCTCAAGAAGCGCGAGGCGTTCCGCAAGGCGTTCGACGGCTTCGATCCGCGGCGGGTCGCGCGCTTCGACGAGAAGCGCATCGAGGCGCTCATGGGCGATGCCGGCATCGTACGCAACCGCGCCAAGATCGAGGCCGCGGTGCGAAACGCCCGAGCATTTCTGTGCGTGAAGCAGGAGTTCGGCAGCTTCGACGCGTACATCTGGCGCTTCGTCGACGGCGAGCCTCGCAAGAACCGCTTCCGTCGCATCACTCAGGTGCCGCCCAAATCGAAGCAGTCGGACGCCATGAGCAAGGACCTGATCGCGCGGAACTTCAGCTTCGTGGGCAGCACCATCTGCTACGCGTACATGCAGGCCGCCGGCATGGTGAACGATCACCTGGTGGGTTGCCACCGCTACGACCGGGTGTGATCGCGCGTGACGGCGGCGCACCGCTCTCGGGTCCGTGGTCGCGCGGGCCGGGCGCGAGGCACCACACGCGCTCGCGGCGTGGAGCACGTCGAGACGCCCACTCGACCCGCTGCTAAAGTCCCCGCTCTCACACCGAGAATCCCTCTCTTCCTCGACGGGCGCGCCGATCACGGGTCGGCGCTCGTTTGCGGGAGCGCTCATGGCCGAGTGGACGATCATCCTGGGCAACAAGAACTACTCCTCGTGGTCGCTTCGGCCGTGGCTGGTGCTGGAGCACGTGGGCGTGCCGTACGGCGAGGAGGTGATCCAGCTCGATCAAGAAGACACCAAGGAGCTGATCCTGAGGCACTCGCCCTCCGGGCGCGTGCCGTGTCTGCACCACGGTCCGCTGATCGTGTGGGATTCGCTGGCGATCTGCGAGTACCTGAACGAGTGCTTCCCGGCCAAGCAGCTCTGGCCCGCGGATTCGAAGGCGCGGATGGTGGCGCGTGCGGTGAGCGCCGAGATGCATGCGGGATTCGGCGCGCTGCGCGAGCAGATGCCGATGAACATCCGCGCCTCGAAGCCGGGCAAGGGGCGGACACCCGCGAGCGAGCTCGACATCCGGCGCGTGATCGAGATCTGGCGCTCGTGCAGGGGCCGCTTCGGCGACGGGGGCCCGTTCCTGTTCGGCCACTTCACCATCGCGGATGCGATGTTCGCTCCCGTGGTGACGCGGTTTCGTACGTACGAGGTGCCGCTCAGCGGCTCGGCCGCCGATTACGCGGCTACGGTGTGGGCCATGCCGAGCCTCCAAAAGTGGGTCGCAGCGGCCAAGGCCGAGCCCTGGACGAATCCCAAATACGATTCGATCTGACCGGGCCGAGGCCGCGAGCGACGCGGCACGTGGGTGGCGCGTGATCGAGCACCCGTACGCTCCCGCCGTCGATCCGGCGCTCGACGATCATCCGGCGCTTCAACCCGTCGACCGCTTCGCCTGCCCGTGTTGCGGGAAGCGCGGCGTGTCGTTCTGGCTGGTGTGGGTGTGCGGCTCGCTGGCGCGGCCGCGTTGTGCTTCGTGCGGCAGGAGGCTGCGTGTGGAGAAGCGCGGGCTGCTGCGCTTCGCCGGCTACGCGATCGGCAGCGCGCTGGGCGTGACCCTGATCCTGAACGTTCGCAGCCAGTGGTTCTCCTGGTGGGTGTTCACGGGCCTCGCCGCCGCCGGATTCGCACTGGATGCGTGGTGTGACTGGCGGGTGGTTCGATTGGCGATCGGCAAGCCCCTCGCTGGCGCAGGGGATACCTGACCTTGGCGACGCGACTGGTGGCTCTCGCCTGGATGCCGTTGCTCGGCCTCGTAGCTCTGATCCTCGGGGTGATGTCGTCGCGAGCTCGCTACCGTCGGCCCGGGCGAGAACCGAGCTCGTCGATCGGCACGGCGAGCTCGCAGCAGGATGTGGCGAATCCGTACCGTCTCGTCCAGGTGAGTGACGGCCCCGGCCACCCGGACTGGCCGAGCTTTCGGACCTCGACCCGAGGAGCGGAGCGTGTGGCCCGCCTCGGGCTCGCGATCGCACTGTGTGGAGTATTCATGATCCCGGTCATGGTGTGGTCGGCATCCGATCGGGATCACGTTTCTCTCGCACCACCGTTGGGCGCGCTCGCGGTGCTGGCGTCGGTAGTGATCGCGTTCACGTGGGAAGAGCCTGCCGTCAAGCGTCGGCGGGATTACCTGCGTGCGGTGCTCGTCGACCGTGGCGTCGTTGCGGATCGATTCCGGGATCACGACTTCGTCGGTGCATCTCCGACGAATCACGGCAAGACGCTCGGCATTGCATCCGACGACATCGGATTCGCATCC
This sequence comes from uncultured bacterium, assembly GCA_964447125.1. Classification (GTDB taxonomy): domain Bacteria; phylum JADJOY01; class JADJOY01; order JADJOY01; family JADJOY01; genus JADJOY01. The sequence continues at coordinate 5,944 of CAYUSL010000258.1, read as the reverse complement.
TTCGAAACCGCATTTACGTTGCATCTCGCGAGCGCAGACGTGCGGATCCCACGTGACGCGCTGCTGGACGTCTCGCGGGAGCGGTTTCGCGGCGACACCATGGCGATCTACGGCGTACGACCGATACGGCTGCGCTGGCGCCCGTCCCCGGGCGGTGCGCTGGAGTCGCTCTATCTGGTCGCGAAGGGTGGCGAGACGGCGTTGGCCTTCGCGAGCGCCACGGACGCGCTCGCGGAGCGGCTCATGCGCTGGCACGCGGCGCCGCCGTGCGGGTGAGCTCGAGGACCGCGATCTCGGGCGGACAGTTGAAGCGCACCGGCAGCGTCGTCCATCCGATGCCGCGCGACACGAAGAGTTGCGTGCGCTCGGTGGCAACCAGCCCGCTCGCGTAGCGCCGGTTCCGGATCGGCAGCGCGAGCGCGCCGGCGATCGGCAGCCGCACCTGACCGCCGTGGGTGTGGCCGCTCAGCATCAGGTCCACGCGGGACGTGAAGTTGCTGTCCGCGGTGTCGGGATTGTGGGCCAGGACGATCCGCGGCTCGGTGTCCGGGACACCGGCCAACAGGCGGTCGATCGCGACGTAATCTTCCCAGAGATCGCCGGTGCCGGCGATCCACAGCCGCCCGTCGTCCCGCTCGATGGCGAATCGCGAATGAACGCGCGAGATGCCGGCGTCGACCAGCAGCTCGCGGGCGCGCACCCCGCCGGCGTAGTGGTCGTGATTGCCGAGCACCGCGTGGATGCCCAGGGGAGCTCGGAGCCGAGACAGCGCAGGGATGACCCACTCGAGCAAGCGTGGTCCTTCCTCGCCGTGTACGTAGTCACCCGTGAGGGCGATCAGATCACAGGGGATCGCCGCGGCCTGCTGCAACACCCGCGAGACCTGCTCGCGTCCCATCCACGGGCCGTGGTGGATGTCCGAGAGCTGGAGGATGCGCAGTCCGTCGAGGGACGGCGGCAGGTCGGCGACGGCGATCCGCTGGTGCGTCACCCGCACCCACAGTCGCTCGATCACGAGCGCGTAGCTCGCGAGCGCTCCCGCGCTACCGACCGTCAGCCCGCCCACGAAGCGGCGGCGGTTCATTCCCGGAGCGGCGTTCGCCGACGGCGATTCGTTCACGCGAGCAAGGCCCGTAGTACGTCCTCGCCCGGCGGTACGAGGTCCACGGCGCGCCGGGCTTCGTCGTTGGTTGCGCTCTTGTCCGCTCCCGCAGCGAGCAGCATGTCCACCATCTCACGATTGGCGTGCTGCGCCGCCTGGTGAAGCGCCGTCCACCCGCCGTGTTGCCGCTCGTCGGGCGGTGTGCCCGCGGCGAGCAGCAGCGCCACCACTGCGGTGTGATTGCCTGCAGCCGCTGCGTGGCAGGGCAGGTTGGCAAGCCCGTTCCGCGATCTCGTCTTCGGGTCCGCGCCGTGGCACAGCAGGAACAGGCACGCAGCCGCGTGTCCGAAGTGGGCGGCGAGGTGCAGCGGAGTCCAGCCGTCGGGGCTCCACTCGCCCAGCGAGCCAGGGTCGCTCGCCGCCAGCGCCGCGAGACGCGCGACGTCCCCACGCGCTGCCGCGAGGGGCGCAGGGTAGGCCGCGCCAGCAGCCAGGAGCGCCTCCTGGGCCACGCAATTTCGCCAGTAGATGGCGATCGCGAGTGGGCTCATCCCGTCACCGGTCGTCGCGTTCACCAGCGCCGGGTCCTCGCGCAGTTTCGTCTCGAGGCGATCGAGGTCGTGGTTCTGAATGGCAGCGACGAGGGTTTCGAGACGCGTGGTCATCGGGCTGCTCCGAGCGAGCTCAATCGGCGTGGAGAATGCCGGAGGTTTCGATCGTGTAGGCGGCTTGGCTGGAATTGGCGGTGAGATCTCGAGTCAGGTTGGAGATCACGACCACGAGATCGGTCCGCTGGTTCCAGCTCGGAATCGGGATCACCGCGTCGGTGTGGATCGGACCGACGAATGCGCGCTCGGTCAGATAACGGCCCTGGTCGGGGTCGAAAGCCATCACGCTCACCGCCCAGCGCACCCCGAACTGGCCCGTGAAGCGCAGCTCCCCGTCGGTGGTGGCTGGATCGGGGGCGAGTCGCACGTAGTTCGTGCCGAAATTGCGTGGCGCATCGCTGCCCGAGCGTCGCGACGCCGGTGCCGCGCCGAGAGCGGCTGAGACGCGCACGCTGCCGAAGAGGGTCGCGAAGCGCGCGGCTTCCGCATAGCCGGTGCCGTCGGCACGCTCGCCGATCTTGTAGTTCCACTCGGCGTAGCTCTGGAAGTCAGGCTCCAGATCGCCTCCCGTCTCCTGCAGTACCGATGCGGTGGCCGCGAGCGCGTCCTCGCCGGTGGCGATTTTCTCGAAGAGCCGCCTGAGCACGCTGGCCTGCCCACCGCGGCTCTCGACCAGATACTTCGACCACAGCGGAACGTAGTCGCGCCGTGCGTCGCGATCGTGCAGGCTGAGCTCGGGCCTGCCCATGCGTTCACTGAGCAACGCCTCTATCACGAGCAAATCCTTGGGATTGGTGCTCGCGAGCATGTCGAGAGCCTCGGTGGCGTAGTACTGCGCCACGTTCTCTTCCAAGAAGGGCTCCATGTCCGGCGCGTGGTACGCGTTGGTGGCGAATTGGACTGCGTGGCCGAACTCGTGGACGAAGACACTGCGCACGTAGCGCTCGGTGAAGAAGATCACCTCCGGATGCTTGCTCGGATCGCTGCCCGGCGTGATGTCGGTGTTGACGAGGATGTACGTTGCACCTGCGGGGGCAGCCGTTCGCGTGAAGCCGTTGGCGCTCTGGCCACCTCCGTGCACGTAGAAGCTCTCCAGATGGACGTCGTAGCGATCATCGCCGCCGAACCCGCCGTCGGGGGGAGGAGCGACCCAGCCGCCACGTTCGACGAGCTCGCGCCAAGCGAGCTCGAGCGACTCCCGCGCCCACTGGACGAGGTCGTCGGATGCGGCGTCGGGGCCCGAGCGCGTGAAGTGGACGACGAAGTGGCCGTCGTCGGTCGCGGCGCGCTCCTCGGGCCCGCTGAGCGCGGGCGGGCCGCCGATCGGCGTCGCGCCGTCGCTAGACCCACCGCAGGCCATCGCAGCGAGGACGAGCGAGCTCATCGCCGTTCGAACAGCGTGAGCGATGAAGCGCATGGTGGCTCCCCTCGATACCGATGCCCGGACAATTTACTTAGCACGAAGAACTTTATATTGCGCGGCGCGCTCCCCGAGGAGGCGATACGCGCCGGCTGTGGAGGACACGTCGGTAGGTCGCTGCTAGCCTCGTCCGCTCCATGAAGAGCTCGCCGACAGCGAAGCGTCCGCGTGTGTTGCTCGTCGATGACGAGCCGGAGGCGCTCACGACGCTCGCCGCGCTCTTGGTTCGGGACTACGAGGTCGTGACCGCGCCCAACGCCCTCGCCGCGATGCAGGAGCTGAGCCGGCAGTTCTACGACGCGGTCATCAGCGACGAGCGCATGCCGGGCATGGCGGGCACGCGCTTCTTGGGATTCGTGTACCGAACGTACGCGGACACGGCGCGGCTGATCCTGACGGCCTACAGCGACTCCGACGCGATGCTTCGCGCCATCAACGAGGGCGAGGTCGAGCGGTTCTTGCTCAAGCCGGTTCAACCCACGCTGCTGCGTGAGGCGCTGGCCGAGCTGATCGAGCGCCACCACCGCGAAGTCGCGGACCGCACCCGGACCGACGAGCTGGTGAAGCGCAACGCGGAGCTCGAAGCGTGGGTGCGCGAGCTCAGCCAGTCTCGCCGCAACCAGGGGTGACTCTTCCTCGGGGGGCTGGAACGGCCCCCCGAGGAGGCATCGAGCTAGGAGCCCGTCGCCCTGCGCGGCACATTTCCCGACAGGCTCCTCGCGCTCTCACGCTCCCGCGTGCGGGGTGGTTCTCGCCACCACGTCCACGAGGTCGGCGAGGATGGCGCGCATGTCGTAGTCCTTGGGGGTGTAGACGCGCGCGACACCCAGCTCCGTGAGCTCGCGCTGGTCGGCCTCGGGGATGATGCCGCCCACCACCACTGGTGCGTCGACGCCGTTTTCCTTCAATCGCCGCATGATCTCGGCCACCAGCGTGCGGTGGGATCCCGACAGGATCGAGAGCCCGATCAAGTTCACGTCCTCTTGTAGCGCCGCGTTCACGATCTGCTGCGGTGTGAGGCGGATGCCCTCGTAGATGACCTCGAAGCCAGCGTCGCGGGCCCGCACGGCGATCTGCTCGGCGCCGTTCGAGTGGCCGTCGAGACCGGGCTTGCCGACGAGCAGCCGCAGCGGACGTCCCAGCGTGCTGGAGAGCTCCTTCACTCGCGCGCGCACCGATTCGATGCCGACGTCCGAGGCGCTGCGTGCGTCCGCGGTGACTCCGGTGGGTGCTCGGTACTCGCCGTAGAGCTCCCGCACCACGGCACCCCACTCACCCACCGTGACGCCGGCGTGGGCGGCACGGATCGACGCGGGCATGACGTTCTCGCGCGACTCCAGCGCGCGCTTGAGCTCGTCGAGGGCCTTGCGAACAGCGCCGGCGTCGCGCTTGGCGCGGAACGCCGCGAGCGCTTCGACCTGCTGCCGCTCGGCGTCGGGGTCCACGGTGAGGATGCCCGAGTCGCTGCCGGTGGTGAGCGGGCTGAGGCTGGTTTCGGTGAACTTGTTCACTCCGACGACGGTGAGCGCACCCGACTCGACGGCGCGCACTCGCGCCGCCTGGCTCTGCACGAGACGCTGCTTCATGTAGCCGGTCTCGACGGCACGTACGGCGCCGCCCAGCGCCAGGATGTGGTCGAGCTCGGTCCACGCGGCGTCGGCGATGTCGCGGGTCTTCTCGGCCACCACCCGCGAACCTTCGAAGAGATCGTCGTACTCGAGGATGTCGCTCTCGAAGGCCAGGATCTGCTGAAGCCTGAGGCTCCACTGCTGATCCCACGGCCGCGGCAGGCCGAGCGCTTCGTTCCACGCCGGAAGCTGCACCGCGCGGGCGCGCGCGTCCTTCGACAGCGTGACGCCCACCATCTCGAGGAGGATGCGCGCGATGTTGTTCTCGGGCTGACGCTCGGTGAGGCCGAGCGAGTTCACCTGGACGCCGTAGCGAAAGCGGCGCAGCTTGGCGTCGTCGACGCCGTAGCGCTCGAGCGCCAGGCGGTCCCAGAGGGCGGTGAACGCGCGCATCTTGCACATCTCTTCCACGAAGCGGAGACCCGCGTTGCAGAAGAACGAGATCCGGCCCACGACCTTTGGAAGCTCGTCGTCGCTGACCTGACCAGACGCTTTCACCGCATCGAGCACGGCCACCGCGTTGGCGAGCGTGTAAGCGACCTCTTGCACAGGCGTGGCGCCGGCCTCCTGCAGGTGGTACGAGCAGACGTTGATCGGGTTCCACTTGGGGGCGTTGCGCACCGTGTAGGTGATGACGTCCGTGGTGAGACGTAGCGATGGCGCGGGCGGGAAGGCGTAGGTGCCGCGCGCCAGGAACTCCTTGAGGATGTCGTTCTGGGTGGTGCCTTCGAATTGGCGGGTGTCGATCTTGCGACGCTCGCCCACGGCGAGATAGAGCGACAGCAGCCACGCCGCGGTGGCGTTGATGGTCATCGAGGTGTTCATGCGCTCGAGCGGGATCTCCGCGAAGAGCTGATCCATGTCCTCGATGTGGCGGATGGGGACGCCGACTTTGCCCACCTCGCCTGCGGCGAGTGGATGGTCCGAGTCGTAACCCGTCTGGGTCGGGAGGTCGAAGGCGACTGAAAGCCCCGTCTGTCCTTTGGCGAGATTGGTTCGATACAGCTCGTTCGAGGCGCGGGCCGAGGTGTGGCCCGAGTAAGTCCGCATCAACCAAGGTTTCTCAGCCATGGGAGTCTCCTGTCCGCTGACCGCTTGGCGCTCGCACGCCGCTCATGTCGGTGTTTTCGTCGGGGGGCTGTTCCAGCCCCCCGCCCGTCGCGGCAAAGCCGCGCCGGGTCCCACC
>CAYUSL010000257.1:6470-8612 GCA_964447125.1 uncultured bacterium | reverse complement strand
GCGTGACCGCCGTGAGGTCTTCCTTGCTGCGGTTGTCGATGACCTGGATGTCCTCACCACGTTTCACCATGTCGGCGATCTCGTGGAGCGTCACGTAGGTGCTGGAGTCGAGATCGTAGAGCTTGCGGTTTCCGTAGCGCTTGATGACCTTGGCCATCTCGTTCCTCCCGTGATTTGGGATGCTCTCCTGCGAGTCGTCGGGTTGGGAACGACGCACCGCGTAGTCTCAACGGCTACCACCTCATGGCGCAGAGCGTCAATAAGCGCTTGCTGGCGCCCGGGGACCGGCACCAAGTCCCTCACGGCGTTCGAGGCGTGCGCGTGGAGACGAGCTGAGGTCCCTCGGTACCACTCGTGCTTCGTGCGAGCGACGCACCTCCCGCACCGACATCTCGATCCCCGCATCGCGACACGACCTCGCGCGCACAGCGGAGTGACCGCGACGGGATTCGCACCTCACGGCGCCGAGCGCGCCGCGACGTGACCGCGAATCATCGCGGCCGCGAGCGCACGCCGCGAGCTTTCGCGGCCGTGATCGCGGCCGCAGCGCTCGCACCCTTCGCGAGACGTGTCGCGATTCCAATTTTCCCAGTTATTACAAGATCTTTCACCGCCATTGCCGCTTGCGATCGAGTTGGCGCGTGGGTTGCTCAAGCCACGCCGCGAGGTCGTCATGCTGCGAATCTCCGAGCAATCGAACCAGGATCCCGACGAGCGCACGCTGGTCGTCGAGGGACGCGCAGTGGGGCCATGGGTCGAGGAGCTCGCGAGCGCGGCGCGCGCAGCGCTCGCGAACGCATCGCATCTCATCGTCGACTTGCAGCACGTGTCGTTTCTCGATCCGCAAGCCGTCGCGCTGTTGCGCGACCTCGAGGCGCGTGGATGCGCGCTGGTGGGTGGTTCGCCGTTCATCGATGCCCAGCTTCGGGCAGGGAGTCAGCCGTGAACTCAGGGAATCTCGAGCGCAGCACGCTGGACAGCGACGCACACCGCACGGCCAACGCGGTCACACCATGCGCCTCGCCCGAGCAGCACCGCATCGCGGCGCTCAGAAGCGGTGACGAGCGCGCGTTCTTGGCCCTCGTGGACGAGCTCCACTCGGGACTGCTCCGCGTGGCGATGCTCTACGTGCGCACGCACGACGTCGCCGAAGAAGTGGTCCAGGAAAGCTGGTTGGCCGTGCTGCAAGGCCTCGATCGCTTCGAAGGTCGTTCGTCGCTCAAGACCTGGATCTCGCACATCGTCGCGAACCAAGCGCGAACGCGCGCGGTCCGCGAAGCACGCAGCCTCCCCTTCTCGTCCTTCGAGGAGTCGGTGGCCCGCGAGCTGGGCGGCAACGAGCCGGCGGTCGAGGCAGAGCGATTCTTCGCGCCAGGCGAAGGATTCGGCCGCGGCGGTGCCGGACACTGGAAGCAGCCGCCACGCGACTGGCGACGCGACTCCGCCGAGCGAAGCCTGATGGATCAAGAGACGCTGCGCTTCCTGGAGGCGGCGCTGGAGGCGCTTCCCGAGGCGCAGCGCACCGTGGTCACGCTGCGCGACGTCGAAGGCTGGGACTCGGAAGAAGTGTGCAACGCGCTCGGCCTGAGCGAGACCAATCAGCGCGTGCTCTTGCACCGCGGGCGCTCGAAGCTGCGCGCGGCACTGGAGCGCCACCTCGCCGAAGGAGACGCTCCGTGCTCGCGACGCCCGTCTACGGCCATTGGCTTGGCTCGCTCCTGAGCGCGTACTCGGATGGCGAGCTTCCCGCGAACGCCACGATCGCTCTCGTGCGCCACCTCGCCGAATGCCCTTCGTGCCGCGACGATCTCGACGGGCTCGTCGCCGTGAAACTGGGCTTGCGCGCGCTACGAGCGCGGCAGGTCGACACCGAGCGGCGCGCGGCGCTCGTGAACCGCATGCGTGCGTGGCGCGGCGCAGCCTCGGCGTGAGGTCAGCGAGCCGGGGACGCGAGCGGCTCCATCGCGTCCACCGTGAGCAGCTCGGCGATCGGCTCGCCGCCGACCGAATCGAGCGTCATCGCCGCGGCGCTCGGCTCGGGGAAGACGAGGTCCGTGAGCACGACGCGACCACCGTCGGCGAAAACTTCGACGGACGATTCGTCGACGAGCACACGCAGATCGAGCACGGGATCGGCACCGG
>CAYUSL010000257.1:0-6370 GCA_964447125.1 uncultured bacterium | reverse complement strand
TCGACGGACGATTCGTCGACGAGCACACGCAGATCGAGCACGGGATCGGCACCGGTGAGCGGCAACGCGTGCCGCGCCGCGAACCGGCGGTCGAAGGACGAGTCGCCCGATTCGCCGCGGTCGAGGGCCAGCTCGCCGGCAGCGACGTCGTACACCACTCGCGTTCGCTCGCGATCACTGGCGCGCACCGATAGCTCGATGCGTTCGGCGCCAGCGATCCGGATCGTCGCGTGCAGCTCGAATGCTGTGGCCTCGACTCGCGCGAGCTTTCGGGCCACATCCGCCAGCCGCGCGTGCTTCGCCGCGAAGATCCGGCGGCCGCGCAACGCTGCCAGCTCGGGCACCGGCGCCTGCGCGAGCACGGGGCCGGCGGCGCCTCCCACGAGCGTCACCTCGCGCGGCACCGTCATCGCTCCCCGCCACGGGCTGGTGGGCGTGACGAGCGCGTACTTCCAGTTGCTCATCCACGCGATCCAGACGCGACGGCCGTCGCTCAGGTCACTCCACGACTGCGCCGCGTAGAAGTCGGCGCCTCCATCGACAGCGTGGGCTTCGGGGGCGTCGGCGCGAAACTGTGTGCCGTCGAAATCACCCACCCAGTAGCGGGCGCCCGAGAAACCGACGATCGGCCCAGGATTGAAGTCGGTCTTCAGAACCCAGCGCATGCCACCGGCGCCACCGTCCACGGGCAAAGCGAAGAGATCGGGGCATTCCCACACTCCACCCAGATCCACGTTCGCGCCGAACTCGCTCAGCAGCGTCCACTGGACCAAGTTCGGCGAGGCGTAGATCTGGGCGCGATCGCCTGCGGCCAGCACCATCACCCAGCGGCCCGTGGGCTCGTGCCAGAAGACCTTGGGATCGCGAAACGCTTTCGGGCCGGGACTGCGCAGCACCGGGTTGCCTGGATACGGCACCCAGCTCTCGCCGTCGTCGCGCGACACGGCGAGGCTTTGCTTCTGACCGCCTTCGCTGCCGCCCGACTGGGTGAAGATCGCGATCAAGCACGGCGCGGCGCCGGCGCAGAGCCCGCTGGTGTTGGCGCGATCGACGACGGCGCTTCCCGAATACGCGAGTCCAAGCTGCGGATCGGGAAAGAGCGCAACGCCGCGGTCCTCCCAATGTGCGAGGTCGTGGCTTTGCGCGTGGCCCCAGTGCTGGCGGAGCGGCAGCCCGTGGTCGGGATCGTATTGGTAGAAGAGGTGGTACGTGCCGTTCGCGAACACGAGCCCGTTGGGATCGTTCATCCACCCGTGCGGCGGCGTCACGTGGAAGCGAGGCCGGTAGCGCTCGGTGGCGACGGGGCCTGCACCACCTCCCGCACGATCCGAGCCATCGCACCCGCTCCCCGCGACGAGCAGGAGCGACGCGAGCAGCGCCGCTCGCTTCAATCCACCGTCACCGCGCGCGCACGGGTGGCAGACTCCCACTCGCTGAGGGCGGTCGAAGTCGCGTGGAGTTCGGGCACCGCGACCGGGGCTCACGGTCGCGCACAGTGTCGAGCACAGCGGCTTCGCCACGAAGGTTATTTTCGACTTCGCGGGTGCCGGATACAGCTAGAGATCGGTGCGGTGGCGATCAGCATCACCTCGAGGGCACGCTCGCGGAGGCGCCGAACGTCGCAGCGAAGAACGCACGGAAGCGGGGCGCTCCTTGATCGTTGCGAGGGAGCGGTCTTCGCTCAAGTTCGTCACGCGCGCCCTCGACCTCGCCCGACATCGCCAAAGCAAAAACTCGGTGCTCGAAAGCGTCTTCATCCCGTGGGTCGAGTGCGAGCACCCGCCCGTACTCGCGCGCAGCCGCTGCGTAGTCACGCTCGCCAAGCAAGCCGTGCGCCAGCGTCAACGCGACTGACGGGTCCGCCTCCGCTTGCTGCGACACCGTGCGCGCGAGCGCGAGCAAGTCCGCATCGATTCCGAGCTGGAACTGTGGTAGCGCGACGAGACGAGATGCGGTCAGCACTTGGTAGAGATCTCCCCAGTGATCTCGTTTCGGTCCCACAGGGAACTCGGGCGACTCGGCGTCGTGCTGGATGAGTCGCCAAGCGAAATGGGCAAGCGCTCCCTCCCGCAGTGGCTCATCCACTAGGCGCTGCACAAGCTCGCTCGCGAGGAATCGCCTGCGACTTTCTTCAGGATCGAGGAGCCGTGCGTACTCAGGTTCTGGATCGATGCCGCGTGCAGCGGGCGAGATGCGCTGTGGCCAGTCGTCGATTACCGGCGGGGTGTCTGCCGTCAGCGCCCGCAACACGGGTTCGTCGGCGATGAATAGCGCAGCGAGCTGCTCGGGACTCTCGAGCCCGACACGGGACAGCTCTCGAGCCCGCTTGGGGTCGTGCCAGAGTCGACGAACACTCTCAGCCGGCAACGACACCGGCACATCACGAAATCCGAGCAAGATCCAATCCGAACCGCTCCCCATCCAAAGGGAACATCCCGGAAACGCGTCGCAGAAGGCCCGCACGATGCCTCGGAAATCGCCACGGTCGAGATCGTGCATCGGCACCCAGTAGCTAATGAGGCCGCCCGGCCTCAGCCGTCGTCGCGCGAGCGCGAAGTACTCACGCGAGTACAGGTTTACAATGCCTGCCTGTTTCGGTGGCGGTGGCTCGCCCGTGATGAGATCAAACTCTCTTTCCGTAGTTTGCAAAAAATACCGACCATCCTCGACGTGCACATGGACGCGAGGGTCGCACAGCGGGTGCTCATCGGCATTCGAGTAGACGATCGCACTGGTGTCGAGCACGTCGCGCGAAATATCCACCACATCGATGCGCTCGAGCGAGTTGGTCTCAACCAACGCGCGGGCCGTATTCCCGACACCAAAACTGATCAACAACGCGCTCTTGAGCTCGGGATGCAGCACCGCCGGCAGCCACACGAACAACTCCATGTAGCGGCGGGCCTTCACCTCAGTGGACGACATCGCATAGCCGTTCGTGACCAGCCGATGGTAGAGCGGGCCTCCGGGCGCGTCGCGTCGAATCCAGAAGATCGTCTCGAGTAGACCTTCTCGCGTGAGCTCGATAGTCGATCCGTCACGCGTGAAATAGCCGGCGACCAACGGAAAGACGTTCTTTTCCATTGCTCCGAACGGGAACAACGCCAGCGCGATCGCAGCGGCTACCCCGGCGCCAACCTCGATCACACGCTTGAGGCGATCGGCGGCAGGCTCTGACCCGATCGAGAGCATCAACGCGATCGCGACGTAGAGCACGGCGATCGCGAAGATCGACCGCTCGGTGCCAAGCAACGGCAAAAGCACGAACCCCGCGCTGAGCGACCCTAGTGCCGCACCGATCGTGTTAGCGAGCGTGAGCCAGCCAGCCGTGCGTGCACCGCCACCGAGCTCGCTGTGAAGCGCCGAACCGAGCGTCGGGAAAAGTACCCCCGACAAAATGCAATTCGGCAACATCAACGCTGCCGCCCGGCGCACCAGAGCGGCGAGGTCCCAGAGATCACGCGTGTACACGCGGTTGAGTGCGGGGCGGGCGTAGGTCGCAACTACCACCACCGCCGCAACGAACGTGAGCGACGGGAGCAGCCTCGCCAGCGGACGCCGACCGAGAACCCACGCGGCCAACATCCCGCCCGTGGCGATCCCAACGAGGACGATCGCGAGTATCAACGCAAACACGCGCGACGTCCCGGCCGTGAAGAGCATCAGAAAGCGAAACCAGATGACCTCCAACGCGAGCAACGAAGCCCCGCCGAGCGCCGCAGCAGCCAGAATCTGCCGCGCGCGAGGCGTAAGCGCGCCCGTGCCGATGCTCGGCGTCGAGGCGGCAGTGCCGATCGTCGCCACCGTGGATCGGGCTGCTCGAGCTACGATCAGCGCAAGAAAGGCAGCCATGACGTTCGCTCCCGCCGCAGCGAACCCCGTACCACGAATGCCCAGGTTCGCGATGAGCACAAGCTCGCCAACAACTACGCCAACCACCGCGCCCAAGGTGTTCATGCCGTACAGCAACCCGAGCGCGCGACCAAACGCGGGTTCGACGCGAAGCAGGCCCTGTACGAGAATCGGCAGCGTGGTACCCATCGCTGCAGTCGGCACGAGCAACAATGCGAAAGCGGCTACGAAGCGCGCACCATTGTGTACCCACGGGATCGTTGCGAGCGGTCGAAACCACAGCGCCAGCGTCTCGTTCAGGATCGGGAAGAGATAGACGAGTCCGAGCCCGGCGGCTGCGATCACAATTTCCAGTGCGGCGTACGCGAGGGCTGGCCGCCTCAGTCGGTCGCCGAACCGGCTCGCGAGCCCGTTCCCAGCGGCGAGGCCAGCCATGAAGCCCGCGAGCACCAGGCTCGATGCCCAAACGCTGTTGCCGAACGTCAGACCGGCGAGCCGGAACCAAATCGTCTCGAAGACGAGCGCTGAGGCTCCAGAGCAGAACAGCGCCAGTGAAAGCAGCTGCACCATTCAAGACCTCCGGCGACCGCCCGCCTAGGCAAGAACGCCATCCAAGATCCGAGTGACCCAGGTCGACGCGCGAGCATACACGAGCGAACGTTCACGCGAGCGCGATTCCAAGCCACAGACATCCAATGTGGTGGTGCACCGCCACTGGGACGTTTCCTGAATCGTCGCACAGGAAGCGGGTGAGCACGACGAGCAGGAGCGACGCGAGCAGCGCCGCTCGCTTCAATCCACCGTCACCGCGCGCGCACGGGCGGCGGCGCGATCGCCGCGTCGACGAGCCTCGTCGGGTGCCGAGCCGTCGCCACGCGCTGCAGCGCATTCGCGCTCGATCACCCCGATCACCGCATCGAAGCCGCGCAGCGCCGGCGAGCCCGAGCCTTCGTCGTCGGCCACGGCGCGGCGCTCGGCGATCAGCACTTCACGGATGGTGGCGAGGGTCTTGAGACGCGCATCGGATTCCCGGCGGCGGGCCACTCGATCCGCGTAGCGCACCACGCCAGCCACCACAGCACCCAACGCACCGCCCGCGTCCGCAAGCCTCCCGGCGCTGGCCTCGCCGCCCTCGCCCGAGCCTTCGAGCGCGACCAGCGCGGCGCGCACCGCCTTGAGCAACTCGACCTGCGCCGCTGCGAGGTGCTCGCGTGCTTCCCCTAGGCGCCCCAACCAATCGCGATCCGAGCCGGGGGGTGTGACTCGCTCGGCGGGCTCCGGCGTCACGCTCCCGACCGATCCGCTGGAGGGAGCGACGTGCGGTGCGCGCCGCGTCCGTCTGCGCCTACTCGAAGTGGACACGGAAGACACCGTTGTCGAGCCGCGCCTTGGTCACTTCGAGCCCCGCGAGGCTGCGCGGCAACACCAGGTTCCGCCGGAAGTTGCCGACGCTGACGATCAGCTCGTCGCCCTTCGTCCACGCTTTGACCTCGTCCTTCTTGGCGTGGGGAAGCGGCAACGCGAGGTCGTAGCCTGCACCGTTGGCGCGCACCTCGAGCGATTTGCCCTTGTAGAAGACCTTGGTGGGATCCTTGGAGCCGAACACCGCACGCGCCAGGTCGCGGAGCGATCGGAGCCCCACCACCTCGGCGTCGAAGAGCTGCACCGGGAAGATGGGCACCGGCCGGAACGCGTCGTCGAGCACTGCGAGCTGCTCCTCTTGGATCTTGCGCCAGCGCGCGAAATACGTGCCTTTCACCTCGGGTGGAAGCACCCGGTTCGCGACCACCGCATCCACCGGAAAGCCGAAGAGGCCGAGATACGTGAACGCGCGCTGCGACTCTTGGATCACCATGCGCTCGGGCACCGACACGATGCGGATGGTGGTGCGCTTGGGATCCATCAGGAGCTCGCGCACGCCACGGATCCGCGAGTAGAAGCGCCCGATGGCGGCATAGACCTCGTCCGACGGCAGCGGTGTCGACATGAGCTTCTCGGCCACCGGCCGCACCGCCTTGACCACGCGCCGCTCGACCTCGAAGAACTTGTCCATGTACCACTCGAGGAGCTCGGTGAGACCGAGCATGCGCAGCGTCCCGCCGGTGGGTGCGCAATCCACCACCAGCACCTCGTAGCGGCCCTCGACGTTGAAGTCGCCGATGCGCATCAACGCGAAGAGCTCGTCCATCCCAGGCGGGATGCCGAGCTCTTCGGCCACCACCGCATCGTAGCCTTGCGACGCCAGGAAACGGCTCAAGTAATCCTGGATCGCAGCCCAATGCGCGGCCAGCTCGTGGTTGACGTCGATCTCGACCGCGTCGAGGTTCTCGCCGATGGAGATCGGATCGGGCCCCACCGGCCGACCGAGGCTGTCGCCCAGGCTGTGCGCGGCGTCCGTGCTCATCACCAGCGTGCGATAGCCGAGCTCGGCGGCGCGCACTCCGGTGGCAGCGGAGAGGCTGGTCTTACCCACCCCACCTTTGCCGGTGTAGAGGATCACGCGCATGGGGCGAGAGCG
>CAYUSL010000256.1:2202-8624 GCA_964447125.1 uncultured bacterium | reverse complement strand
CGGGGCGGCTCGGCCTCGGGAAGCACGTCGATCTCGGCGGTGGTCACGTGGTGTGCGCCGCTGAGACCGTGACCGAGCTGAAACGCGATCGTTTGCCAGGAATGGGTGGCATTCCAATGGAGCTGAGGGCTCCACACCAGGAGCGCGACCAAACCGCCGAGATAGGGCCAGCGCGTCGCGAGCGCGCGTCGATCGGATCGCCACATCGCCCACAGGAACACCGGGCCGATCAGCACCGTCGGGTACTTGCTCCACAAGCCGAGACCGGCTGCCACGCCGGCGCCGAGCCAACGCTCGCGCGCTCCCCGCAGCGCGCACGCCGCTTCCGCGAGCGCCCACGTCCACAGCGCGAGCAGCGGCGCGTCGGGGGTGGCGAGGAAGGCCAGCGGCAGCGCCACGAGTGAGCCGAAGCGCAGCGTCAGCGCCACGCTGCGCTCTTGCGGCCGGTCGAGCCCGCATGCGTCGAGCAGACGCCGCATGGCGGCGATCGAGAGCACGGCCAGCACCAGCGTGCCGAGGCGTGCGGCGAGGGCTGAGCCGGGAGCGAGACGAGCGGTTGCCGCGAGATACGCGACCGCCGGTGGATGATCGAGATAGCCGCGCGCCGGATGCGCGCTCCACGCGACGTAATAGGCCTCGTCCATGACCACGGGCAGGATCGCCGCGGCCGCGAGCCACCAGCCCGCGAGCGCCAGCACGACCACGCGTGGTCGGATGCCGAATTCCTGGGAAGGGGAGGTGGGCATCGGTTCCGACCTGCCACGAGGCGCGAGAGCATCGTTTCCCACGACCGCGCCGGACAAGCGGCGAGAACGGCCCGCACCTCGGGCGCTCGCTCACGCGAAACCCCCGACCGAGCTGGAATTCCGAGCGATGGGACGCGAGCGCTTCCAGGTCGTTCTCGCGCCCTTGGGGCGCGTCGCAACGCCCGGAGCCCGCCCCGTTTCCGTCGCTGGGTCGGATGCGCGACGCTTGCGCGCACACCACGCGTGGGGACTGGAGAGACGTGAATGGCCGAGAGTGATGCTCACACGATCGTGACGTCGCCGCCCGCGATGCCGAACCGCGTCGAAGGCGCACAGCGCGACGCTGCTGCGTCGGTCGGACAGGCTGCGGACCGATGTCTCGCGTGTGCGGGTGAGATCCAGCATCGGGCCGTCGTGCTTCCCGCCGGGTCGTACTCGTCCTGCCCGAGCTGCGGGCTCGAATCGCTCGATCCGCTGCCCACCGAGCTCGATACCGCGCGACTCTTCGATCGCGGTTACTTCACCGGCGAGATACCGGGCGGGTACGCGGATTACGATGCCGACCGCGCGCTCCACGAGGCGAACGCTAAAGCACGCTTCGCGCTGATTCGGCGCTACCTCGGCGAGGCGCCTGCATCGGTTCTCGACGTCGGCTGTGCCAACGGGCACTTCCTGGCAGCCGCTCGGGAGCAGGGAGCGAGCGTACACGGTGTCGATCTGTCACCGTGGGCGCGAGCGGAAGCGGCGCGCGCGTACCAGCTCGACGTGGCGGCCTCACTCCCGGAACTGGTGACCGGCCAACCCGGCGCCTTCGCCGCGGTCACGTTTTTCCAGTCGCTCGAGCACATGCCACGTCCGGACGAGGCACTTGCCGCGGCGCGTGCGTGCATCCACCCACGCGGAATTCTCGTGATCGAGACCTGGGACTCGGAGAGCGCGATCGCTCGCCTTCAGGGGAAGTCGTGGCAACAGCGCAACCCGCCAACCGTCATCCACGTGATGTCGAGACGTAGCCTCGTTCGATTGCTCGATCGGTGCGGATTCGAACGGGTCGAAATCGAACGCACGGCCAAGCTCGTGAGCGTCGGCCTGGTGCTGCACATCTTGGCCGACAAGCTCGTGTGGCTCCGCGGGCCGATCGAATGGTTGAAGCGCGTGCGCTGGCTAGCGCGCCTTCGGCTCCGCTACCGCATGGGAGATCTGATCACGCTCGTGGCAAGACCGCGCGCCGGGGGCTGATCAATCGCGGGGCGCTGGCTGCAGGCGTTGTGACGCCACCGTCAGAAACGCGGTGCAGACGGCGGTCGAAAGCGTGCCCGCGAGTCTGCGCCGGTGTGTTGCAGCGCACCTGGCAGCCGCCGACGGCGCGTGCGCCTGCCTCACGCGATCGGCAACGATTTCGTGTTTCTAGCCGTTGGGGCCGGGTGTGGGACACACGCTTGGGCGCTGCTGCGTGCCGCGAGCGGCTTACGCCGCGTCGCCGGTGCGTCGCTGGCACGATCACTGCACGAGCGCGCCGCCATGCCTACTTCCGACGTCGCTTCCGCTCCCGTCTGTCTGATTCGTCCGCCCGCCGTCGAATCGTTTCGATTCGTCACGTCGGGGATCACGTTGCCTCTCGGCCTCGCGTACATCGCCGGCGCGGTGGAGGCGAGCGGCCGCTCGATCCACGTGATCGACGCGGTCGGCGAGGCGCCGCGCCACACGACCCGCTACTACAAGGGGTTCCTGGTGGGCCTGCCGCTCGAGGAGATCGTGGCGCGAGTGCCGCGCGAGTGCCGGGTCGCGGGAATCTCGGTGGTGTTCACCCACGAGTGGCCCGCCGTGGTCCGGCTCGTTGCGCTGCTCAAGGAAGCCCGGCCGGATCTCTGCATCGTGCTCGGTGGTGAGCACGTCACGGCGATGCCCGAGTTCTGCCTCGCGGTCTCGAAGGCGGATTTCGTGGTGCTCGGCGAAGGTGAAGAGGCGATCGTCGATCTGCTCGCCGCGATCGATCTCGGCGGCCAGTTCGAGGACGTGAGCGGCATCGGCTGGCGCCAGGGCGACGAGATCGCCGTGAACCCGCGCCGCCCCCGCAATCAGCGGGTCGACGACATTCCGTACCCGGCCTGGCGGCACTTCGCGTATCGCGTCTACAGCGACCACCACTACATCGCGGCGATGGACACGCACCGCCTCAACCTGCCGTTGCTCGCCACGCGTGGCTGCCCGTATCAGTGTACGTTTTGCTCGTCTCCCAACACGTGGTCGCCTCAATGGATCCCTCGCGATCCGCTCAAGGTGGTGGACGAGATCGAGCACCACGTCCGGACCTACGGCGCGTCGAGCTTCCCATTCCAGGACCTCACGGCCGTGATCCGCCGCGACTGGATCGTGGTGTTCTGCAGCGAGATCATCCGCCGTGGGCTCGACATCCGCTGGCAGATGCCGTCGGGAACACGCGCCGAAGCGGTCGATGCCGAGGTTGCCGATCTCATGAAGCGGTCGGGGATGGTGAGCCTCGCCTACGCTCCCGAGTCGGGCTCCGAGGAAACGCGCCGCATGGTCAAGAAGCGCATGACCACCGAAGACCTGATGGCCAGCATTCGTGCGTCATCGAACGCGGGGCTCAACGTGGCGGTGTTCACGGTCATCGGGTTTCCCCACGATACGGCGGAGCGGCTCCGCGAGAACCTGGGCTTCGTGCGTGAGATCCGGGCTCTCGGCGTGACGGATCTGGCGGTCGGTTACTACTTCGCGTTGCCGGCCACGGAGCTCTTCGACAGCCTCTACGACGCCGGTCGCATCCGTCTGGACGCGACGTACTTCGGTCACATCCTCCAGGGCGGCGACCTGATCCCATCGGTGAGCCATTGCGCCGAGCTGGGACGCCTCGCGCTGATGCGCTGGAAGTTCCAGATGTACGCCACGTTCTACTCGGCGCGCGACGACACCAAGCCGCGCACCGGCCTGGCCACGTCGCTGTGGCGAGCGGTGAGCGGGCTCTTCGAGTCGAGCCACGACTCGAAGCTCCAGACCGTGTTTCGCAACGCGATGTTCGCGGGCTGGACCGAGCTACGGCTCGCGCTCACCCGTGGCTGGCTGTCGCGGCGCGAGGAACGTGCACTCTTCGCCACCTGGGACGATACGTTCCGCGCGATCCGCCGCGAGCTCGCCGAGCGCAAGCTGGTCGCCTCGGCGCCGCTCGATACCTCGAAGCTGCACGAGCGCAACGTCATGAGTGCGCTCCGGGTGCTCCACCGCACGCCCCGCGCGCTGCGGCTGGCGTCGCGCATCAACTCCTCGGCGGCAGGCGACATCGGCGCCGCCACCACGGGCGAGGCAGCCGCCTGAACGTGTGATCCGAGTCTCGCGTTCGGTGCGCTCTGCCTCGCCTCGCACGTCGATCCGCCGTGTGCGCTCGGCTCTCGGTCGCGCGGACTCACACCCGCACGCTCTCGCCGCGATCGGTGCTAAATGACGGGCGACACTCGAGCGCCGTGCCGTGCGCGCTCGCGTGAACCGCGCCCCCCAGCCGTCCAACACGCGTCGATGCCCGTCGAGGTGGAAGCCATGTTCGATCGTGGGTGTCCGCGGACCACCGGGCTCCATCACGGTCGCTCGGGCGAGACCCGAGCGTGAGCCCTTCCGCCGGTACTCAGGCGAGCGCACGGATCCTCGGTTGGCTCTGCGCTGGGGCGCTGGTGGCGGTGGTCGCGGGTGAACTTTTCTTTCGCGCCATCGCGGAGGTTCGGCCGCCGCTCGTGGAGGCGGAAGACGGGATCGCGTGGTTTCGCGATCACGATCCCACCACCGTGGTGATCGGTTCGAGCCACGCTCGTGCGTTCTTGCCGCTCAGCGACATGCTCGCTCGTGAAGCGTCGGCGCGTCCCGACGCCCCCGGCGAGCGCTTGGCGGTGATCTCGCTCGAGTACGGCACGCTCACGTCGTATCGCTGGCTGGTCACGCACAAGCTGATGCCGCTGGTGGAAGAGCGCACCGCCGACGGCGCTCGGGTACGACCGTCGCTGGCCCGCGCAATCGTGGTGACCGATTGGTGGGACGCGTGTGGTCGCGCGCAAGGACCCGCGTCCACGAATTTGCCGGCGCGCGTGTGGGGGGTGGGCGACTTCGCACACGATCTCGCGGCGCACGGCCTCACGGACTACAACGCCAACTACCTGCAGGCGCGCCTCGACCGATGGCTGCGCGGCTCGGTGCTGGTGCGCTCGCGTGGCCACGAGCATCTCGTCAACGCGCTCAAGCAGCTCGTGAAGAAGAAGAGCGATGCCGAGCGCCGCGCGGATCTCGAGGGCGCGATCGACGCGTGGCGCGACATGGTCGAGGCCGGCGCCGAATGCGAGGACCCCGTTCAGCGCCAGGCTCTCGACGACCTGGTGAATCTCTTCGAGAGCCACGGCGCCGAAGTCACGGTGCTGCTCTATCCGCGCATGCCGTCGACCATCACCGAGCGCGCCAAGGTCGTGACGCTCGAACCCTTCTCCCGCTGGGCCGCGGAGTACACGACGCGCAAGGGCATCCGTTTCCTCGACCTGTCGCTCGCGACCCCGATGACCGACGACGACTGGGAATCGGATCTCGACCACGTGACGGCCGCCGGAGCGCGGAAGTTCTCCGAATGGGTGCTCGCTGGGCCCCTCGCGTTCTTGCGTGAGGCTCCTCCGGCGCTGCAGACGCCACGCCCGTCTACGCACGCGCAAGCCGGGGGTGGGGCGTGATCTTCGGCAGCGCGGCGTTCCTGTTTTTCTTCCCCGTGGTGTGGCTCGTCCACTGGCTGGTTCCGCGCCGTGCGGCCACCCAGAACGCAGTGCTGCTCGCGGCGAGCTACGCCTTCATCTGGTGCTGGAATCCGAAGCTGCTCGCGGTGTTCGTGCTTTCCACGGCGGTGAACTTCGCCGTGGGTCTCGGCTTGGAGCCACCTGCGAGCGACGCACCGAGCGATCCGCTGCAGCAGCGGCGTGTGCGACGCGCGCTGGCGTTCGGCATCGGCTGGGACCTGATGCAGCTCGTGGTGTTCAAGTACCTGGGTTTCTTCGCGACGTCGCTCAACGACCTGCTGGAGCTCGCGGGTGCCTCCGCACGTCTACCAGTGGTGCGAGTGGTGGCGCTGGTGGGGCTCTCGTTCTGGACGCTCACGAAGATCGGGTACTTGATCGACGTCTACTACGGTCGCATCCGCGCCTCTCGGTCGCCGCTCCAATTCGCCACGTTCGTGGCGTTCTTTCCGCAGCTCATGGCCGGCCCCATTGTGCGCGGCAGGAATTTGCTGCCGCAGTACGCAGCGCCGCGCACGCTGCCGCTCGAGGCCGTGCGCACCGGTGCTGGGCTTTTCTTCCTGGGCTTTTTCATGAAGTTCTACGTGGCCGACTATCTGGGACACTGGATCGTCGACCCGGTGTTCACGAATCCAGCCAAGTGGAACGCGCTCAGCCACTGGCTCGCGCTGGTGGGCTTCGCCGTCCAGGTCTTCGACGATTTCGGCGGCTACAGCTTCATGGCGCTGGGGTTGGGGCGACTTCTGGGCATCGAGCTGCCGCTCAACTTCGATCATCCGTTCCGCAGTCGCGGGCTCATGGAGCTGTGGCGGCGCTGGCACATCACCCTGAACAACTGGCTCTTCGACTACCTCTACTATCCGCTCACCACCGGTCAGGGATTCTTCCGCGGCAAGCTCGA
>CAYUSL010000256.1:0-2102 GCA_964447125.1 uncultured bacterium | reverse complement strand
CAGGCGCAGCGCGTTCGAGATCACCGAGAACGAGCTCAGGCTCATCGCCGCGGCGGCGAGCATCGGGCTCAAGAGCACACCCAGCCATGGGTAGAGCACGCCTGCTGCCACCGGTATTCCCAGCGCGTTGTAGGCGAAGGCGAAGGCGAGGTTCTGGCGGATGTTGCGCATGGTCGCACGCGACAGTCGCAGCGCGCGCACGATTGCGCCGAGATCGCCTTTCACCAGCGTGACTCCGGCGCTTTCGATCGCGACGTCGGTACCGGTTCCCATGGCGATGCCCACGTCCGCGGCCGCCAGCGCGGGCGCGTCGTTGATGCCATCGCCTGCCATGGCGACCACGCGGCCCGCAGCGTGCAACCGCGCGACGACGTCGGCCTTGCCGTCCGGCGCCACCTCGGCCTCGACGCGCTCGATGCCGAGGCGCCTTGCGATGGCGGTGGCGTTCACGCGCCGGTCGCCAGTGAGCATCAGGATCTCGATGCCTTCTCGGCGGAGGTCGCGGAGTGCGGCGGGGGTCGTGGCCTTGATGGGATCGGCGATGGCGATCAGCCCGCGCACGTCACCATCCGCGATCACGTAGACGACGGTCGCGCCTTCGCCCCGCAGTTGCTCGGCGCGCGCGTTCAGGTCGCCGGCATCTGCGCCCACACGCGCCAACATGCGCTCGTCGCCGACGGCGACGTTCACGCCGGCGGCTTCGCCCGTGACGCCTGCTCCCGGAATCGCCGCGAACGCGCGCACCGGTGCGACCGGGACGCCGCGTTCCTCGGCCGCGGCCACGATCGCTGCGGCGAGGGGATGCTCGCTCGCGCTCTCGAGCGCCGCTGCCCACGCCAGCACTTGGTCTTCGCCGTCGTCACCGTTGCTCGCGATCTCGGTCACCCGCGGCTTGCCCTCGGTGAGGGTGCCGGTCTTGTCGATCACCAGCGTGTCGATGCGTGCCAGGCGTTCGAGGGCCTCGGCGCTGCGGACCAGGATGCCGCTCGAGGCACCGCGGCCGGTCCCCACCATGATCGACATCGGAGTCGCGAGCCCGAGGGCACACGGGCAAGCGATGATGAGCACCGACACGGCACTCACCAGGGCGTGAACGAGACGCGGCTCCGGACCGATCGCGAGCCAAACCGCGAAGGCCACGAGCGCCGCCACCACCACGGCGGGCACGAAGACCGCCGAGACCCGATCGGCGATCTGCTGCACCGGTGCCCGGCTGCGTTGGGCCTCGCCGACGAGCCGCACGATCCGCGCGAGCAGTGTGTCGCTGCCCACGTGCTCGGCACGCATCACGAAGCTGCCGGTGGTGTTGAGGGTGCCGCCGGTGACGCGATCGCCACGCGCTTTCTCGACGGGCATGGCCTCGCCCGTCACCATCGATTCGTCGACGGCGCTGAGCCCGTCGGCGACGACGCCGTCCACGGGCACGCGCTCGCCAGGGCGAACCCGCAGGAAATCCCCAGGCTCGATGGTGGCGAGCGGCACATCGGCTTCGGACCCGCCGTCGTCCACGCGGCGGGCGATGGGCGGAGCGAGGTTCAAGAGCGCGCGGATCGCGTCGCCAGTACGGCGCCGCGCGCGCAGCTCCAGCACTTGACCGAGCAGCACCAGGGTCACGATCACCGCGGCGGATTCGAGGTAGATCGGCACCTGGCCGCCGTGACCCGTTCGCAACGACTCGGGAAAGAGACCCGGCGCCACCAGTGCCAGCAGGCTCGTGCCGTAGGCCGCGCCGGTGCCGATGGCGATGAGCGTGAACATGTTGGCGCTCTTGTGGCGGAGCGAGACCCACGCGCGCTGGAAGAACGGCCAGCCGCACCACAGCACCACGGGTGTCGCGAGGGCGAGCTCGAGCCAGCGTGCGAAAGGACTCGTGAGGGCGTGGGTGAGCGCCGGCACCATCTCGCCCATGGCGATCGCGAACACCGGTAGCGTGAGCGCGGCAGCGACTCGAAATCGTCGCGTCATGTCCACGAGCTCGGGGTCGGGCGCTTCACTCACTGCGGCAACACGCGGCTCGAGCGCCATGCCGCAGATCGGGCAAGCGCCGGGCCGATCGGAGACCACCTCGGGATGCATCGGGCACACGTACTCGGTGCGGGTGG
>CAYUSL010000255.1:0-8661 GCA_964447125.1 uncultured bacterium | reverse complement strand
CGACTCGCTCACCGGCGCAAACGCGCCAGCTCGGCGCAGGCCGGCACCTGCTCGGCGGTCACC
This sequence comes from uncultured bacterium, assembly GCA_964447125.1. GTDB lineage: Bacteria > JADJOY01 > JADJOY01 > JADJOY01 > JADJOY01 > JADJOY01. Next base: position 8,598 of record CAYUSL010000255.1, on the reverse strand, counting down.
AGCGATGGTGCGGGCTCGGGACGGGGCGCCAAGAGCTCGGGATGCGCCTCGAGCCACGTGGCGAGCGATTCGGCGACCCAGTCGTAACCGAGCGCCGTGAGGTGGATGTACTCGTAGAAGCGCAACCGGTCCGGATCGTCGTCGGCGGCTTGCTGAAGCCGAACGACCGGAACCTGCATCTCCGCGGCCACCCGCCGTAGCGATTCCTGAAAGGCCGCACTGGGGTTCGCGCCGTGGAAGTAGTACGAGTCGATCGGCTCCTCGATCCAGAGCGATGCGACCTGATTGGCAGCCGCGACTCCCGCGAAACAGCGCAGGCCGGTCTCGTAGAGCTGAACGCTGGCCGGAGTGATGCGCAGCTCCGCCGACGGCCTGCCGAAGATCTGTGCGAACAAGGTCAGGACGCTCGTATCCAGGACGATCCGCTCACCACCCGCGACGCGCACGTCGAAGTCGAAGAGGTTGTTGTAGACGGAGGAAAGCAGCACGGCGTTGGGGCGCACCGCGCCCACGATCGGTGCCAGGATTTCGTCGATCGAAGCGAGCGAGATCCCCACCTTCGCTGCGTTCATCACGCGTGTGGTGCGGTTCGCGAAAACCGGGGACCGTGCCAACCGCCGTTCGAGCCGTGCTGGATAGTCGAATCCCTCGCCCGAATCGAAGGGATCACCCGCGGTCGTCGAGCCGCCGAACGCGACCAAGGTCAGCGACTGCTGCGACGGCGGTGAATCGAGCCCCTTTTCGGCCGCAAAGCGCGCTGCGTCGAAGCGGCCGTCCACCTCGTAGGGCGCCTGCTCGTCGCCCGAGGGACACCAGCGCGGTCCGAGCGGAATCGCCAGCAGCACCAGCGCCAGCACGGTCGCCGCCGTCGCGGTGACGGCACGTCGCAGTCCCGGCCAGCGCGCGAGGCGCCGAAGTGCTGCGAGCGCGACGAGGATGAGCACCACCGGGCGAACGACGCTCACTCGCCACGGACACCACGCGCGGCGCTCGTGTGCGCCGTCGCCATCGTGCCAGTGCAACGCGAATGCCTCGAGCCGATGAAAATCAGCCCGAAGGTAGGCCATCGGGTAGCTGGGATAGAGGCCCACATGAACCGGACCTTGGGGCTGGACGAAAGCGACGCTCGTAACTAAGCGGCCGTCCTGCTCGACGTCGAGCAGGCCGTCGTGAATCCGGATGCGGAAGCTCGACGCGACCGGGTCTGCGTGCAGCCCGGGCAGGACTTCCGAGCGTACGACGCTTCCCGACTCGACCCACGCGATGCGGCTCGGAAGCTCGGGAATCGCGCTCAGGGAGAGCACCGCGAGGTCGTCGTCGACCAGCTCGTGATCGAGCCCGAACACCACGCGCACCATCCGGGTGCGCTCGTTGGGGACGAAGCGAAACGCGAGCTCGTCGAGCACCTGGCCCGGCGCGAGTAACTGCCGCAACGACGGAGTCAGGCGGGGGCGCAGTTGGACGAGATCACCGCTCAGCGGGCTGGGCCACGCGATGCTCGCGACGAAATCGAGCACGGCCACGAGCAGCGCCGTGATCGCGAACGCGAGGATCCCCGTGACGACGCGCGAGCCCCGCCTGCCGGCGCTGGCCACCTCCGCGCCACGGATCGCGCCGGCACCTTCAGCGCCGCGGCGTTCGATCTCGGCGGCGCTCGGCGCTCTGTTCATCGCGCAGCGATACAGCGTCCGGAGCCGAATGCCAGCGAGCGCGATACGCGTCGGGCGTCAGCCTGCCGCGACGCTCGCCGCCGGCTGCACCGCTTGCGGCAAAGCCGTCGAAGGCACCTGAATCTCGACGGATGCTTCGCCGATCGGCTTGATCGGGAAGGGACGCAGCTCGCCCAGCAGCTCGAGCGAAGCGTCGGGTGACACGCGCCGGTAGTTCCACACCAGCGAGAGGTGGGCCCGGCCCTCGACACCCGCCGGGATCGGCGCTTGGACGCGGTCGTCGCGGGACTGGCCGAATCGGATCCGCCGGGCGTCCGTGACCGTGGCGATGGAAAGCAAGTCGTGGTGCGTGATCGGCTTGCCGTCGCGATCGAGCCAGCGCGCACCGAGCCAGGGCGCGTTCGGGTCGCGCCGCCCTTCGGCGTCGACCGCGCCCACCAAGGGGAACGAGCGGCCGTCGTCGGTCACGAGGGTGACCGAGAGCCAGAGCTCGGCGAGATCGTCGGCGCCTGCGGGTAGCGCGTGGCCCGCCCGAACGTTCGACGTGACCAGGTCCACCGTGAGCAAGCGATCCGCGCTCACCTCGGCGTTCGCCCGGATCACGAACGGCAGGCTCTGGATGCGGGCGTTCGGCTTGAAGAACGGGTCGAGGCTGCCGTGCGAGATCTGCGCGAATTTCTGATACCAGCCCAACCCCGGGAACTCGTGCACCAAACCCGTCGCTGCGCGATCACGCTCCTCGAGGGAGGCTCCCACTGCCGTGGACTTCGAGATCAACGCCAGCGATTGCTGCAAGCCGAGCGAGCTGTGGTGGGGGTGATTGAGCGCGCGACCGTCCTGCTTCTCCCAGTCGAAGAACTTCACCCGCGGCATGTGGCAGAGCATGCAACTGTTCTCGTCGCGGTTGCCGTACGACCCGGCCTCCCAGGTCGAGGAGATGTCCTCGACGTAGGTCTCGGGCGGCGCGGCGCTTCCCGGAACGCCGAGATCGACACGGTGACAGCTCATGCACAGGAACGCACGCGTCCCCAGCGGATTCATGTGCTGGCGATGCCCGCGGCTGTCCGCCTCGACGGCGCGCTGGAAGACGCGCTTCATCACCTCGGGGTCGGTGTCCGGGGCGAACTGCGACGGCAACATGCCGAGGCGGAAGCTGGCGTTGCGCGGATGCTCGTCGATCGCGACCACCCGGTGGCACGAAATGCAGGTGACGCCTTCCGCCTCGTCGTCGCTCGGCATGGGCTGCCCGGCCTCGGCAGCGGCCTGGCGGCGAAGCTCGCGGGTGGGATCGTGGCACGAGTGGCAGAACTGCTGGGCCTCGTCACCGTGGCGCTCGACCGTGACCCGCACCGCGGCGCGATAGAGATCGTTCAGCGGCGCGTGGCGATGCATCGACACCTGCCACTGCCGGTATTCGTCGGTATGGCAACGGCCGCAGTAATGGGCCGACTCGATCGCCGACCAGCGGACCGGGACGAAGTCTTGGGGATGGCTCGCGCCCCATTGCTGGCGGTTCCAGTTGATCGTCACGAAGCCGAGCGCGGTCATCACCAGAAACGGCACGACGTAACGCGGCCGCAACCGGCGTAGCAGACGCCACATGCCCGGCACCGCACCTCGGATCCTCCGCAAGGCGAGATGGATGACGATGGCGATCGGCAGCAGCGTGCCTGCCCATTGATGAAGTGCGTAGAAGTTGAGCGCGTAGACACCCTGATGCCGGATCAACGGCCGGTTCAGGATCATCAACTCGAGATGCGTACCAAGCCCCGTGGTGAGCGCAAGCTGCAGCAACACGAACACCAGCAGTGCGATTCCCGCCGAACCCGGATCCATCCCGCGCAGCCACGGGCGCAAGATCCGAATCATCCGCCAGAAGATCCAGATGGTGAGCGGCCCCAGCAGGATGAGTGTGTTGATGCCGAGAAACCGCGACACGAAGAACATGAACCAAAAGCCGAATAGATAGCCGAACGCCCGCCGCGACCCGATGCCGTCCAGATGACGCCGCAGGAACACCGCCAGCACCGGCACCAAGAGTCGCGCCAGCCAGATGTGAATCTCGAAGGGTTCGAGGCGCGGCACCCCGAGCGGAACGAGCGACATCCACAGACCCGTCGCCGCCTGACCCGCGAACAGAGCGACGACCAGCCAAAGCCACGGATCTCGCCAGATCACGGCAGGACGTGCACCCGGGCGCAGCGGTTGGGCGCCGGTCGCGCTCGACTCGGATCGGGTCGTCATCTCGGCAACGATCTAGCCGCGAGCCACGGCTTCAGGGGCGCGCCCGATCGGGAGTGCAACGAGACGGCAGGAGCAGCCGAGCCGTAGTGCCCGTTCCACACCCGTGCAACTGTCGTATTACGCGCGCCCGCCACGAACCGCTCGGGCTTCGGAGCGAGGGGCGACGCGAGACTACTTGGGACGACCGGCGCCCGCAAGCGAGCGCAGGACCTGCGGGCGCTGACCCTTCGGGCGCTCGCCTTCCTCGCAACCACGCGGCGCGTTGGTACCGCGTCGATCGAAGCCGGACTGAAGCAGGTGCGGTCGCCAAGAATCGAGGGCTGCGCTCGCTTCCGACGACACGTCCCAGAACGGATCCCACACCATGAAATCGGTGACGTTCACTCGTTCGCCCTCGGGCACGCGACCGATCTCGACCGTCTCGTCGTCCGCATGCCCAAGCCCGTAACCGGCGAGCGCAGCAAGCACACCGTCGACACCGAGCGCCCAGCGAAAGGCGAATGCCTCCATCCTGGCCAGCCGACGAGGAGCAAGCCCGAGGAGATGCCGATGCCGAATCGCGTCGCCGGGTCCAACTCGGAAGCAGCCGCCGCGCGACGAACACACCCGGCGCAGCCACCATCAGCACCCCACTCGCCACGAAGAACGCGATCACGCCCTGTCCGAGAGTTACGGCGACGGGTGGCTGCTGTCGGTCACGGCGCAGCGCTCGCAAATCGGCAAAAAAACGCGACGCGGATTGCCCCGCCGGATCCTTCGCTCGGATGCGTCGAGCCACGTCAGCCACCGTCGTTTCGAGAGCTCGCGGCGCCTCCGGCAGCGTGCATCGGATCCGTCGCATGGATGCAGGCATCTTCCCCGACACGCGCGCGAATGGCTCTCGCGTTCGCGACACGAAGGATCGACACTACGAGCATCCCCGCGGCGAGAATGGGAACGACCCCATGCCTCCGAGGTGCTGGACCGCGCCGCCACACGAACCGCCACACACCCAGCGACGCAATACCCACGACGAGGCCAGCCACTGGCACGAACCACGAAACCGCCGTCCAGACCCAGGGGCCGAAGACCAGGACGAGCCGGCGCCGGATGGGACGGGCGACGAGCGCCGCTCCCATCAGAATCGACACCACCAGCGCGCAGTACGCCACCAGCCCCGCCCCGACTCCCAAACCCCGCACCCACAACGCAGCGAGGGAGCGTCCGATGGGCGGACCGCACTGGGCTGCCTCCAGTCGCGCCGCCAGGGGATTGTAGAGCGGATCGAGCCCGCCGAGGTTCGCGCGGACAGACGTCGCGGCGCATGCGCGATCGACCGAGAACAGATCGAACCAGCGTCCGGCGAACGCGTGGTCGACGCACGGGAGCCTCGCCAGATCCTCCCCCGTGACATCCGGCTCACGCAGCATGAGCAGGTGATCGATGCGCAGCTCGTTCAGCGCCTCCGATAGGGAACGAAGATCGGCGAACGGCAAGGGGATGGTCGGGCGCGACGTGAAGAAGCTCGTCGAGAAGAACGGAAAGGCCATGAAGCGCGAGGTCGGGTCCGTGTGACTCCGGATCCAGACGCTCAGATCCAGCAGCTCGTGGTACGGCTGCCACCCCCGCCGTGAGGCGAGCTCCAGGGACTTCAGCACGCCGACGGGTGCCGTCTCGGTCGCGAGCAGCAGCCATACGAGCGACGCTGGCTTCAAGAACCGCCAGGGGGCGCGGCGCGACAGCCGCTGCGCTGCATCCAAGCCGAACAACACGGCGATCGGCAGGACCGGAAGGAAATAGCGATCCTCGTGAATGACGAACACCAGGTGAAAGGACAGGTACACGACCAGGAACGCCAGTGGCAGCATCGGCAGACGGCGCGAACGCTGTCCGAGCACGCGCACGACGAGCAAGCCGCTCAGCAAGACACCGAGCATCTCGGGAAAACCTGGGTAGGAATCGAAACCGGAGAAACGGCCCGAGAGACCCGACTCGAGGTTCTTGACCAGCACTAGCCAGCGATCGAAGCCCTCGGACGTCGTGGGGCGCGGCGGGAGCCCATGCCAATCGAAGGCGACGCGCACGAGATCGAAACCTCGTGGTCCGTAGAGATCGGCAGACAGCCGAGACTCCCCGAACTCTTCCAACGGAAACGGAGTCCCAAACGTCAGCCAATGGCGAATCGCGAACGGCGCCACGAGCACGGCGGCGAGGGCGAGCCCGGGAAGCGCACGCAGCACCACCGCGCGACGCTGCGAATCCATCGTCGCGGCGATCAGCGCAGCCACCACGATCAGCACGCTGGTTTCGCGCAGCGTCAGCGCCAGTCCCAGTGTGATGCCGAATGCTCGCGCCTTGCCGCGCGATGCGGCACACAGCGCCAACAGCAGTAATTCCGCGAGCAGCAAGTCGGGCATGGGGTCGAACCCGAACACGTAGATCACTCGCGGGTGCAGCGTCACCAAGACTGCGCCGCAGAGGGCGGTCCGCGAGCCGAAGAAACGTCGTCCGACACGATGAACGACGTACGGGAGGGCCGCGTAGGCGCACAGGAATGGAATCGTCAGAGTCCACACCGAGCGACCGAAAACCAGGTAGGAGGGAACGAGCAGCGCGGCGTATCCGTTGAGGCGCCTTCCCGCGGGATGCGGCAATGGGACGCGCGCGTACATCGGGTACCGCGCGTGATCCTCCAGCGCTGCGCCGCGCTCGACGAGGTTCCGCGCCACCTCGGCGTACTCGTATGCATCGCCGTCGAGTGGCGGCGACGCAGTCGTGATCACCCCGAATCCGAGTGTGGAGAGCAACGCGAGCAGCGCCAATGCGCGTACGCGCCGGGCCACGCGCAGGTGTCGCCGGTGCTTTGCGCTTCGTCCCCGTCCGGGCTCGAAGAGCTGCGAGAGCTCACTCGCGACCCGTGCGACGGACGATCGCAGCGGCGTCACGGAACGCGGCAAGTCGAGCCAATCGCGTGCGGCAGCGCCACGTCATCACGATCGCCCACGCAGTTGCGGGCAATTCGTGCCCGGTTCAGTCGTAACGAGGGAGAGCGGCGCTGGCCGAGAATGGCTGCACGAGAGGCATCAGGACCCCGACGAGGAAACGGGCACACGAAGAAACCCGATGCTGTCCGATTTGGGAACGAGCTTGTCGACGGCGAGCAACAGCCCGCCACGAACCAGATTCCGGAAATCCTGGCCCGACCGGACGTCCAGCAAGCGGCGGACGACGTAACCGGGGTTGAAGTAGAAGTCACCATACGCCTTGGTGATCCAGGCATCGATCTGGCTGCGCGGATAGCCCGTGAAGGTCTGCGCCTCGAAGGCCTCCCATCGCCCCCCGAGATAGTAGTCCAGCATGGCGTCTTCGCTGAACGTGCCCTCGCGAATCGCCCGTTGCGCCGAGGTGCTCGTTGGGTCGGGCATCAGCTCGTTGTAGCTGATGAAGTCGGGTCGAGTACGGCGGATGAAGTCGATCACCGACTGGACCGTCGCGTCGGTTTCGCCGGGGGAGCCGAGCAGCATGTAGGCCAGTACGCGAATCTTCGCGCGCTTCGTCAGCTCGAAACCGCGCTCGATGTCCGCGACGCTGAGCCCCTTCTCGAGCCCGTCCAAGATCTCCTGCGATGCGCTCTCGACGCCGTAGCTGATGAGGTAGCAACCCGCCTTCGCCATCGCTCCCAGAAGCTCTTCGTCGACCAGGTCACAGCGGGTCTTGCAGCTCCAGTGCAGATCGAGCTTCGCGTGCGAGATCCGGTCACAGAGCTCCAGGACCCGCTCGCGATGCACCGTGAACGTTGGGTCCACGATGTGCACTTCGCGGATGCGCTGACTCCGAATCAGGTCTACGAGGTCGTCGAAGATCGTCGCTGCCGATCGCATTCGCAGCTTGCGCCGAAGCGTGCAGAAATTGCACCCAAACGGGCAGCCCCTGGTGGTTTCCATGAGTTGCGCCGAAGGGTAGGCGCCGAAGGGTGGATGAAAGCGGTAGCGGTCGAGTGGAAGCAGGTCGAACGCCGGCCGGGGCAATGCGTCCATGTCGAGAGGAGGTTGATCCGCCGTGCGTTCGATCGCACCGCCCGCGAGATAGGCGGTCGACGGAATTCCCCGCGGCTCTGCGCCGGTCTCGATGGCGCGGCAGATCGCCACCACGATCCGTTCACCCTCGCCACGCGCGAACACGTCGACGTCGCTGGTGTAGCGCAGGAGCTGCTCCGGCTCGAACACGTCGCACGGCCCCCCCAGCGACACGACGGTCCTGGACGATGCGGCTTTGGCCAATCGCGCGATCCGGAGCGCGAGATGCACCGACAACAGGTGGGCCGATAGCACGACGTGGTCGAAGCGCCGTCGTTCGAACAGGCGTCCGAGCTTCCCCTCGTCGAACGGCTCCGCATTCAGGTCGAGCACCTCGACGGGATAACCGGCATCCCGGAGCGATGCGGCGAGCATTCCGGCGCCGAGCGGCGCCATCGGGTACACGCCCGAGAGGTTGATCCGCACCCGATCCGAAGGGCAGTTCACCACGAGATTCGTCGGCTTCATCGTCGATGCTCCGCATTCCTACGACGCACTTCGGGCCCCGCATCGACCGGGAACGTCGCCTCGGAGTCAAGACTGCACAACGATCGGCGTTCCCGTGGCCGCCGGTCAGACCGTCGCGCTCGCGCTCGATTCTCTCGTGACGGTGCTGCGCGCGAGAAGCG
>CAYUSL010000254.1:0-8677 GCA_964447125.1 uncultured bacterium | reverse complement strand
CCCGAGGACCGCGCCGCCCGCGAGCGCCCCTGGGAGGGCCCGCCCCCCGCCGGCCCCCGGCCCCCCGCCGGGCGCGCGCGCCCCCCCCGGGGCCCCCCCCCCCCGGGCGCCCGGCGGGCCCCCCCCCCCCCCCGCCCCCCCCCCTCCCTCGCCCCCCCCGCCCCCGCGGGGGGCGCGCGGCCGCGGGGCCCCCCCCCCCGGGCCCCGCCCGCGCCACGTCCGTTTCGGCCCAGGGCGGGTCGTGCCCGGAAGGCGTCGACGCCGAAGCGGCGAGCCGTTTCGCAGACGCCGTCGACGGCTATCGCGCCTGCGCAGCGCGCGCGACGAGCTCGGGTGAGACGGCCTGGGCGCTGAGCCGGGCCGCCCGGGTTCTGGCCACGAAGCTCTTTCGTTTCGACGAGGCGCTGGGTCTCCTCGACGGGCTCGCACGTGATTTTCCCACCGATCCGCGCGCGATCGCGGCACAGGGGCTCGCCGCCGAGCTACGCGACGGCCGGCGCGCAGGTGACGAAGCGCTTCGTCTCTACTACTCGCTCCGCGAGCGCCCCGACCTGGTACCGCCGGCGCGCCGAGTCGCGACACTGAAGCAGCTCGCGGGCGAATTCCCCTCGTTTTTCGCCGCCGACTGGGTGATGCGCACGCTGGCCGTCGAGCTGCGCAAGAGCCGCGACATTCCCGGAGCCCTCGCCGTGCTGGCCTCGATGCGCGAGCGCTTCGCGGGCACCGAGGCGGCGGCGATCGCGGTCCTCGAGACCGGCGAGACCTACTTCGCCGCCGGCGACTTCACTGCAGCGGCGGCGTGGTATCGGCGGCTACCCGAGGTGGGCGGCTCCCCGGTGCTCGCCGAGCAGAATGCCCGCCGCGCCCTCGCCCACCGTGCTCGCCAGCGCATCGCGTGGGTTGCGCGGGCCATGCTCGCGAGCTGGGCGGCCTGCGTCATGCTCGCCACGCGCTGGCGACGCATCGAACCGGCGACGATTCGCAACGCCTCACGCGAGGCGGTCGCCCTCGCGCCGGCATGGCTCTTCCTGGTCGCGATCTCGTTTCGCACCAACCCCGGCATCCATCGCCCGATCTGGTGGATCGCCGGCGCCAGCACCGCCCTCGTGATCTTCTCCAACCTCGCGCTGCTCACGCGCCGACCCGAACGCGGGACGCGCTGGCTCCACGCCGTCTTGACCGTGGGCAGCGCGATCGCCATCGTTTACCTCTCCCTCTACGCGTACGATCTCGTGTTCACCCTCGAAGAAACGCTCGGCATCGGCTCGGGTGCCGGATGAGCAGCGAGCCCGGTGCGCGCCGCCTGCTTCGCAACACGGTGCTGCTGTTCGGCACCCGCATCGCGATCCTGGTGCTGGCGTTCGTGCTCAACGTGGCGATCGCCCGCGCACTGAAGCCCGAGGGGCTCGGCAGCTACGGGCTGATGGTGGTGCTCGCGTACGTGTTCCAGACCTCGTCCGCCCTGGGACTCACCTACGTACTGCCGCGGGAGCTCGGGCGGCAGCCGCACCAGGCGAAGCTCGTTTTCGACGCTGCGCTCGCCATCGCGCTACCGGCGGCTGCGGTGTTCGCGGGGCTTCTCGCCGCGATGTCGCGTGGGCTCGGCTACGACCCCGATCTGGTTCGTGCCCTCGACTTGGTGGGGCTTTCGCTCCTTCCAGGTGCGCTGTCCCAGCTCGCGGAGGGGCTCTTCGTGTCACGTGGCGAAGGCGAGGCGTGTGTCGTGGTCACCACCGTCGAGAACGTGTTCCGGTGCGTGGTGAGCCTCGTCGCACTGGCCTTCGGCGGCGGGCTGGTGGCGCTCGCGTGGACGTATTTGGTGTCCCGCGTGGTCGGCTTCTCCGCAACCCTTTGGCTCATGCGCGGACGGCTGCCGAAGGTGGACGAGTCCGAGCTGCCCGCCACCCTCGCCGCGCTGGCGCGCGGTCTGCCGACCTTCGCGGCGCTCTACGTGCTCGTGGCGCTCTTCTTCAAGGGCGACATGATCCTGCTCTCGATCCTCAGGCCCCGCCACGAGGTGGGCATCTACACCGCGGGCTATCGCCTCTTCGACGTCGCGTGCCTGGTGCCCTCCACAGCAGCCTCGGTCGTGTACCCGGTGCTGGCGCGGATGCGCCACCAGCAAGAAGGCAGCGAAGCCCGGCTCACCAACGACTCCCTCACGGCGCTCTTGATCGCGGTGCTGCCGATCGTGCTGGTGATGAGCTTCGGCGCGCCAGGCATCGTGTCGATCCTCTACGGTGCGCCGTTCGCCGCCACGATTCCGGTGCTCGCGATCCTGTCGTGGGCGCTCGTCCCCTACGCCGCCGACACGCTCCTCGGCCACGCGATGCTCGCCGCCGACAGACAGCGCGACGACGTGCGCTTGGTCGGCCTCGGTGTGCTCGCCAATCTCACCGCGAATCTGGTGCTGATCCCGCTCTTCGGTCCCACCGGCGCCGCCATCGCCTCGGTCATCTCGGGCGGCGTGCTGGCCGGGCTGCACGTGCGCTACGTCGCGCAGCGGCTCTACCCCGTGCACCTCCACACGGATGCCTACCGGGCGCTACCTGCTGCGCTGGCGAGCGCCGCGTTCCTGTGGTGGGCGCGCCCCCATCATCCGGTGTGGACGCTGCCGGCGGCGCTGCTGGTGTTCGTCGCCGCTGCCCGCGCCACGGGCGCGATCCGGCCCGGATTCCTGCGGAGCTTGCTCGCTCGTCAGCCGGCGTAGCCGAGCACCACGAAGCGGCTACGGGGGTAGCGGGCTGCAAGAAGGACTCGCCGTCGGGCAGTGGGTCAGTTCGGCGAGCGAGTCGACCAGCGCACCTATCTGGGGCCGCCCCGTGAGGTGGAGCGTGCATCCGTTGCGCGCCGCTCGAAGCTCACGCGCACGACCGTCATCGCGGCGCAGAAACCATCGCGTCACGCCCCGAGCAACCCCGCCGCCGAGTAGCGCCGTCCGCCTCGCTCGCCTCCGGGATACGCGGGCGCGTGGCGCGTCGACTGGTGCCGGGACCGGCAGCGTCGTTCGCGGGCGCGGCAGGAGGATCACAGCGCCAGCAGGCGGATCATGCGCTCGCGCGCTCGGAGGCATCACCAGCTTCCGCGCCACCAGCCCGCGGGGCCGGTGCCGAATCACGTGCTCAGCGGCGCGCCGCCCGAACCGAGACCCAGTACGGCTACGGGTAGCACGAACTCGCCGAGAATCGCGCGTGTTATCTTGCTTAATCGAGCTCATCGAGCTCACACTTCAGCGAGGAGGCCGCGATGCAAGCACGCCGATGTCGCTCCACGGCGGTTCCGCGAGCGGCGCACGCCGGTGGGTCCGCGGCCATCCGGATTGCGGCGCTTTCGATTGCCGTCGTCGGCGGCGCGCTGGCGCTCAGCCCGACCAACGCATCTGCGTACCCAGGGATTCGCAAGGCATTCAACGCCCGTTATCCGTGGGTTCGTGGCACGGTCTTCGACGGCTCCGGCGCGACCCAGTGCGGGATGTGCCACCGAACCTCGTATGGGTTCGACTTCGGCGGCGAGCGCAATCCGTTCGGACAGGCGGTTCAGTCTCAGTTCTTGGATGACGGCGGCCCGTGCAGCAATGCCGATTGTGCCTTGCACAACGTCGAGAACCTCGACTCCGACGGCGATGGCGTCACGAACGTGGCTGAGATCCAGGCGCTGACCTGGCCCGGATACTCGAACGCCACCTGCCCTGCCGATGCGGGCTGGCACTGTGAGCCACCCGGCAGTCCCAACGCAGACCACGACGGGGATCGTTACACCCCGGCACAGGGCGACTGCAACGACTCCGACGCGAACGTCCACCCCAACGCGATGGACTACTGTGGCGACGACCGCGACCAAGACTGCGACGGCGTCGACGCCGCATGCACCACCAGCGCCGAAGCCGTGCAGGTGCCGCGCGAGTTCAAGGTCGAGCTCTTCGCATCGGGCCTCGATCACCCCGCGTACATGGCGACGTCACCGGACGGCAAGCTCTACGTGGCCCAGCACACCGGGCGAATCGTGATGTTCGACAGCAACGCCAGCAGCTTGCCGGCGACTCCTTCGACCTTCGCCGACGATCTGTTTCAACCGTATGGGGTCGCCTTCGGATCGGACAACCGGCTCTACGTCACGCAGCAAGACGGGACCATCCTGGCGCTGGAGGACACCGATCACGACGGCGCAGCCGACGTCACGCTCAACGTCGTACCGGTGCCGCTCTGCAACTTTTGCATCCCGTTCTCGCTCCAGGGACTGCTCTTCGACGAGAACCAGAACCTCTTCGTGGGGCTCAGCGCGAGCGATCTGTTCCTGAGCTCGGTGCTCAAGATCCCGCCGGGAGGCAGCGCCACCGTCTTCGCGAGCGGCATTCGAAACCCGACTGACATGACGTTCACCCTCGACGGGAAGATGATGGTGCCGGACAACGGTCCCGAAACGAGCGACGAGCTCAACTACGTCGTCGAGGGCGGAAACTACGGTTGGCCTGACTACACGGGATACCCACCCCCAGACACGGGCACGCTGCCGCCGATCCAGCTCTATCCCAAAGGCGAAGCTCCGACCGGCATCACGACCTACACCGGTGACGAATGGTGCGGTTACAAGGGCGATCTGTTCATCTCGTTCTTTCACTTCGACTCGTTCGACACACCGAAGCTCAAAGGAAAGATCGAGCGGGTCAAGATCGGCGATGACGCCGGATCGCCCAACGTGCTGTTGACCGAGCACTTCGCGACTCGAATCGAGAGCCCCATCGACGTCGTGTTCGATGGCGCCGGCTACATGTACATCGACACGTATTTCGGCGGTGACATCTTTCGCGTGTCGCCGCGCGACACCGACCACGACGGTATCGCAGACGTGTGCGACACGAACGACGACAACGACGGTGTTCCCGACGCCACGGACAACTGCCCTGCCTTGGCGGGCGCTTCCCAATCGGACTCTGACGGCGACGGGGTCGGCAACGCTTGCGACAACTGTCCGTCGACCGCGAACCCGGACCAGGCTGACTTGGACCTGAACGGCACAGGCGACGCCTGTGGCGAGCGGTATTGCGGCGAGATCTCGGCGCGAGATGGTACATCGTCCGCGAGCGACACCGCGCACGCGCGGACCAGCGCCCTGCTCTACGCATTGCCAGTCGCCTACGCCGTGCTCCGCCGGCGATCACAGCGGCGACCCGCGCGGCAATCCCACGGCAGCGCACGCGGCGCTGCGACGCTCCCGTGGATCCTCGCGTGCGTGATCACGCCCTGGGCGAGCCGAGCCTCGGCCACCACGATCGAAGTCCCGGGAAATCAGCCTTCGATCCAGCAGGCTATCAACGCCGCCACCACCGGCGACACGGTGCGCGTCGCACCCGGCATCTACTACGAGAATCTGAACTTCAACGGCAAGGCCATCACCGTGACCAGCTCGGGTGGCGCGGCCGTGACGACGATCCACGGTGGCCTCGTCGCACCGGTGGTTCAGTTCGTGACGGGCGAGGGCCGCGCAAGCGTGATCAGCGGCTTCACTATCACGCGGGGCCTCGGTCGCGATCTCAAGAACTCGTCCGTTGAGGATCAAGGCGGCGGAATCAGCATCGACAACGCGTCACCCACGGTGACGAACAACGTGATCGCCGAGAATCAAGGCAGCCATGGCTTCGGCGGCGGTGTGGGCTTTTACGCCTCGAATGCCGACATCTCCAACAACGTGTTCCGAAAGAACGTCTCCACGGGCGGTGCCGTCGGCGGCGTGGGCGGCAGCCCCGTCATCACGGGCAACCTCATCGAAAACACCGAAGGATCGCTCTTCGGCGCGGGGGTCTCGTGCCTCGCGTGCACCAACCCGGTGGTGGTGGGAAACACGATCCGCAACAACCGGATCTTCCAGGGCGGCGGCGTCGGATTCCAGGCCGTGACGGGGGGTGTGATCGCGAGCAACGTCATCGCCGGCAACGTGGCCGAGCTGGTCGGCGGGGGCATCGCGCTACTGACGACCACCGGTGTCGTCGTCACCAACAACACGCTCGTGGCCAACCGCAGCCCCAACGGCGGCGGCATCTACCTGTTTCGATCGCCCACGACGATCACGAACAACATCATCGCGCAGAATCAGTCGACGCGGACGGGCGGGTCGATCACGTGCCGCGAGAGCGACGGCACGGCGCTCGGCACCAACGATCTGTGGATGAACTCACCGTCCGCTCCTCATGGCTGCACGCCGGGCAACGGCAGCATCGACGCGGACCCCAAATTCGTGAATCCAGCCGCTCAGGATTATCACTTGGCACCGACGTCACCGTGCATCGACGCCGGAAACAACAACGCACCCGGGCTCCCCGCAACCGACGTCGATGGGCAGAGCCGGGTGCAGGACGGCGACGGCAACGCGGCTCCCGTCGTGGATCTGGGCGCCGACGAAGTATCTCCTCCGTCACTGAACGGCGCACGCACGGATGCCGCGCAGCGGTGAGCCGGGCGAGAAGCAGAGCCGCTCGTGAGCGGACGTCTGGTTCTCGTCGAGCAGCGCAATTCCACGTGCACAGGCCGAACGGGTCGCAGCGGCGCCCACCGATGACATCGTCAACGGCTTCGAGCCGCGGCGAACGCATGCGAGCTCGCTTCGCATCCACGGGCCTGATGATGTGGCTGGCCCTGCCTGTGGTGTCGCGGGCCGGCACCGACGGCCCGCTGGATGGCACGTTCGGCGGCTCGGGCTGGGACATCTGGAATCCGTCGTTCGCCACCTCCGTGAGCGTCCGCGACCTGGCGGTACGGCCCGACGGCAAGCTGGCGATCACGGGCCGGGTGTTCGCCGTCGCCAACCGCGAAGAGCTCTCGTGTCTGCGGAACACCAACGGCAGCGGCGGGACGTGCGTCAATCGTCCTTACGACCTGGGCGGGACCAACCACAACGACGGCGCTGGCGTCGCGGTGCAGTCCGACAACCGCACCATCATCGTCGGCGACGCAGACGGCCCGGCTGCCGATCCGGATTCCGTGCTCACGCTGGTGCGCATGACGTCGGCAAACGCCGTGGACGGCACGTTCAACGGCAACTCGGGTCCCTTCCACCTGAACGCGGCGACCAACCTCTCCGGTCAAGCGGTCACCACGTTCCACGACGAGATCTACTTCGCCGGCTCGATCGAGATTCCGACCGCGGACAAGTCGGGAAGCGACTTCTACGTCGGTGTCCGCAAGGCCGACGGCACACCCAAGACCATGTTCAGCGGCGACGGCATACAGACCATCGCGTTCGATCTCGGCGCGAACGGCGTCGACGTTGCCGGGGGCATCGCAGTGGATCACCTGGGACGTGTCGTCGTCGCCGGGACGGCGAGCGACGGCGCCGACACCCGTTTCGCCGTCGCGCGTCTCACGACCACCGGTGCCCTCGACTCGACCTTCAGCGGCGACGGCAAGAAGACCGTGGTGGTCGACCTCGGTGGCGGCGCGGACGTGGCGTTCGGCGGCGTAACCGTCGACCGCTTCGACCGCGTGATCCTCGCGGGCGTAGCCCCTGCGTCGAGCGGCAAGCGCGCCGTCGTGGTGCGGCTCACCGCCGGCGGCGCGCTCGACGCGACCTTCGGCGGCGGCGACGGCATCGTCGACTACGCGTACGCCGCCACCAACGACATCGCCGCGGTCGTGGACGTGCGGACCCTACCGCCGCCCGAGGATCGCATCGTGATCCTGGGCGACTACGATCCCAGCGGCTCCGATGTCTCGGACGGGTTCGTGATGGTGCTGACGCCGGAAGGCGACCTCGACAGCGCCAAGTTCAATCACACCGGCAAGCGCAGCTTCGCGCCGTCGGGCGATCCCTGGAATCACGCCGAGGGCCTCGCCGTGCAGGCGGGAAAGCTGGTGGTCTTGGGCAGCTACCACGTGACCACGGCCTCGGCGAACGCGGCGTGGCTGGCGCGCGTCCAGATGTACCCGATCTTCGGCGACGACTTCGAAGCCGGTCACCTGGCGCTGTGGTCCAACGCCGTCGGCGATTGAACAACGAGCCGGGCGAATCAATCGACGCGGATGAGGTAGGTGCGCGGGGTTCGATCCGTCGGTCGCGCGAATTGCCGGAAGAGAATCCCGTTCGAGCTGATGGTCGTCAACTGCACCTGACAGCTTCGGGGCTCGCTCGACGTGTAAGCGCGCTCGTGACGGTTTCGCGGATTGGTCTCGTCAGAGTGAACGGCGATCACGCAGTGCACAAGGTCCGGTACGACATGCATGGTGCACTTGCGAGTCTTCGAGCTCCAGGCCTGCATCTCGGGTCTAATCTCGTCGCGAACCTCGCCATTTGGCGCAACGTAAATGTCATCACACATTCGCTCGACTGCAGCTTTGCGTTCGCGAGCGAGCACTCGCCCCGCTGCGACGCTGCCAACAGCAACCACGACCAGCGCGGCTGCCAGTTGCCACTTCTCACGTAGAGACGTGCTCGTCGCCTGCATCCAATTCACACCGGCGGCTTGCCGAGGTAGTGGCGTTCAGGATCGAAGAGGCGCAGGCACGCGAGCTCGTGCGGCGCGGGCTCGGGTGAGCGCTGGAGATCAGGGCTCACCTCGAGATTCCAGCCGACGCGTTCGCGGATCTCGCGCACGTGCTCGTCCTCGCTCGCAAGCTCGGGACGCGGCGCGTAGCTCACGAGCCGTAGCGGCGAGGCGCCAGGCTCCTTCACGAAGGTACCGCGCTCG
>CAYUSL010000253.1:0-8696 GCA_964447125.1 uncultured bacterium | reverse complement strand
TAGACGCGCACCCGGCTCTCGCAGCCGAGCTTCAAGATCCCGTGCCAGAGGCCGAGGTTGCTGGTGACACGCACGAACACGGTGTCGAGCACCGCCTCGCCGCGCTCGCGAAGCTCGAGCTCGTAGCGGAACGACGTGCGCGAGCGCGCCGGCAGCGCGAGCCGCTTGGGCAACTCGCGGACGGCGCTCGCCTCGGGCCGATCGTCCTCGACGTCCACCTCCAACGCACGCGCCGAGCGATTGGTGAGCGTGAGCGTGACGGGATGGAAGCGCCGCACCGACACGATGCGCGCGACGTCGCGCTCCACGACGACGTCGTCGCGCCGCGGCAACGACAGCCAGTCGATCAGCAGCAGCGCGGCGAGAACGCCGTCGAGCACCAGCACCGCGACCTTGGTCTCGGGCACGAAGAGCACCGCGATCGAGAGGATCGCGGGCGCGAGCGCGATGCGGACGGTGAGACGGCTCGGGCTCATCGCGTGCGCGGCACCTCGACCGAGTCCCGGACTTGCACCAGCACGGCGTCCACGTCGCGCCCTTCCACCTCGGCCTCGGGCGCCAGGATCACGCGGTGGCGCAGCGCCGGGAGCAAGAGCGTCTGGATGTCGTCGGGCACCACGTAATCTCGGGCGTCGAGCAGCGCCAGCACCCGCGCACCCCTGAGCAGCGCGATCCCCGCGCGCGTCGAGGCGCCCTGGATCAGATCGGGCCAGGTGCGCGTGGCGCGCACCAGCTCGCTCGCGTACTGCACCAGCGGCGCTTCGACGGTGACGCGCCCGGCGAGATCGCGAAGTGCAGCCAGAGCCGCGGCGTCGAAGATGGGGCTGAGCTGCTCGAGAGCGTCCTCGGGCGCGCTTCCCGGCGCGATCGCACGCTCGAGCACCTGCTGTTCCGGCTCGGGTGGCAGGTAGCCGACGATGAGCTTGAACATGAAGCGGTCGAGCTGGGCCGCGGGCAGCGCGTACGTCCCCTCGGATTCGATGGGGTTCTGGGTGGCGAGGGTGAAGAACGGCCAGTCGAGCTTGAAGGTGGTGCGATCGACGGTGACTCGCCGCTCCTGCATCACCTCGAGGAGCGCGGCGTGCGTCTTGGCAGGCGCGCGGTTGATCTCGTCGGCGAGCAGCACGTTGGTGAAGATCGGCCCCGGGTGGAAGTCGAATTCGCGGGTCTTCATGTTGAAGACGTGCCCGCCGGTCACGTCCGACGGCATGAGGTCGGGCGTGAACTGGATGCGGCTGAAGCGCGCGTCGATGAGCTTGCTCACGGCCTTGGCGAGCAGCGTCTTGCCCAGGCCGGGCACTCCTTCGATGAGCACGTGGCCGTCGGCGAGCAGCGCCGCCAGCACGCCCCGCACCGCTTCTTCCTGGCCGACCACCACCCGCGCCAGCTCGCGCTCGAAGGTGTGGATGCGCTCGGCAAAGCCCTGAATCGTGAGTGGCTGTGTTTCCATCGCGAGTTGGATCTCCTCAGCGAGCGCGGCGGGCGTGCTCGGCGAGCAAGCGTTCGACGTAACGGCGATCGCCCGTGCGCTCGAGCAACTTCCCGTACGCGCGGACGTGCTGGGTGAAGGGTGCGCCGGGCTCCTCGGAGTCGCCCCGCGGCCGACCGAAGATCGGCGCCTGGCTTGCGAGATAGAGGAGTGCGGCGATCAGCAGATGAAGGAAGACCCAGCCCAAGGGCGGGCGGAACAGCATATCGAGCGGGCTCAGGCCCGCCGGTGGGCGATCGCCCCAGAACCAGGCGCGCGAGCTGCGTGAGCTCGAGCTCGGCTCGTAGAAGGCGATGCGCTGCTTTTCGCCGAGGTGATCGGCGAGGCGCGTCGCGAGCGTGCGATGCGCGGCATCGAGCAGCGCGTAGTTGAGCAGGAACGAGCCGTTGTGGACCAACACCACTTGGCTGGTGCCGCCGTCACCAGCGGGAAAGCGACGCGCGAGCACCAGCGGGCGTGCGTCGGAGGCGAGCCACACCGAATCGGCGGACGGCGACACGCGCGCGCGCAGCTCGCGCAGGCTGGCTGCCCCGGGAGGCTCGGCGCGGACGTGCTGTGGCTTGCTCTCGGCCGCAGCTCCGCCGTCCACCTCGTCACCGTCGGTGTCGGGGTTGCGCGCGGGAGCTTCGCTCTCCGTCTTGGTCTCGGGCGGAGGTTCCGCGGCCGTGGGATGGCGATTCACGTAGATGCGAGCCCGGCCCGAGAGATCACGCGCCAGCTCCGTGTCGGCGTCGAGTGGCGCCGCGAGCGCCGGTGGCGACGCCGCGGTGGCGGAGGCGAATGGATACGGCGCCCAGCTCCCCGAGCCACGCACAGCCGCCTGCTCGGCGAGATGGGAAGCGGTGGCGTCGTGGAGCGCTCGCGACTTCTCCTCGCGCGTGGCCTCGTTGGTGGCGTGGTAGTGATCGGCCAGGTCTTCCCAGAGGTGGAGGTCGGAGTCGAAGTCGTTGGCGACGTAAACGAGCTGGCGATTGGATCGGCCCGCGAGCCATTCGGCGGCTTCTTCGACGGTGGTCCACGGAACACCGTCGGGCTCGTGCTCGAACCAGATGACCGCGTTGGCGTCGTCGAGGAAGCGCTGACGGAGGCTGCCGACGCGTTTCACCACGTGCCCGCGCTCGGAGAGCAGGTCGAAGAACACGCGCGTGCCGTTGATGCTGGCACCGGTGCTCTTGCCGTAACTGCGGTCGAGCTTGGGTGTGCCGCATGCGGCGGTGAGCGCGACCACCAACGCCAGTGCCGGCGAGAGGTAGCGCGGAGGCGGTTTCGCGGGCGTCATGCGGATGCACCGGGCACCGCAGCGAGAAGCTGCCGATGGTCCTCGCGGAAGTGCTCGAACGATTCGCGGCTCGCCGCGCGTCCCCCGTAAAACACCCGCTCGAACTCCCGGATCGAGCCGGAGAAGCGCTGGCGCGCGGCCTCGAAGCCGGCGAGCTCGCCCAAGTGGTGGCGATTGGTACGCCCGGGCGCCAGACGGATCACGTGGGCGCGGTCGAGGATCAAGAGCTGGCCGTTGAAGAGGCACACGGTGGCGCGCGCGAAGTCGCCGCGAGCGGCGGCATCCTCGGCGGCGGTGAGCCACGCGTTGGGCTCGGCGCCGAGGGCGGGATCGACGAACGGCAGGGCTTCGATGGGCTTGGGCGGCTCCACCTTGGCGGGAACGAGGCGCTCGCGGCGCGCGCGCCGGGCCGCTCGGATCACGTACGCCAGGATCGCGATCAGCGTTGCGAATGCGAGGAAATCGAAGAACCACACCAGCCAGCGCCACTTCTGCGCGTCGGCGCCGGGCTCGTCGAGCTCGTGGCCGAGACGCTCGAAACTCGGGCCGTCGTGGGCGGCGTCGTACCAATCGTAGTCGCGCTCGCGCAGCGCGCGCCGCACCTCGAGCTGTCCAGGGTCGGGTGCCGTCGACTCGGCGGCGTGCGCTTGGGTCACGCTCGCTCCCAACCCGCCAGCGGGGGCGATCGCCGCGAAGCACGCGAACGCGACGGTGCGTGCGCGGCGATTCACGGCAACGGTCCCCCGGCATCGAGCGCCGCCTGTGCGGAGGACGGGTGCATCGCCGGCGTGTCGGCCGGCGACTCGTCCGTGAGGCGCGGAGTCGAGGCTCGCGTGCGTTGCGGCGCGAGCATCGACTCGATCGCGCGCGTTTCCAGGAACAGATCCCAGCCTTCGTTCACCGTGCGCAGGTTCAGATAGAAGAGGAACTTGGCGGTCGCGAGATACACCTGCGTCAGCAGGATCGCGGCCACGAACGGCGCGACCCCGCCGCTGATCGGCCACCACACCATCGGCTCGCTCTCGAAGACGAGCCGGATCAGCACCCACACGCTCGAAGCGCAAACCACCGCCGCCGCGCCCAGGAACGCGTGATGCACGAGCTGCTCCTGGCACGAGCCGCCGAAGCGGCGTCTGAGATGCGTGAGCCGTGTCGCCACCGCATCGCCTTCGAGGCGCTCGAGGAGCAGCACCTCGTCGACGTGGTAGCGCGTCACCCAATCCCACACGATTCCGACGATCGTGAGCGAGAGCAGCGCGCGCCGCACCACCAACTTGGCGATCGCGGGCAGGTAGCGGCGGGTGTCGCTCCACACCCAGCCGAGCGGCACGCGCTCGGCGAACATCGCATGGCCGCAGAGCAGCACCACCGGTGCTCGAATCGCCGTGGCCGCGATGCTCGATCCGACGAAGAGCGCGTAGATCGGTGCAGGCGTAGCGCTCTCCACCAGCGCCCACACGAGTGCCGTGGTGGGAATCACCAAGACCGCGCTCAGCATCGCGAACGCGCGGGCGTTGCGCTTGATGAAGACCAGCGCCAGATCGAGCACCTCCGTGGGGGCGCGCTCGCGGATCTGCACCCGCGCCTGTCGCACGTTCATCGGAGTCCTCTCGACGTTGTCTCGGGGGGCTTTTCAAGCCCCCCGCCCCACGAAAAGCGTGGTTTTCGTGGGGCCCCACCCCCGAGTCGCCTCGCTTCGCTCGGCGGCTCGCCGCTGGCTCGCGGCGAGATGGAAGGCGAGCGTGGAGACCGGTGCGCAGGTTGGTCGTCGAGGAAGGTGATCGGGGGCTTTTCAAGCCCCCCGCCCCACGAAAAGCGTGGTTTTCGTGGGGCCCCACCCCCAAGTCGCCTCGCGGCGCGACTTTGGCGCGTGCCATGGTTCGCACCGATGAACAATGCCCGATACTCGACGCGCTTGTTTCAGGGCTAGCCCGGCGCGGCGAGCGATCGTGTCGCCTGTTACAGTCGCGCGGCCATGCGGATCTCCGGGCGCGCGCTCCTCGTGTTGCTGGTGTGGATGGCATCGCTCACGGGCGTTTTCGACGGCACTCCTGCGCGCGCGGCGGACCCGTGGGCGCGACCCGATCTGCCTGCTGCGACGGTCGAGAACGCCCGCTGGCAATCCGGCGTGCCGCTCGGTGGCATGGGTGTCGGCAAGGTCGAGCTTTACGCCGACGGCGCCTTCGCGCGCGCCACCACCAACCACAACTGGGACCGGGATACGGGGCTCCTGCGCGACGCTTTCTTCGCCGTCGCCGCGCGTGGCAGCGGCGATTGGCAGGGGCGATTGCTGCGACTCTTTCCCGAGGGCGAGTACGACGGCGTCGAGAAGCCGCACGGCACGCGCTTCCTCGGTCTGTTCCCTCGCGCGTGGCTCTCGTTCCAGGACGATCGCTTTCCGCTCGAAGTGCGGCTCGCGGCGTTCTCGCCGCTGGTCGCCGAAAGCGCCGACGACTCGTCGCTGCCGGTGGCGCTCTTCCGCGTCACACTGCACAACCCGTCGTTCAGCGCGGCCTCGGCGCGGCTCGCGTTCTCCTGGCCGAACCTGGTCGGCTTCGGCGGGCAGCGCGGGATCTCGTGGAATCCGGTGTTCGGCAACCAGCAGCAGCCGAGCACGACCGGCACGCTGGAGGGGCTGCGCTTCGATAGCACGCAATCGCGCAGCGGGATCGAGCGCAACGTCCAGGGCACGCACTTCATCGGCGTCGATTCGGGAGCAGGGGAGCGGGTGTGGCGGGTGCCGACCTGGCAGTCGGGAGGCAGCGACGTGCCGTGGTGGTCGGCGTTCGCGTCGGGTGGCGAGCCCAGCGCTCCCGAGCCCTTGCCAGGGCTGCGTCGCGCGGGAGTCGTGGGTCTGGATTTGACCGTGCCACCCCGGGCCGATCGCGAGGTGACGTTCGTCCTCGCGTGGCACATGCCCGAGCACGTGCTGCAGCGTCGCGATGTCGACGGCAAGGGCTACGGTCCCACCGAAGACGTCGGCCACTGGTTCGCGAACCGGTTCGGGAGTGTCGAGGACGTGGCGAGCTACGCGTTCGCTCAGCGCGATCGGCTCATCGCCGAGACCGCCGCATGGCAGCAACCGGTGCTCGACTCGAATCTTCCTGGCTGGCTCGCGGCGTTCTTGCTCAACGCGTCGTTTCCAGCGGTGGCCAATACCGTGCTCACGCGCGATGGCCGGTTCACATCGCTGGAAAGTCCCGTCTACATGGACGGTGCGCTGGGGACGATGGACCAGCGCATGGCCGGCCACGGCTTCTACGCCGGGCTCTACTCGCAACTCGATCGCCGCGAGCTCGATCTCTTCGGCGCAGCACAGCTTCCCGACGGTCGCATCCCGCACTTCCTCGGCAACGTCCACGAGACCATCGGCTCGCCCGATGTCTCCTACGGCATCACCGACTGGCCGGATCTTGCCTGTAGCTGGATCGGCCAGGTGGTGCGCGCGTGGCGCTGGACCGGCGACGAGGATTTCGCACGCCGCCAATGGCCCCGGGTGAAGGCCGCGCTCGCGTGGCTCGAAAGCGCCGATCGCGACCACGACGGCATCCCCGAAGGCGGTTCGACCTTCGATTACGAGGCGCTTCCTGCAGGCTCGTTCGTCTACACGGCGACCACGTACCTCGGCACGCTCCGGCTGGCGGCGGATTTCGCGGATGCCATGGGCGATGGCGCGCGCGCCAAGAGCCTGCGCGATCGCTTCACGAAGGCCCGCGATGCGACGATCGCCCAGCTCTGGACCGGGGACGGCTTCCGAAAGTGGGCCAACGGCCGCACGCGCGAGCGCATCGACACCCGCTTCGCTGCGGCACTCGCGGGAGATTGGCTGGCGCGGCTCGGTGGCTCGACGCCCGTCTTCGGCGCTGAGATCGTGGATGCGGCGGTGCGCGACTCGCTCTTCCGTCACCTGAAACCGTTTGCGCCGGTGCCACCCATGGAGGTGGCGCTAGACGGTACGATCGCGCCGACGCCCACGTTTCTCTTGCAGATGCTTCCGTATCTGGGCGCGGAGGCAATTCAGGCCGGTTACGTCCGCGATGGGCTCGAAGTGTTCCGGCGTGCCTATCAAGTCCAGTGGCAGAAGAACGGTGATCCGTGGTCGGCGTCCTTGGTCTACGACGCTCCGGTGGGCAACAAAGGACCGCTTTCCTCGTATCTGAGCGCGCCAGGCGCCTGGTCGGCGTTGCAGGCGCTCTCGGGAATCTCCCTCGATCGCCGCCGCGAGTTGCTTTACGTGTCGCCGCGCTGGTCCGACGAGCTACCCGAGCTTCACGCTCCCGCGTTTCTCCCCGGTGCGTGGTTGTGGATCGATTCCGTGCCGGCGACGCGCTCGCTCTCGGTGCGCGTGCTTCGAAATCCCGCGGGTGCCTCGCCGCCGACGGTGCGCGCGGTGGCGCGCGATGGCGGCGCGGCGCCGATCGCGCTTGCAGGGCCGTCGACACTCACCGAAGGCACGACGCTGGTCCTCGATTCCTACTGGGATGCGCTCACCATCGGCGCGGGTCGCAACGTCGATGGCGCCGGCCCGAATCCGGGTGGAGCGCCACCCGCGGATCAAGATGGCGACGGCGTGCCCGACACCTCGGACAACTGCCCCGACGCAGCGAACGGCGATCAGCACGACGACGATGGCGATGGCGTGGGTGATGCGTGCGACGGCGGCTCGGACGCCGCTCCCGACTTCGACCGCGACGGCACGCCCAACGGCCGCGACAACTGTCCGTTCCTCTTCAATCCCTTCCAGACCGACGCCGACCACGACGGTCAGGGCGATGCGTGCGATCAGTCGAACGACACCGACTCGGATGGCGACGGCGTGCCCGACGCCCGCGACGTTTGCCCGTCGCTCGCCGACGTCGATCAGCTCGACAGCAACAGCGACGGAGTCGGCGACGCGTGCGCGCCACCGCCTCTCAACGCCGGTCTCGGCGGTGGTGGCTGTGCAGTGCGCACCGGCGCGGACGCCGCGCCCACGGCGGTCGCGTGCGCGGTGCTGCTATCGCTCGCGGCGCTACGCCGCCTGTGTCTGCGCAGGCGCGCAGTGTGACCGTTCCCGATTTGGATTGATCCGACCGCCAACCCCTTGAAAAGCCCCGATCGCGCATCCCGAGCGACCGCTCGGCGCCCTGGTCTCCGCGCTCGCCGTCGATCGCACCCGGCGCCAGCGGCGCCGCACGAGCGCCGCGAGGCGCTTGAAGAGCTGATCCTCACCCAGAATCGATGTCGCTGGGGACGGTGACGCCGCATCGTTTCGACACCCACGCGAAGCAGTCGCACGATTCCGAGTGACGGCGGGCGCGTCGAGGGACCGACGCGCCTCCAACGAGGCCGCCTCGGGTGGAGGGCGGCCGGTCTCTCGGCCGCCGCAAGCGCTCGCAGCGGACCCAAGCAGAATACGAGATCTCGGCGCGTACTTCAGGGCGCGTCAGCACACGACCGAGTAGCCGCCGTCGACCACGAGCACCTGGCCGGTGATGAACCGGGCCGCGGGGCTCGCGAGGAAGAGCACGGCGGGGGCGACGTCTTCGGGTTGGCCCCAGCGGCCGAGAGGAGTGCGTTCGAGGACGGGCCGCGAGAGATCGTCGCTGCCGACCATGATTTCGGTCATGCGCGTGGCGATGAAGCCCGGCGCCACGGCGTTGACGCGGATTCGATCCGGCGCCCAATAAGCGGCGAGGTTCTTGGTGAGCTGGACCAGGCCGGCTTTCGCCGCGCCGTAGCCGGGCACGAGCGGGACGGCGGAAAACGCCGCCAGCGACGCGAGGCTCACGACGCTCGCGCCGCCAGCGAGGGTGCTCGCGGCGAGCCGTTCGCGGACGGCCAGCGAGAGCCGGAACGCACCCACCAGATTGATGTGGAGCGTTTCCTCGAACACCTCGGGCTCCCATTCGCTGCGGAAGCCGGGAAGGTTGGCGCCGGCGTTGTTCA